>JAJQEE010000064.1 GCA_021201865.1 Tannerellaceae bacterium | reverse complement strand
GAACCCACCACCGGAGTAGACCCCGTATCCCGGAAAGAATTCTGGGAAATGCTCAAACAACTCAAACAGCAAAATATCTCTATTCTGGTTTCTACTCCTTATATGGATGAAGCTTCCCTGTGCGACCGGATCGCCTTTATTCTGGACGGGGAATTCCCCGAGATCAATACCCCGGCGAAAATAGTAGAGGAGTTCAACGAAAAACTATGGGCCGTGAAAGCAGACCATATGTATAAGCTCCTGCTTGACCTACGGGAAAACAAACACATAACAAGTAGTTTCACCTTCGGCGAAAGCCACCATGTAACCGTAGATGATACATTAACACCGGATGAATTGAAAAAATATTTGGAAGACAAAGGTCATACCAATGTCGATGTACATCCCATCAAGCCAACCATAGAAGATTGTTTCATGAAAATAACACAAAAGAAACAACATGAATGACATCGTAATCAGCGCAAAAGAACTCACCAAGCAATTCGGGAGCTTCATAGCAGTAGACCATATCAGCTTTGAAGTCTATAAAGGTGAAATATTCGGATTCCTCGGAGCCAACGGAGCCGGCAAAACAACAGCCATGCGGATGCTCTGCGGACTCAGCCTGCCTACCTCCGGACAGGGAACCGTAGCCGGATTTGATATAGCCCGGCAACAGGAAAAAATCAAACAAAACATAGGCTATATGAGCCAGAAATTCTCCCTTTACGAAGACCTGAAAGTCTGGGAAAATATCCGTCTTTTCGGGGGGATCTACGGCATGAAAGAAAAAGATATAGAAACCAAAACCGATCAAATACTGAATCATCTGGGGTTTATGCAGGAAAAAACCACCCTGGTTCGTGACCTTCCGCTCGGGTGGAAACAAAAACTGGCATTCTCCGTCTCTATCTTCCACACACCTAAAATTGTATTCTTGGATGAACCTACCGGAGGGGTCGATCCGGTAGCCCGCCGGCAGTTCTGGGAAATGATATACGAAGCCGTCGAAGCAGGCATTACCGTATTTGTCACCACCCACTACATGGATGAAGCTGAATACTGCGACCGGGTTTCCATTATGGTAGACGGACGGATCGAAGGACTCGACTCGCCGAAGAATCTCAAAGAACAGACACACTCACAAACGATGGACGAAGTATTCCAGAAATTCGCAAGAAAAGCAACACGAAATTCAGATTAAGACATGAAGCAGTTTTTAGCATTTGTAAAAAAAGAATTCTTCCACATATTCAGGGATGCCCGGACCATGCTTATATTGCTCGGAATGCCCATTATGCAGATCATCCTCTTTGGGTTTGCCATCACTACCGAAGTCAAAAATACCCCGGTTGCCGTATACGATCTCTCGAATGATGTGGTTACACAGCAAATTATTCAACGTATTGCAGCCAACCCATACTTCACATTGGTAGAAGAGCTACACAGCCCGGAGCAAATAGAAGACGTGATGAAAAAAGGAACTGCTACGATGGTGATCGTATTCGACAGCGACTTCCAGAGTAATATGCTGCATACAGGAGAGGCTGCCGTACAACTCATTGCAGATGCGACCGACCCCAATCAGGCAACTACCGTTGTCAACTATGCCACCAGCATAATTACCCAGTACCAGCAGGAAATTTCTACCCAATACCCGTCCTCATTTGCTATCATTCCCCAGACCCGGATGCTTTATAATCCTCAGATGGAAGGAGCCTACAACTTCGTGCCCGGTGTTATGGGCCTTATCCTGATGCTTATATGTGCCATGATGACCTCTATCGCCATTGTACGGGAAAAAGAAAAAGGAAGTATGGAAGTCTTACTGGTATCTCCTATCAAACCTATATACATTATCATTGCCAAAGCCGTACCCTATTTCACCCTTTCCATTGTCAATCTGATCAGCATACTCCTACTATCCGTATTTGTACTCAAAGTCCCCATAGCCGGAAGCCTGTTACTTATCATATTCGTCTCCTTGCTATTTATTCTTGTGGCCCTTCTGCTTGGACTCCTTATCTCCAATGTAGTCACCACACAGGTAGCCGCAATGCTCGCTTCCGGTATGGCATTGATGATGCCCACCATGTTGCTTTCAGGGATGATGTTCCCTATTGAAAGTATGCCTCCTATTCTGCAGTGGATATCCAGTATCATGCCTGCCCGCTGGTATATTGAAGCTATCCGCAAACTCATGATACAAGGAGTAGCAGGTATATACGTGATAAAAGAAATTGGCATTATATTGCTTATGATATTTGTCCTGCTGGTAATAAGTCTCAGAACATTCAAGAAAAGATTATCCTAAATAAAAAAGACTCTTATGCTAAAATATCTCTTAGAAAAAGAATTCAAACAAATCCTCCGGAATCCGTTCATCCCCCGGTTGATCCTCTTTATGCCTGTCATGATGCTTCTGATTATGCCCTGGGCAGCCAATCAGGAAATAACCAACGTAAAGCTATCCGTCGTTGACAACGACCGGAGCAGCTACTCCGAACGATTAATCAACAAAGTCATTGCTTCCGGCTACTTCCTGCCCGAAGATATGTCCGGCTCCAATGATGAAGCCCTCCGGAGCATCGAATCCGGTAAAGCAGACATCATCCTCGAAATCGAACCCGAATTCGAAGAACAACTCATTAAAAACAGAGTTGCCAACGTCATGATATCTGCCAATGCAGTCAACGGAACCAAAGGGGGACTCGGCTCCGCCTATTTGGCAGCTATCATGGCCGACTTTGCAGATGATATCACCACCGAATGGGGATTGAATACGGATAAAACAAGCAGTGCCCTTATTAACATCGTCCCCCATAATAAATACAACCTCTATCTCGACTATAAAGTCTTCATGATACCCGCCCTGGTAGTGATGCTACTCACCATGATAGCCGGCTTTCTACCCGCTCTCAACATTGTGGGCGAAAAAGAAGCCGGAACCATTGAACAGATGAATGTCACACCCGTAAAAAGGCTCACCTTCATTTTAGGCAAGCTCATCCCTTACTGGATCATCGGATTCATTATCCTGACCATCAGTTTCCTGTTGGCCGCCCTGATCTACGGGCTCACCCCCGCCGGGAATATCCTGACAATCTATCTATATGCTACTGTATATATTCTGGTCGTATCCGGGTTAGGACTGGTCATATCCAACTATTCCGATACCATGCAGCAGGCCATGTTCGTCATGTTCTTCTTTATGCTTATACTCATCCTGCTAAGCGGGCTCTTCACGCCTATCAGCAGTATGCCGGAATGGGCACAAACAGTAGCCAAAATCAACCCCCTAAGCTATTTCATACAAGTCACGCGGGCAGTCTACCTGAAAGGAAGCAGCATCGGACAACTCCTTCCACAACTACTCGCCCTTTCCACATTTGCTTTGGTGTTTAATTCCTGGGCGATCTATAGTTATAGAAAAAGTAATTAATAGTAGAATAGTTTACAAAACAAACAGAGAATAAAAGTAAACTCAGAAAGATAAAAAAAGGAGGTGTCCCAAAAGTAAAACAAAAAAATTAAAAAGTTACGATTTATAAGTAATTACTCCGAAAGGAGTTATATGTGAATAACCCCGGGTGGAACCCGGGGTATAGGCGAAACCCTCTCCACCACAACCCTGAAAGGGTTGAACCCGCTTCGGGGTTCATAGCGTGTGGCTGCTTTCCGCCACGGGTTTCACCCGCGGTTATTTACATTCAAGCCCTCCGGGCTTACAAGCTGTAACTTTGTCAAAGAGTATATAGACTTTTGGGACACCTCCTTCTGTATTTAAAGCCCGAAAGCTTCTTTGACCTGGTCTACATAATCCAGTTTTTCCCAGGTGAAGAGTTCTACCTCACACTCCACAGGAGCAGGATTATATCTGGATATAAATGTTTTTTTCTTTACTTCAGGAGTACGGCCCATATGTCCGTAGGCTGCTGTTTCCGAATAGATCGGATTCCGTAGTTTCAGGCGGTCTTCGATCGCCTTTGGCCGCATATCAAACAGATGCCAGATCTTTTCTGCAATTTCACCGTCCGTAAACCTTACATTGGATCTGCCATATGTGTTGACAAAGATATTCATCGGAGTAGCTACCCCAATCGCATAGGAAACCTGTACCAGTATTTCATCTGCCACACCTGCTGCTACCAGGTTCTTGGCAATGTGACGGGCGGCATACGCTGCGGAACGGTCCACTTTAGAAGGATCTTTTCCGGAGAAAGCACCCCCACCGTGAGCTCCTTTACCACCATAGGTGTCCACGATAATCTTACGTCCGGTCAGTCCGGTATCGCCATGAGGGCCACCAATCACAAATTTACCGGTCGGATTTATGTGGTAGACAATGTTATCAGTGAACAGCTCCTGAACATGTGCCGGATATTGAGCCTTCACACGGGGAATCAGGATCGTTTTCATATCTGTCGCGATCTTCTGTTGCATGGCCTTATCCGCTTCCTCCTGGGAAATACCGTTAGGCAGAATAAATTCATCATGCTGAGTGGAAACAACGATCGTATCAATACGCAACGGTTTGCCATGGTCATCATATTCGATGGTTACCTGGCTTTTCGCATCCGGGCGAAGGTAAGGCATGAGTTCAATCTCATTCTTGCGGATCGCCGCCAATTCCAGTAATAAACTGTGAGAAATGTCTAATGCCAACGGCATATAATTCGCCGTTTCATTGGTTGCATAGCCAAACATCATTCCCTGGTCACCGGCCCCCTGGTTGTACGCATCTTCCCGCTCCACACCACGGTTGATATCGCCGCTTTGTTCATGGATAGCGGAAAATACGCCACAGGATTTCGCTTCAAACTGATACTCACTTTTTGTGTAACCGATTTTTTCAATCACACTACGTGCAACTTCCTGTACATCTACATATGCACTGGACTTAACTTCTCCGGCTAATACTACCTGACCGGTCGTCACTAATGTTTCACAAGCTACTTTGGATTCTTTATCATACGCCAGGAATTCATCTAATAAGGCGTCTGATATCTGGTCCGCTACTTTGTCGGGGTGTCCTTCAGACACAGATTCGGAAGTGAATAAATATCCCATGGTTGTAATTATTGAATAAAAATTAATAATTAAGGGAATATGATTTGGAGGGTTGAAATACGAGATAAAAGAGTCTATCTATTTAGCATTTTTTACCGTGGTTGCAAGCTGTCCAAATCTTTCCACATTGATTTTACGGGGACAAATATACTCTTTTTCCCTATACGCAGCCGGAACTATACCTGTTTTTTAAGTTTTAATTGGATTAAAATCTCTTTCATAGGGATTTTTAATACAGGATGGACAAGATCCGGGGCAATTTCGGCCAGCGGCTCCATCACAAACAGCCGCTCCGTCATGAAAGGGTGGGGAAGGGATAGCTCCGATGTGTTGACTGTCATATCACCCACGAGCAGCAGGTCAATGTCAATGATCCGGTCTTCATAGGAGCCTGCTACGGATTTTAGCTTTCTGCCGCTCTCTTTTTCTATCTGCTGGGTAATTTGTAGTAACCGGAAGGGAGACAGGGAAGTTTCCACACCCACCACTGCATTGAGGAAGGTATTTTCCGAATGGAAACCCCACGGGGCTGTTTCATAAAAAGCAGACAGGGAAAAAGGCTTCCCTATCTGCTTTTCTATTTGTTGCAGGGCAACGTTGAGGTTTTCCTGTTTATTCCCTAAGTTTGTTCCTAAACCCAGATAAACCGTTGCCATCTATTTCTGTAATTAGATTAGTCAACAATCAACATCGCATCCCCGTAAGCTCCGAAACGATATTTCTCTTTCAGGGCTACCTCGTAGGCATCCATGATCAGATCATAGCCTCCGAAGGAAGCTGTCATCATCAACAGGGTGGATAGAGGGAGATGGAAGTTCGTTACCATACTGTTGGCCACACTGAACTCATAAGGAGGAAAAATAAACTTGTTCGTCCATCCTTCAAACTCTTTCAGATGTCCATCTGTACTGACTGCCGTTTCAATCGCACGCATGACAGAGGTTCCTACCGCACAGATATGGTGTCCGCCGTCTTTCCCTTCATTCACTATTTTGACTACATCGGGATTGATCACCATTTGTTCGGAATCCATTTTATGTTTCGTCAGGTCTTCCACATCGATTTCCCGGAAGTTCCCTAAACCGGAATGAACAGTCAGGAAGGCAAACTTACAATCCTTGATCTCCAAACGTTTCATCAGTTCCCGGCTGAAGTGCAGACCGGCAGCAGGAGCCACCACAGCACCCTCTTCACTGGCGAAGATATTCTGGTAACGGTCCTCATCTTCCGGTTCAACCGGACGGTCAATATATTTAGGCAGAGGAGTTTCCCCTAACTTATATAAAGCCTCTTTAAATTCATCATGGTTTCCGTCATACAGAAAGCGCAACGTACGGCCACGGGAAGTGGTGTTGTCGATCACCTCTGCCACCATAGAATCATCTTCTCCGAAATAGAGCTTATTACCAATACGGATTTTACGGGCCGGATCCACCAATACATCCCACAGGCGCAGATCCTGATTCAGCTCACGTAGTAAAAACACTTCAATACGGGCGCCTGTCTTTTCTTTATTCCCATATAAACGGGCTGGAAATACCTTGGTATTGTTGAAGATAAACACATCATCCTTTCCATAATAATCCAGGATCTCTTTGAATACTTTGTGTTCGATCTTTCCGGTTTTCCGGTGTACGACCATCATCCGGGCTTCATCTCTGTTATGGGTCGGATGTAATGCGATTAACTCCGACGGAAGATTGAATTTAAATTTTGAAAGCTTCATACGTCTATTTAATTTTCTTCTATTTTTATCATTTCATCTAAAAAGGAATCCATCTCCTCTGTACTCATGCACTGCTCTAATGTGATCTCTCCGACCCGGGTTCGTACCAGCCCGGTGAGATGGGCTCCTGAATCCAACGCCTGGCCGATGTCCCTGGCAAGTGCCCGGATATAGGTCCCTTTGCTACAGACCACCCGTATCTGAATGACCGGTAACTCACAGGAAAGCAGATCTATTTCATCAATAACCAATGTTTTTGATTTTAGTTCTACTTCTTTCCCTTTTCGTGCCAGTTCATACGCCCGTTTCCCGTCTACTTTACAGGCTGAGAAAACAGGAGGTGTTTGTTGGATGGTTCCCACAAATGTTTGTAAAACCTTTTCCACTCGTTCACAGGTAATGTGTTCTGTTGGATAGGTTGCATCTATCTCTGTTTCCAGATCAAAGGAAGGTGTTGTTTCACCAAGTTTCAGGGTAGCAACATATTCTTTGGTCTGATATTGAAATTCTTCAATCCGTTTGGTAGCCTTTCCCGTACAAATGATCATCACACCTGTCGCGAGTGGGTCCAGTGTACCGGCATGGCCTACCTTTATTTTCTTAATATTTAGTTTTCGCGATAATTTATACCGGAATTTGTTTACTAAATCAAAAGAGGTCCAGTGTAAGGGTTTATCGAAATAAATGACCTCCCCTTTTATAAAATCCATCTGTATCTGTTAAATGAATGAATAGATAATGGCAAACAGGCCCATCGCAACACAATAATAGGCGAAATAGATCAGTTTCCCTTTTTTCACCAGATTGATCATCCACTTACAGGCAATCGTTCCAAAAACAAAGGCTGTCATAAATCCCGCTATCAGTGCGGTGGTGCTTAAATCCGTCCCACCGGAAAAGTCTCCTTTCACCAAATCTAAGAAGGCCTCTCCCAAAATAGGAATGATCACCATCAGGAAGGAGAATTTAGCGACCTGCTCTTTTTTATTCCCTAACAGAATACCGGTTGCAATCGTTGTCCCGGAACGGGAAAGACCCGGTAAAACCGCGCAAGCCTGTGAAAGGCCAATAATAAAAGCATCCTTAAAAGATATTTCATCTTTCTGACGGGGCTTTGCATAGTAGGAAAAAGTCAATAAGGCGGCTGTCACCAGCAACATACAACCTACCAGTAAAATGCCGCTTCCGAACATCGCTTCTACATATTTTTTGAAGAAAATCCCTACAATTCCCACAGGGATCATGGAGAGGACTATTTTCGCTACCATTTGAGTCTCTTCATTCCATTTGAAACGGAAGAATCCTTTAAAGAGAACGGAAACTTCACTCCACAGGACAACGATCGTACTCAACACGGTGGCGGCATGTACAGCTACGGCAAATGTCAGATTCTCATCCTCTTCCAGTCCGAAGAGCGTACTCCCGATAATTAAATGCCCACTACTACTTACTGGTAAAAACTCAGTTAACCCCTGGATCATCCCCAGGATAATCGCTTCTAATACACTCATTCGGAAACTTCTTTATCTTTATTTTTGCTGTTTCTTAAAATCCCGACCACTACTAATGCAAATCCGGCCACGGTCACTAATGGAGCGAATACAATCCGGCGGCTGCTGAATATCTCAGGATTAAAGGATACTCCATCTAATGAACCCCCTCCGCTCATCATAATAAAACCGATTGCAATCAGTAGGACTGCAACAGCAAGAATGATAAAGTTTTCTTTACCAAAAGCAAAGTCTCTTTTTGCCATGTTCTGATTTCTTATATGTAATACAATTTGTCTATTCCCATTCTCAGATAGCGGTTCACTGCAAAATAGGTTGCACTAACCGAAAGAAGGATCCCTAAAATAAATACTCCTCCGAATACGATTCCCAATGACGGCAGGTCAATCATATCAATGAAGCCGTCTAATTCCTGTTGAAGATAGTATAAAGATCCCATCAGCATCAGGATCGCTAAGATAGAGGCCATGATTCCACTGACCAGATTATAACGGATGAAAGGCCTGCGGATAAATCCGGAAGTGGCCCCGACCAGTTTCATGGTATGGATCAGGAAACGTTTGGAGTAGATCAGTAACCGGATCGTGTTGCTGATCAGTACGAACGAGATGACCATCAGTGCCCCGGCAAGGCTCAACAGGATAATACTCAGTCGTTTGATATTGTCATCTACCATCTTCATCATATCTTTCCGGTAGAGCAGATCCGATACGGAAGTATAGGATTTTATTTTTTCTTCTACCATGGGAAGACTATCCGGATTGGCATATTCAGATAAAAGTTTCACTTCAATAGAAGCCTGCAAAGGATTAAATCCGAGAAACGTTTCCGGACTTTCCCCTAATTCTTCTTCCAATTCTTTAGCAGCCTGTTCTTTGGATATATATTCCGTAGATTTAATGAAAGGAAGTGTATCCAATCTCTTCTGCATAGCCTTGATATCTGCCTCTTTCTGTTCATCTTTTAACAGGATGGAAAAGGAGATATTCTCTTTTACGTAAACAGATAATTTATTACCTAACAGACCCATTAAAAAGATTAGTCCCAATAAAAAAAGTACCAATGCGATACTTATAACAGAAGTTAGACGGGAGTTAAAGAAAGAAACAGTACTTGTTTTTTTATTTTCTGCCATCAGACGCACCTTTAATTTAGAATTAAACAAAATTGGGGTGATCCGTTAGTGCACAGATCCCCCAATTTTTTTGCAAAAGAACAAATAATTTATGTAATACAATAGAATTTACATTTCTTTAACCTTCTGTGACAGGTTCGCCCAACAGGGTGGCAGAGGAAGCACTGTGTATCTTAACATGCACACGCTGGCCTACTTTATAATCTTTTTTATCAAAGATAACCACCTTATTTTGTCCGGTCCTTCCGAAGAGTTGTTCCCGGGAACGTTTGGAAAAACCTTCTATTAAAACTTCAAACGTCTTGCCAATGTCTCTTTTATTGCTTTCCTCGGAGAGCTGGTTTTGCAAATCGATCATTCCCTGTAAACGACGTACTTTCACCTCTTCCGGTATGTCATCTTCCAGATGTTTGGCTGCGTACGTACCCGGACGTTCCGAATATTTGAAAAGGAAAGCAGAGTCATAGCCGACTTCCCGCATCAAAGAAAGGGTCTCCTGGTACTCCTCTTCGGTCTCTGAATGGAATCCACAGAAAAGGTCCGTGGAAATCGCGCAGTCCGGCAGGATCTTTTTAATGGCGGCAATCCTGTCCATATACCATTCCCGTGTATATTTACGGTTCATAATCTTCAGGATCCGTGAACTCCCCGACTGGGCAGGCAGGTGGATATGTTTACATAGATTGGGATATTTCGCCATGACTTTCAACGTTTCATCGCTCATATCTTTGGGGTGGGACGTGGTGAAACGGATCCGCATGTCCGGCACTTCCTGTGCGATCCTCTCCAACAGGCCAGGGAAATCAATCTCAGCCTCTTCTGTTTGATGGAGGTAAGAATTCACATTCTGCCCTAACAGCGTGATCTCCCTGAATCCTTTTTCTTTCATGTCCCGGACTTCCCGGAGAATACTCTCAAGGTCCCGGCTCCGTTCCCGGCCACGGGTATAAGGAACAATGCAATAGGTACAGAAATTATTACATCCTCTCATGATTGAAATAAATCCGGAGATATTTATTCCTCCAATCTTTAACGGAATCACATCTTTATATGTTTCCTGCGTGGAAAGTTCCACATTGATCGCTTTCTCTCCGTTTTCAACGGCCCCCACCAGATTCGGCAGGTCCATATAGGAGTCAGGTCCCACGACCAGGTCTACCTGGTGTTTGTTAATCAGTTCTTCTTTGACACGTTCGGCCATGCAACCCAGTACGCCAACGATCAGAGATCTCTTTTTCCGTCTCAAAGAACGGAAATATTGCAGGCGGCCGTAGATCTTTTGTTCGGCATTGTCACGGACCGAGCAGGTATTCACGAAAATCGCATCCGCCTTTTCGATCTGATCCGTCAGCACGTATCCATCCATCTGCATGATCGACCCCACCACTTCTGTGTCTGCTACATTCATCTGGCAGCCATACGTTTCGATAAATAAAAATTTTTCTTTTCCATTGGCTACGGATTTTAAGTCCGCGCTCTCTTTTTGAATTTCCATTCTTTAATTTTGTTAATTAAATATAAACCTGTGAACTTTTTGAAAAATAGGTTAGAATTGTTTGCATAATTTAAACCTCTAAGCTATATTTGTACTGAAAAACGTAAATTTTTTCATAGTTAAGGTTTTGGTTAAATCGAATAAGGGTGGCTGTGAAGTTACCCTTATTTATTTTATGATATTTTGCATCTCTTCTCCATAAATTCTTCCTATATTTGGACTGCAAAAGTAATCAAAGTTTATGGATAACCTCGGTGATTGGCTGTACATTATTCTCTTAGTAGTAGCAGGTATCAGTGGATTGTTTAGCTCCGGAAAGAAAAAAAAGACCCCTACACAGGTTCTTGGACAGCCGGGTATGGAGGATCGTGTGCCGGAAGAAATCCGGACAGAACAGGATGCTTCTAACCCTGGAAAAGGATTCTGGCAAATGCTCGAAGAGATGTCCCGGGAACAACAGCCGGAAAAGAGATCCCAAAAGAAATCCACCCGCTCATCCGTACAGAAAAAACCGAAAAGGGAAACCAGCCGGGAATCAAGGACTAAATATGAAACTTTATCCAGCCGTTCATTTGACAGAGGGTATTATACGCCTCCGGCTGAAACCTATGTTTCTCCTATTACCTCCTCCTTAACAGACTATGCGGAAGAAGAACAACCGGAAGTGCCGGCGGAATCTTTTAACCAGATCGAAGAGGTCAGAAAAGCAATCATTTATACGGAAATACTCAACCGTAAATACTGAATATGTTCTCTTTTTTTAATACCTTTGCCGCCGAAATGAAAAGCAATAAGCATTTATAAGTTAAAACAATAATATCATGGCATTAAAATTTATTACAGCCGAAGAGGCTGCTACTTTCGTTAACCATGACGATCATGTAGGTTTTAGTGGTTTTACACCTGCCGGATGTCCCAAAGTGGTACCGGTAGCAATTGCTAACAGAGCAATGGAAGAACATGCAAAAGGAAATCCTTTCCAGATCGGTATGTTCACCGGTGCATCTACCGGAGATAAATTAGATGGATCGCTGGCTCGTGCCAATGCAATCAAATTCCGTACTCCCTATCAATCCAGCAAAGACCTGCGTGCATTACTAAATGCCCGCGGCGCCCAGTATTTTGATATGCACTTATCCGAACTGGCACAAAGCCTTCGTTATGGCTTTCTGGGAAAAGTAGATGTGGCTATTATTGAAGCGGCTGACGTAACAGAAGATGGTGAGATCATCCCGACCAGTGGAGTAGGGATCACCCCAACGATCTGTGACATGGCAGACCGTATTATTATAGAATTAAATAAAAAACACCCGAAAGAGATCAGAGGGATGCATGATATCTATCAGCCGGCTGATCCTCCTTACCGTCGTGAAATTCCGGTATACACTCCGTCAGACCGTATTGGTACTCCCTATGTGAAAGTGGATCCTAAGAAAATCGTAGGAGTGGTCCTGACGGATGAACCCAACGAAGGAGGAGCATTCACTCCGTTAGATGACGTGACGATGGCGATCGGTAGAAACGTGGCTGATTTTCTCGTAAGTGAAATGCGTGCCGGACGTCTTCCGGAAGGATTCGTTCCTTTGCAGAGTGGAGTAGGGAATGTGGCCAATGCCGTACTGGGATGTATGGGTGAGAACAAAGATATTCCTGCTTTTAATGTATATACGGAAGTGATTCAGGATGCGGTGATCGCACTGATGAAACAGGGACGTGTTAAATTTGCCAGTGGTTGCTCTTTATCTGTAAGTAATGAAGTGATCGAAGATATCTACAATAACCTTGATTTCTTCAAAGATAAGATTTTGCTTCGTCCACAGGAGATCTCTAATAATCCGGAGGTAGCCCGCCGTTTAGGTCTGGTAGCAATCAATACTGCACTGGAAGCGGATATTTTTGGTAATATCAACTCTACTCACGTATCCGGAACCCGTATGATGAACGGTATCGGTGGATCAGGTGACTTCACCCGTTCAGCGATGTTATCTATCTTCACCACCCCTTCCACTGCGAAAGATGGTAAGATCAGTGCATTCGTTCCGATGGTGTCACACATGGACCATAGTGAACACTCAGTAAAAGTGATCATTACCGAATATGGGGTAGCTGACCTGAGAGGTAAATCTCCGATCCAGCGTGCCCGTGCGATCATTGACAACTGCGTACATCCGGATTACAAACCGTTGCTGAACGAATATCTGGAAATGGATATCAAAGGGCACACTCCTCAAAACCTGAAATGCTGCTTTGCATTCCATGAAGAGCTGGCAGCAAGCGGTGATATGCGTAACACAGACTGGAGTAAATGTAAATAAGCTCAACTAATTTCAAACAATAAAAAGAGAGGTATATGCAGGAGTATATGCCTCTTTTTCTTTATGTAACCAGCGGAGATAACCGTGCCCGTGAGTGTAGTGGTGGTTTTCCGTATAGTGGGTTGTGGTTTTCCGCAGGGGGAGATATATTTCGCTCTGCGGAAAAGGGGTTGTTTACCCTGCGGATTGGGGTGTCTCTCCCTACAGGAAACCACAACGGGTTGTGCGGGAAAGAGAATTGCTGTGTGCGGGGGAATCTTCTTCTCTCTTAGAGATAGGTATTCGTTTCTTATAATATACTTATTAATCAGTCGTAATAAGTATATTAAGTGTGGATAATAAGTATATTATTTGTAGCTAATAAGTATATTAGTATAGGGTGTGTTTTCTTTCAAAAAATAAAAAAGAAAATATACAGTCTATTTTCATGGAAAATTGACTACTTTATTTTTCTATATTTATTAGAGAAGATTTATAAGAAGAGATTTATATAGTATATTTATTAATAGTGCTGGCTGTCTGCTGCCTTTAATGCTGTTTATGTGCTGAAAGATGTGCTGACTTATTAAGCTGTTTTACTTATTAAGGTGCTGAAAAATTCTTTTTTGAGCTTCTAACTCTTTGATTTTATTTGCTTTAATCCTGGAATTAATATTTTCTCTTGAATGTATTTTGCGACGGCTTTAGGGATCTCCTCATAATCAAGTTTGGTAGAGAGGTAAAGCCTTCTTTCATAATACACTTTAGCGGTCAGAAAATGCCGGGCCACCAGTTGTTCTACTATTTTGTCTTTTTGGTATCGGGTACTATATTTAGTATAGATTGATTTTATTTTTTTATCTTTTAAAATGGAGGACAGTGCGTTTTTATTTTTTGCACCATACATCCGGCAGAAGATCATCTCCTTGGTCGTCTTAATAAACTGCTTTCTCCCAATCATAGACCGTATGCCTGCATACGCTGCAAATAATACTTTCTCAAATTCGGTTTTTCATGGAAGGTAAACTCCAACATGGTTTTAGTAGCGATCATGACTAACGGTTGACCGTAGAAATGGCTGTAAAGACCGTTATAGGTATAATAATTATGAATTACCTCTTCTATACTAAAACGCAGCTTTAATACTTTTTTTATCAGATATAAATAGTAGAACTCTTTGATCTCTTCCATCAGTTCCGGATCATTCCGGTCTACAATTTTTCTCATTTCTTCTTCCGGATTAAAATGCCCGCAGGGATCAAAACCTTCATATCCGGAATCCATATCTTCTAAGTCAAGCATATGAAATCTTTCAGTTAAAGAGGCAGTCAGTCCACCCTGGTAATAACAATAAATAGCCTGCCGTATCGCATCTGTTGTATGTATTTTAATTGTCAATGCAGACCGGTAAATTCCATAATAAAAAATATCTCTGAAACCTGTCTTCGGCTTTTTAAAGATCTCTTGCAGCAGGGGTAGAGGAAAAAGAATGTATTTGTAATCGGGTTTTTCATCCATAGGGTATAGTTTTGAGATTTAATTTCCAACTTTATTTCAAAAGTATTCTAAGCAAAGATGGCAAAATAGGGTCTATATCACTCTTAACAGGCGCATATAATAAAAGATAATGATGAAATTTATCACAAATAATGGGGTTGCAGATTAGAAATTTTCGTTTTTTGAAACTATTGTATGTTCACTACAGTTGAAAGGGAGCTGTAATGAGTCATAACGGAAAGATGATGGTTCCCTCTATATCATCGTTGTTTGTTAGATAAAGGTAAGATGATTTTTAATTTGGTTTCCAAATGATTACCCTATTTTCCGTAACAGGATTGTAACACAAATGAAACAATCCCTTCAAATGTATTTAATCTCTTCTTAACATATATTCTATTCCTTTGTAGCACAAATATTAAAGGTTTAAAGGAGTGAGAAAGTTTATTGAGAAGCTTGTAGAAGGAGGTTTGTTAATCAGTGGTAGTGTGACCAGTCTGACGATCCTGCTGATTGTTTTCTTTTTATTCAAGGAAGCAACCGGGCTATTTAATAGTCCGGCGGTGGAAGAGGGGTATGTACTGGCTGTGAATCAGGAAAATCCGGTCCGGCATCTTTCACCGGAAAAGATTATGGATATTTTTGATAGTGAAATAACCAATTGGAATGAAGTCGGGGGGATGGACAAAGAAATCCTGATTTTCCGCCTTTCGGATCTGACCCACTATTATGACGAAGAGGAGTTGGGAGATGAATTCCAGTATGTTCCGGAAAAGATCAGTGAACTGGTGGCAAACGAACCGGGGATTATTGCTTTTTTCCCCATCAATATCTGGCGGATGATTTTCGGGGTACTGTTATTTCCGGGGATAGAATCACCTTATGGGATTTCTTCGGTGGAACAAAATGGTATCCGACTTCTACCCCTTCTCCGATTTTCGGTCTGATCCCTTTGTTATTGGGAACACTATTGGTTAGTATCGGAGCGATCGCTCTTTCCCTGCCATTTGGTATGGCAGTGGCTATCTATATGGCAGAGATCGCAAATGTACGTGTCCGGAACCTGTTGAAACCGGTGATTGAACTATTGGCAGGCATACCGTCTGTCGTATACGGCTTTTTCGGTCTGGTGGTGATTGTCCCCCTGATCCAGAAAGTACTCAATCTTCCGGTAGGGGAAACTGCCTTTGCGGGGAGTGTCGTGCTGGCTATCATGGCGTTGCCTACGATTATTACGGTAGCGGAAGATTCCATGCGTACCACTCCACGTGTCATGAAAGAGGCCAGCTTAGCTTTAGGAGCTACTCAATGGCAAACCATTTATAAAGTAATCATTCCTTATTCTATTTCCGGGATCACTTCTGCCGTAGTGTTGGGGATCGGACGTGCGATCGGTGAAACGATGGCTGTACTCATGGTGACCGGGAATGCGGCAGTGATCCCGACCTCCTTCTTCGAGCCGGTTCGTACGATTCCGGCAACGATTGCGGCAGAGTTGGGAGAAGCTCCTGCGGGTGGAGCACATTATCAGGCGTTGTTCCTGTTGGGAGCAGTGTTGTTCCTGATCACGATGTTGCTGAGTATTTATGTTGAATATATGTCCTCTAAAAGAAAAATATAAAAGTATATGACTCCTGTTCAAAAACTGGGAAATGTAGATGCGAAGAAGCGTACCTCACAAAAAATAGCCTTTGGCTTCTTCTCTTTCCTGAGTTATTCTGTAGTGGCTATCCTGTTTGTGATCCTGGGTTTTATTATTATCCAGGGGGCGAGTGTGATCAGTTGGGATTTTCTGACCCAGGCTCCCGAAGATGGAATGACGGCCGGTGGTATCTTTCCGGCGATCGTGGGAACGATCTATCTGGTGATCGGCAGTAGCATTGTCAGCTTCCCCATCGGTATTATGAGCGGTATCTATATGAATGAATATGCCACCAACGGGAAAATCATCCGGTTCATACGAGTGATGACTAATAACCTGAGTGGGGTTCCTTCGGTGGTGTTCGGTCTGTTTGGGATGGCACTTTTTGTGAATACCATGGGATTTGGTGATTCTATTCTGGCGGGTTCACTGACCTTGGGTCTCTTGTCTCTTCCTCTGATTATCCGTACGACGGAAGAGGCGTTGAAAAGTATAGATGATAGCTTTCGCCATGGAAGTCTGGCATTAGGAGCCACGAAATTGCAAACCATTCAAAAAGTGATTTTACCGATGGCCTTCCCTAATATTATTACGGGGCTGATTCTTTCTATCGGACGTATTTCCGGTGAAACCGCACCTATACTCTTTACAGTGGCTGCTTATTTCCTGCCACAGTTGCCCACCAGTATTTTTGATCAATGCATGGCGTTGCCTTATCACCTCTATGTAATCTCCACCAGTGGAACAGATATTGAAGCTTCGAGGGGAATGGCGTATGGTACGGCATTAGTCCTGATCGCTATTGTTTTGATCGTGAATTTATTGGCCAATGCCCTGAGAGGATATTTCGCCAAAAAAGTAAAAATGAATTAATAAACACTCGATATGATAAAGATAAATGCAAAAAACGTAGACTTCTATTATGGGAATTTCCATGCCCTGAAAGGGATCTCTATGGAAATTGAAGCCAACACTTCTGTTGCTTTCATTGGTCCCTCCGGTTGTGGCAAGTCTACTTTTCTCCGGTTGTTCAACCGGATGAATGACCTGATCCCCGGAACAAAGATGGATGGACAGATCCTGATCGACGAACGGGATATTTATGCAAAATCAGAGAAAGTAGACCAGCTACGTAAGAATGTGGGAATGGTTTTCCAGAAACCGAATCCGTTTCCAAAAACTATTTTTGAGAATGTCGCCTATGGCCTGCGGGTGAATGGAGTGACAGATCAGTCCTATATTGAAGAGACAGTCATCAAAACTCTCAAACAGGTCGTTCTCTGGGAGGAGGTGAAAGATAAATTGAAGGAATCTGCTTTTGCATTATCCGGGGGACAGCAACAACGTTTATGTATTGCCCGGGCACTCGCAATCTCTCCTTCCATTCTTTTAATGGATGAACCGACCTCTGCCTTAGACCCTATTTCCACAGGTAAGATCGAAGACCTGATCCACGAACTGAAGCAGGAATATACGATCGTGATTGTGACACACAATATGCAACAGGCAGCCCGTGTCAGTGACAAAACCGGTTATTTCTATCTGGGGGATCTGATCGAATATGATGAAACCCGTAAGATCTTTACCAATCCGGAAAAAGAGAGTACACAGAATTATATTACCGGACGGTTTGGATAACCGGCTAACTACTAAAAAAAAGAAATATGAAAGTAATAGAACAGGAACTGAATGCACTGAAAAAAAGTATCAGTGAGATGTGGGCACTGGTACATCAGCAGATCTATAATGCGGGTGAGGCTATGCTGACAGGAGATAAAGAATTAGCATATAAAGTGATCAGTCGTGAACGGCGGGTCAATGCCTTTGAATTGAAGATCGATAGCGATTGTGAAGATATCATAGCGCTGTATGCTCCGGTAGCCATTGATCTACGGTTTGTTCTGGCCATGTATAAGATCAATACCAATCTGGAGAGGTTGGGGGATTTCGCAGAAAGTATTGCCCGTTTTGCCAGTAATATGCCGGAAGGAGAGCCAATTGATCCGGATCTGATCAAAAATACCCGGGTAGAGGATATCCTGAAAGAGTTACTACAAATGATCGTCCTGACCCAGGAGGCATTTGATAAGGAAGACTCAGAGGTCGCTTCCCGTATTTTTTTAATCGATAACCGGATTGACGAACTAAACCATGCGGCTACTCCAATCATTGCCAAATATATTGAAGAAAATCCTAAACGTGCTTTGATCGGTTTATATATGGCAGGTGTTATCCGTAAAATGGAACGTTTTGGTGACCACTGCACAAATATTGCCGAAGAATTAATCTTTTACCTGGATGCCAAAGTCATGAAGCACGTTGGCAGAACCTCGGTGGATGATCAGGAGTAATGTTACGTAATTCATTAAGCTCTCCAAATAACACCGTGTTCCCGGCGTAGGCGGGGATCGCAAAGGGAGTAACGGGTCTCGTAATATATAATGAAACTGCCGGTTCTCATGCGATCCCCGCCTACGCCGGGAACATGGTGTTTTATTTTTTCCTGTTTTATATGGAATCGCTTCTTTTCTAACGTTGTATGAAAATAAGATGGCTTTTTGGTAAAAATAATTGAAAAAAACTTCCTGTAATATTTGGAAGTTGAAATAAAAGCCCCTACTTTTGCACCCGCAATCGAGAGATACGATTGCTTAAAAAAACGAGTTCTTTA
>JAJQEE010000215.1 GCA_021201865.1 Tannerellaceae bacterium | reverse complement strand
CTTCCTATGCGGTTGAGTTCACCGGGAAAGAGGGAAAATGTATTGTGGATTGCCGCACCGGATTACATGAAATTAAAGGGAAGAACCCATAGAAATATGCGGACGAGACCAAATTCACGGACGAAGAAGCCTATAAACGTTCCAAAGTCAGGAGTATGTATCAGCAGGAGCACGACGAACTTTTCCAGGCGATCCGGAATAACAATCCGATCAATGACGGAGAATGGATGACCCGTTCCAATCTGATCGCTATGGCCGGACGGATCGCTGCTTATACCGGGCAAACGATCTCCTGTGAACAGGCATTATGCTCAACGGAGATCTATTTTCCCGAACCAGTCACATGGGATACCCAATATGATATTCCTATTGCCATCCCAGGTATCACCAAATTCAAATAAATGAAGTATGGAAAGACGAACATTTATACAATCAGCAGCCGTCCTGTCAGGGCTGGCTGTTGTTCCGGCTGCCGGATGTTTTTCCCAATCCGCTCCAGGGAAAGCAGGTGGTAAGGGGAAGCTGAAAAAAGGGCTTGGCTTTGGAATGATCACAGAAGAACTATCTCTTATCGACAAATGTAAATTAGTGAAAGACCTGGGGTTTGATGGAATTGAATTCAACAGTCCGGTAGATATTCCGGTAAAGGAACTGTTGGAGGCTAAATCGAAAACAGGAATAGAAATACCGAGTGTGGTGAATAAAGATCATTGGTCGAAACCTCTTTCCGATCCGGACCCGGATGTAAGGCAGCAATGTATACAGTCAGTAGCTCAGTCTTTACAGGATGTGAAGGAATTGGGAGGAGATACGGTACTGGTCGTTCCAGGTGTTGTCAATGATAAAGTACCCTACGAACAGGCTTATAATACATCTTTGGTTTCTGTTCGCGAACTGATTCCATATGCCGAAAAAACAGGAATGTATATCGGCCTGGAAAATGTATGGAATAATTTTATACTCACCCCCGTAGAAGCTAAACGGTTTATAGATGATATTAATCATCCGCTGGTGGGATGGTATTTTGATATCGGAAATGTTCTCCGGTATGGTTGGCCCGAACACTGGATTAAAACGCTCAATTCACGAATCAAAAAACTTCACATGAAAGAGTTTAGTCGTGACCTGATGAATAACGAGGGCTTATGGGCCGGCTTTAAAGTTGAACTATTGGAAGGCGATAATAACTGGCCTGTGGTAATGGAGGCTATCAGGGAGATTGGTTATAAAGGTGAATGGATTACTGCGGAGGTAAACGGAGGTGATAGAAATCACCTGAAGAAGCTATCTCAGCAGATGGATCAGATTTTCTCCTATTATTAGTGATCCCATGTATGGTTAGCACTTAACTCTCCTTTTGAAGGGGGACAGAAGGGAATAGCCTTTTGTCCCCTTTTGGGAGGCTGTGTAAAAACTAAAACCGTTCTTTGACAAAGTTACAAATCGTAAGCCCGCAGGGCTTGAATGTGAATCGTAGATCGGCCTTAGCCAATAACCCCGGGTGAAACCCGGGGTTATTCACATTTTACCCCTATTGGGGTAAGTACTTACTAATTGTAACTTTTTAGAATTTAGTTTTTACATATCCTCCCGAAAGGATACTTAATTTTCCAGATATATAAGCCATATAAATAGGCCTCTGTTAAGTGTTTACCTGAATAGCATCGGAGCAAATTCGGATAAATAGATTCGCCAGTTATCCCAGGTATGGCCGCCGCCGCTTTCGCGGTATGTATAGTCGAAGCCAATTTCATCCATCTTCTGCATACTGTCGATCACGCCTTTATATACAAAGTCTGTTGTACCGCAGGCAATCCAGTACAGTTGATAGCCATTCTTCTTTTGCGTTTCCAGTTTGGGGATGAATTCGCTCTCAGCTTCTGCAGAAGGAAGAGCTGCTCCCATCATTGCTGCAATGGGAGGGGCGGAGAACACGCCAATGTAATCGAATGTATTAGGATATTGGGCTGAAATGTTAGCTGAGTGCATACCACCCATGGACAAGCCTGCTATCGCGCGATTGGCTTTCCCTTTCTTCACACGGTAATTGGTCTCAATAAATTTCATCACATCGCCGAAGCTATCCTCCATGCTGGCAACTGCTTCTCTGGGACCGCCTCCCATCGCCGGTGTATAGGAACGGTTTGTTTCGTCCGGTGAAGCATTATTCTGTGTATGGCCGTTTGTCATGACAACGATCATGGGTTTGGCTTTCCCCTGGGCAATCAGGTTATCCATGATTTGAGAGGTACGTCCCAAAGCGATCCAGGCCTCCTCGTCACCACCTGAGCCGTGAAGCAGATAGAATACCGGATAGCTCTGGTTGCTATTTTCATATCCGGGCGGAGTATAAATGGTGATACGGCGGTTCTCTTTCAACGTTGGACTGTTGTACCAGCGGCGGGCAACAGTTCCGTGCGGAACGTCGTTCACACTGTACAGGTCGCCCTTATCTCCTTTGATGATAAACACACTGGTTATCGAAGCCACATCACGGATCATCATGATGTTATTGGGATCGTTCATGCGCAATCCATCTACTATAAATGCATAGCTGTACAATTCAGAGGCTAACGGTTCAGGCGTTGTATATTCCCACACACCCTCTTTATTTTCTTCCAGTTCAACCATTCCCGGTGCATCGAAGGTTCCACGAGGAGTGTCTATCTTCTGAGTTGGCAGAAAGTCGCCGGTCAGTTCTACCTTCACCGCTTTCGGTGCTTTCAGGCGGAAAGTTACCGTGTTATTACTGTGGATTTCGGGAGAGACGATCTGAGAGCCTCCCCACAAAGCCTGTTGTGCAAACGCTGTTATACTTATCAAAAGCATAACTGCGAAAGTGAATAATTTTTTCATGATTTTATATGAGTTTGATAATAAATAGGCTATCCTGGTATGTTATACCGCATCTAAATCATATTAAAGGATTTCTTTATTTTTCAAAGCTGCGGCTTATGAAGGGAAGCATGAGGTAGAGTCCTGAATGCCAATATTCATTGTCGTGTCCACCGTCACGTACACGGAACTCGCATGGGATTTGCTTAGCACGCATGGCACGGAAAAAGTCTATGTTTGTATCCAGCAGGAAATCATCATCTCCGCAATCTACAAACCATTGGATAGAACGCAATTGTTCTGTACGGGCTTCGTCTGCCTCCGCTACGTAGGTGATGCAATTATGCTCCTGTACGGCCCGGATAAGAAAAGCCATTTTTTCTTTCCCGTCGGGAGACAGATCGGGAGGTGCCGGCATATCCGGTAGGGTCATGCCTGAACTGATGGCATATACGGCGCAGTACATATCGCTATAGCGCTGTGCATAGCTGGTTGCCCCATTGGCCCCCATGGATAGCCCTGCAATGGCCCGGTTTTGTTTGTTGCCCGCCACGCGGTAGGTACTTTCTATGTAAGGCAAGAATTCCTGATAGAAAAAGTCTTCGTAGGACCATCCGGGCATATTAAAGTAGCCGTTCCATGCACCGGCATAAAAATCCCCTCCTGCATTGGGGCTTACGATGATCATTTCACATGCTTCACCGGAGGCTACTAACCGGTCCATCACGTCATTGGCCCGCTGCCCGTAAAACCAACTGGTGTTTATCCCGGTCATGCCATGGAGCAGATAGAGGATGGGGTATTTCCTGGTTGTTTCTGTGTCATAGCTTTTCGGCAGGTAGATCGTATAGGCTCTGTGTGATTCCAGCACTTGACTGTAAATACTGTCTGTTACCACTTTGCTTTGGGGGCCCCAGCCGGGATACTGTGCATGTGCGCCCCACGCCAGACAGGTAATAAAAAGCGATAGGAAAATTTTCTTCATTTTTATGGATGTTATTATGGCTGCAATAGTAGTGCATCCCTGCGGAAGGAAGTGTTTGTTTTATCCAGATGATTTGCCCACAGGTTTAAAGTGGTTGTCGCGTGTGTTTAAATATTTGCCTGTAGGTTCAAAATCTGTTTTACCACCCGCTTTCATGTTGTTTTTTATCTTTATCTTCGCACTCTACTCAATTGGTTTATGTATGTATATGACCCGCTACTTTGTGCTGCTTTTGGGAGTGCTTTTTTGCAGTTGGCCGGCTGATGCGATACCCGGATGGCATACCGGAATGCAAAACCCTGTTCTTGCCGGCAGTATTTCCAACCAGAAGATTACAGCTATAGCTGAGGATGCACAGGGGTATATCTGGCTGGGCAGTTTCCGGGGATTGAATAAATATAATGTACATGAATATCACCAATACTTTTGTACGGATGACTCGCTGGCACTACCGGATAACCAGATAACGGATATTTTGCTGGATTCTAAGAAGCGCTTCTGGGTGGCCACGGTCAATGGAGTGAGCCTGTACACGGATAAGGATAATTTCCAGCCTGTTCATATACCGTTTTCAGATAAAAATGTACAACAGTTAATAGAGGATAAAGAGGGGCGCATTTTTTGTAAGACTATGACCCAACTGTATGTTTATAATCCGGATACGGGTGAGATTGATAAGGAGATAGTTAATCCGGGACCGGAGGGAAATTATTTTCTCAGGTGTTATGTGGATGCTGAGAATAATCTCTGGGTGTCGGGTTCGACTACTTTACTTTGTTATAATCCTTCTACCCTGCAATTAAAAGATTCTATCCCGGTAGAGGGGTATCCTTACTGTTCTTATCTGCACCATACGGATTTATGGCTGACGGGGAATCATACCCTCTCTCTTTTTGATACCCGTACCCGTAGTTTTAAAGAGACACCCGGAGTGATAAGGAACCATCCGGTTCTGGCGCATGCCGATATAGATTATATTCATCCCTACGCGAATAATAGTTTGTTACTGAATACCTCTAAAGATGGGATGTTTTACTATAATTATATAGAAAATGTGGTCATCCATCAAAGTGAGAATGGTTTTCCTTTCGAAGTGCCCGGTTTTAAGATAAGCAGGATGTTTACCGATTCGCAGAAGAATCTGTGGATTGGCTCAGTGGACCAGGGGTATACGGTACGTTACCATTACAAAGAGCGGTTTAACAATAATAATTACCTGCGCCTAAGTATGGAGAACAAGTCGGTCATGTCGGTTGCGGCCGGTGCAGACCGGAAGTTGTGGATCTCCACTTTAATGGACGGCGTGTATGTATATGATATGGAAAGCCAGGAAATTATTGCTATTGATATGGAGAAGTTGATTATGCAAAACAGCCAGAAGGCTTTTTATGTGAACCAGCTTTTTGTGGATGATAGTAATGCAGTGTGGATGACGGCTACTAATAATGTGGTCCTGAAGTGTAGGTACCGGAATGGGCAGTTGGATGTAGAGGAGAGGTATTCTGTTTATTTGCCTATGTCTATTACGCAGGGAGCTGACAAGACGATTTGGATTGGTACGGCTACCGTGTTTGTGTATGCGCTGCGGAACGGCGAGAAGGAATTCCGGCCCATCAGGACTTTTGAGGGGTTTACTTTTGTCCCGGGTTTGCTGCCGTTGGGTAATAAGCTGATGGTAGCTGCTTTTAACCAGCCTTTGAAAATAATTGATGCGGAAAGCGGAAGGGTGGAGGAGATACATATTCCAGAGGAGGATATGCAGGCTTGTATCCGCCGTTCGGTACTGATCCCGACTGCCCTGTATAAGGATAGCCGGGGGAGTATATGGATGGGTACACTTAGCAATGGGCTGATGCGTTACCATCCTTCTGCCGGCAGGATAGAACCGGTTCCCGGCACAGCTTGTCCGGATATATCGGGCATAGAGGAGGACGCACAGGGGAATTTGTGGATCACTACCCAGTATGGGCTTAGTAAATATGACTATACTACGGAGATGTTTACCAATTATTATACCGCAGATGGTATCGGCGGAAACCAGTTTTACGATCGTGCCTCGTGCCGCATGCCGGATGGTAGCTTAGTGTTTGGTGGTACACATGGGTTGACTTTCTTTAATCCGGTAGATGCACCGGTGAAGCGGAGTATTCCTTTGTTGTTTGAAGATCTGAAGATACATAACCACGTTATACGTCCGCAGGAATCCGGAACGATTGACAGGCATTTGTCCTATCATCCGGAAATCCGCCTGAAGCATGACCAGAATAGTTTCAGTATTTCGTTTGCAGCACTGGATTACTGTGAATATGAACGGGTACATTATCACTATAAAATGGAAGGGTTTGATAAGTACTGGGTGGATGCCCGTAATAACCGGGAGGCTTATTATGCGAACCTGCCTGCGGGGAAATATACTTTTCATGTGAAAATTACGAACAGTAGTAACAGTATGGTGGAGGCGGGGAACTCTATTGTGGTCATGGTCAGTCCTGCCCCCTGGCGTACCTGGTGGGCAATCTGTATGTATTTGCTGCTGGCCGGAGGTCTGTTGTATCTCTTTTTACGTGGACTATTGCGTATCCGGGCTGAAAAGGAAGCGGCCCGGCAGGCTACATTAGAAAAAGAACAGGAACAACGGGTGAACCGGATGAATATGAGTTTTTTTGCTAACGTCTCTCACGAATTCCGTACGCCCCTTACCATGATTACAGGCCCGGTAGCACAACTCTGCAATAATCCGCATATAGAGGGGGAGGATAAAAAACTTCTCTACATTGTACAACGCAGTGTAAACCGTATGCTGAAACTGGTGAACCAGCTAATGGATTTCAACAAGCTGGAAAACGATACCCTGAAGTTAAAAGTCACCCGTGCGGATATGGTTGCCAGCCTGCACCGGCAGGTGGAGGTGTTCCGTGTCAATGCGAAAGATAAAGGGATTCATCTGCATACGTTCGGTCTGGAAGATACTTTTTTACTGTGGCTGGATGAAGACAAAGTGGAAAAAATAGTGGGTAATTTACTGTCGAATGCCCTGAAGTTTACACCGGAAGGGGGTAAAATTACGCTCTCTTTTGATGTGGTCACCCGTGAAGAGGCAGCACAGTGTTTCGGACTGAAAGAGAAAGACAGGGATACCCAATATGTAAAAGTGTCTGTCGCTAACACGGGCCAGCCTATTGCGGAAGATCAACTGGAAAAGATATTTGAACGTTATTACCAGGTGGAAAATCAGACCGGAGGCAAATATAACTGGGGTACAGGCATTGGCCTTTATTACGCACGGAGCCTGGTGGAACTGCATCACGGATATATCAGGGCCGTTACACCAGAAGATGGACAGGGTGCTTTATTTACATTTATCCTTCCGGTCAATGATATTGCTTATGGGGAGGATGAACGAAGAACAGAACCAAACAACCAGCCGGAAGCCTTTCCGCTGCCGGGAGAGGAGCCTGTGGAGGAAACCGGAACGAAGGAAGGGCCCGATAAGAAGAAAACAGTATTGGTTGCTGAGGATGATACCGAGGTGTCTTATTATCTGAAGACTCTGCTGTCTCCCTATTACCGGATTATCAACCGTTTTGATGCGGATAGTGCCCTGAAAGCTATGCACGAAGAGTTGCCCGACCTGGTATTGAGTGATGTGGTGATGCCCGGTAAGAATGGTTACCAGCTTTGCCGGGAGATCAAGGATGATTTACAGCTTTGCCACATTCCGGTTATCTTAGTGACGGCTAAGGCAACCGTAAAGAATCAGGTGGAGGGATTGAATTGTGGTGCAGATGCGTATGTAACCAAACCCTTTGACCCTTCCTATTTGCTGGCACTTATCCATTCACAACTGGAGAACAGGGAAAAGGTACAGAGTTTATTAGGGAAGGCCACCCAGACGGATAAGATCGAAGAGAATATGCTCTCTCCCCAGGATAATGCCTTTATGACTGAACTCTATGGCTTGATGGAAAGCGAACTTTCCAACCCGGAACTGGATATTGCCCGTATGACCGGACTGATGAAAATCTCCCGGACGAAGTTCTATTATAAAGTAAAAGGCCTGACCGGCGAAAACCCCAGCGTCTTTTTTAAAACATATAAACTGAACCGGGCAGCAGAACTGATTGCAGCAGGAAAATATAACATTTCAGAGATCGCTGATATGACAGGTTTCAGTACGTTATCCCATTTTTCCCGGAGCTTCAAAAAACATTTCGGGGTTAATCCCAGCGAGTACAGGTAGAGATTTTTAGATGGTAAATTAAAATTTATAGTTCAGTTCTTTTATAGTCTCCTTCACTTATCTTTTTCCTTTGCAGCTACCGCCTCCGGAAACGCTTACATGCTGCTGTGGATTATACATGAAAAAAGCTCCCCGGAACCATCACGGCGGCGGGGAGCTGAAAAGTTTATATGCATTTGTGTAAAATTCATTAAGGGACCCTGAATTTAAAAGCCTGCCTGTCATTTGGGGTGTAGGCATTCAGGATATAAACTCCGGATGCGAGATGCAGGTGCCGGCTTTCTTCCATGCCCGTGCAACGGAACTGTTCTAAGATCTGCCCGTGGATCGAGATCAATTGGCAGGTATATCCTTCCAGATGATAGAGCTGCAGGATTCCGTTGTGGTAGATCACTGCTGGTGGAGTAGGGGTTAGCTGGTCGTCGGCTGTGGCCGTGGGTAGTCCGGTTGTCCGGAAAGTCGTCGTGAGATTGCTGATCACTTCGACTTTGTCTGCGGATTTCCGCATGGCCTGTACCTGCACTTCATATTGTGTTCCGGAATTCAGGGAGGACAATGTCACCGATACCTGATTGGAGGAAGAACGCAAACTGTAGGTTTCGTCTACCATCTTGTCCGGGTCCACCTCTAATGTCACCACCAATTGGGAACCGGCAGAGGTTTTTTGGTATACATGCAACAGATAATAGGAGGCGGAGGCAATTTTTGGGAAGGTAATTTTAGCCATATGGTCGCCTACTTCTCCTGTGCCTGCTTCGACACTTACATCCCGGACAGTGATCGTACAGGTAGCTAAGTAGCTTCCGAGGGTCGCTGTGATGATGGCAGAGCCGGGAGCGATAGCCATGACTTTTCCGGCGGCTGTGACATCCGCGACGGAAGCATCTGAAGTGGTCCAGACAGCAGCGTTTTTATCCAGGCCGGCAGCCAGCTTTTCTATTTTGATCTCAAATGTTTCCCTCGCATTCATAAAGAACTGAGAGGTGTTCAGCGCAATCTCTTCCGAACTGTCGCCCACAATTACAATACAAGTGTCCGCTTTGTTCCGGCTTTTTTCTTCTGCAATGATTTGTGCCGTACCTTTGGCTATTCCGATCACTGCACCTCCATCTACCATGGCATATTTTATGTTGGATGATCGCCAGGTCGCGTTTGGATACGCTTCCGGTGCCGTAAGAGAAAGTTCCGCGATTTGTCCGACTGCTATTCTTACTGTATCCCGGTTGATCCGGAAAGGATTTTCTATGACATTAGTCGCACTTACTTTCACCTGAATGTTGGTGGTGATGACCTGGCCGTTGGAGTTGGCTTTTAAGGTGAAATAGGTTTCTGCTGAGTTGACTGCCACAATCGGAGAGATATAGAGTGTATCCCGGTTGATGGATATATCCAGCAGGTGATCCCAATCTCCGGCTATTACACTTTTTACAATAGCTGCATCCATATTGTCCCGGTCTGTCACTTTATCTCCCAGATAGATCGCTGTGTCACCGGACAGGGTCAGGGTGGAATTCAGTTTCCCGGTAAATTCCGGAGCATATTTGTCCGGGAAGATAGGCATAGCCGGGAACCAGTAGTGCTTTTCTTCCAGCTCATGATGGGTCCACAGGGTTTCGTCGTGTGGGTTTTCCGTATTCACCTGTTCCGGGTCAACCTGGATCATTTTCCAGTTCACCCGGTCGTTGGTACTTCCTGTAATACTGTATGTCCCTGCAATCACGTACAGTTCTCCGGTTTCCGGATGGATACCGAAACCGGTTCCATAGATGATCCAGGGACTATCTACGGGAGAGGCATGTCCCGACAGGTCAAAAATGACGGCCGCTTCCCGTTTGTCAATGTCATAGCGGATAATCTTTGTGGAGCCATCTTTCCAGTACAATTCATTTTTCTTTGTACTGGCCCAGACCGGATCAAACCGCCAGGCTCCCCAGGCGGCAGGCGGACCATTGATCCCTGTGGGTAGGGTGATCTCTTCTGTTTCTAAGGTCCAGGGGTTTATGCGGACCATGATATTGTTCCCGGTCTGGTTTTCATCGAATTCTTCGTCATCTTCCTCCCCGGTTTCAGTCAGGGAGGTTCCTGTCCACAGATACCCGTCTTTGGATTGGGTCAGGGTGGCATAATTATATCCGGTTAGGGTCGTTTCTATTTTATGTGTCAGGGCATTGATAACGACTAAGCCGGCATCCTGCTGCACTGCGAATACCCGGTTGCCTACCCGGCGCATGGTTCCTACCTGGCTGGCATATACGTCTCCGCTGCTTCCTGTATTTTTTATTTCGGTGTACGAACCGGAGGTGTCTCCTCCTAAAGCCACTTTATATATTCCGGCTGAGGTAGCTATATAGCCCGTATTTTCATCTACGCCCACGAAACTCCGTCCATCTCCGCTATAAGCGAAATAACTATATTTACCGGTTGATTTCATCGTCACGGCATCGATAATATCCGTATTTCCCTGTTTGGGCACCACATAGAGTTTTCCTCCGTAAATGGTGCCGAACTGAGTTGTCATTCCTAATGTCTGGTTATCATTCATTTTCTGAAATAAACGGTAATGCCATTGGCCTTCTTCGTCCAGATAGTTGATGGATCCGGCATAGGTACCATACTGGTCTTCATTCAACAGAAATACGCCATGCGTATACTCTCCGTCTGTAAAGATGACGACACATTCTCCGGTCACCCCTCTGTCCTCTGCAGTGACAAGGACTTTGACCGTATCCGGCGCACTTCCCATGATTTCATATTTGTTCTCTTCCAGTTTGGTAAGCGTGGCTGATCCTTCTTTACTTAACTTCCATGTCAGTGCCGGATTGTTGGCAGTTGCAGGATAAACAGTTGCGGAAAGGGAGACGGGATAGTTATACACAGTCCGTAGGGTATCGCTACTCATCACGACTTTTTCTACATGTATGTAGGGTTTAACCTGAAAGGTGTAGTCTTTGGAATATTCTTCCACAGAAACAGTTAGCGTGACGGTGGTATCCTGGGTGAAACCGGAGATAAAAAGAGTAGCTGATGTAGTAGTGACCGGATGGAGTTCCACTTCCTCAGAAGTGCTGCTCCATTGCAACTCTTTGGTTGTTCCGTTTGGATAGACTCTGGCTGATAGGGTGTAAGTGGTGTCTGTGTATAAGGGATTTTCTCCGGATAGGTTAAGTACGATGTCTGTTATGGTCTGGTCGTCCTCGGTTTCTTCTTCTCCCGGAGCCAGGTATACGGATTGCCAGGCTCCGCTATGGGTATTCCGTGTATAGTCTATTTTAGTTCCGGAAAGATCTTTTTCCGGGAAACTGATGCCGGCAAGTTTCGGATAACTTTCCGGATAAGCAGGTAGGTTCCGGTAAGCAGCACCACTTCCTCCGGCATAGGTTACTTTATAAATATCCTCTTCCAGCGTCAATGGCTGAATATCTCCGGTCTGGATCCTATCTGTACCCTTCCATCTTATTTCTTCTGTTGTTTTAGCACTTCCCTGCATTACATTATACCCATTGGAAGTGATTTGGTAGGTTTCGATACAGGGATTGGCCTCTGATGAAAGAGGATTCATCAGGACGCAATTGGTAAAGATACACTCTTTTTGGTGGTTGGCTATGGAATTGACCGGATAAATAAACCGGTTGACCACTTCTTCATTTGCAAAAGTACAGGATATAAATTGCAGAGATAGACCCATGGTTGATTCACTGGCAATTTTTTCTTTTATGCTTACCGTATAGCCATTTTTCCCGGTAAATGAACAACCGGTAAACCTATGCAGGGAGCCATTTGCTGCCCGGTTGGTCTTCGCTCCTATGCAGTCTAATGTCACATGGGATGTTTCCGCTGAAAAAGAACAATTTTTGATAGATATATAAGGAATCTCACCATTTGATTTTATACTCACATTTACAAAATGGATATTTTCTAAAATAAGGGAATCAGGTGAATAGGGACTGGAGTCGAACTGAAAAGAATAAGCAGCATTTACTGACCGGATAGTCACTCCATTTCCTGAAATTGTAATGTTTTCTTTTTCATATCTTTCCAGATTTTGCTCGATGATGATTGTTTGAACATCTTCATCGAACATGATGGTATCGCCATCCTGAAAATCTGTAGTAAATATTTTATATAAACAATGCTCATATTCACTATGGTTTTTATCTTTTCCTCCATACTCTGTTTTGACATAGTGTATCTTCGCATTTGCATGGAGACAAATGAATAAAAGAATTAGAATACTGTATTTCTTTTTTATACAAAATGATGATCGGTAATGCATATGGTGTCCGTGGTGTTTTTATTTTGTCTGGTTTATTTTATCAGGGAAAAAGAAATATCTCTTTCCCTGATAAAAACTATTTTAATTGGAACAGAGACATTTTATGTAGATGTCCTTCCGTGGTTTATTGCTGTTTCAAATGAATAAGACATGTGTTACTGATTAGTTTCTCCATTTATAAGTTTTTCTTTCTGTCTGATTCTGAGCAGAGAGAATATATACTCCGGAAGGGAGGGGAAGAAGCCGGGTGGATTCCGGAGAGTTCACCCGGAAAGAGGCGACTGCCTGTCCATTCATATTCACTACGGTACAATCATACCCTTCTAACCCTGAAAGATATAAGGTGTTATCTTTGTAAGATACCAGGGAAGGATCGGTTTCTTTCATAATCATAGTTGCGGTAGTTTCCTCATCGACACTACAAGGACATGTTACATAGGTGATCCTTCCACTCATATCTACATTCCAGTTGAAATCCAACGCAAAGACAAATCCGTGTGTGCTTTGGTTGGTTACTGTTTCAAATGAGATACTTTCTTCTGCATAATTAGTTGGGACCTGTTTATCAGTGCCCGTGAAGTAAGACCAGTATCCATTGGTGTTCCATCCGGCCAGCCATTCCTGGTCTTTATTCTCCGGAGTCTGCAATACCCACCAGTCATAATCATAGGCCGGGTATCCATAGAAGATGTTAAAGGGATGATCTGCAACCCCTGTTCCGGTTGATCCTTCTGTTCCGTTAGCCGCACTGATAGCCAGTTCTGCCTGTCTTTGCGGGGAGGGAGGAATGGCCACCTGACCCACAGAGGTATTGGGTGAACCTGTGTAGCTAAACCCGACAACTGAAGAGGTAGAGGCTCCGTTGTAATCAAAGGCTAACGGAACACGGCTGCACCCTTCGTAGTTATATCCAAACCCACCTACGGAGTAACCGGTTGCTCCGGTGTACTGAAGTAGTACACTGAATCGTGGGTCTGCATTTGCAACTGCACGGATCATGTCGATGGTGTGTACTGTGACAGGTGTTTCATAGCTGTTCACTGTGTTCCACCGGTATCCCCATACTAACAGACTGTCCCTGTCTCTTTTGCCATCTGTCCATTTGACCATCAGATAGGCTGTGTCTATTGGCAGCGAAGAAGAAGGATTTCCTATCCAGCAGGTAATTTCCTCGGGATCGATCTCTCCCAGTGAAGCACGTGTCCGGATGGGTTCCTGATACTTTCCTTCTGCTTTTAGTTGGGTTAATACCGGGTGCGGGTGTCCCTGCACTTTCACTACTTCCTGTTGGGCGGATAGCCCGGCGCTCATACAGAGTGCAACGAAAAGACAAGTAATGTTTTTCATTTTCATACTGTTTAATTGATAATTGGATTATTTATGGAATTCTCCATTTAAAAGTTTTTCTTTCTGTTTGTTTCTGTGCCGAGAGGATATAAATTCCCGATGGCAAAGGAAGACTGTGGCTGTAGGCAGAGGATTGGATCCGGAAGGTGGATACGATTTGCCCGTTTATATGAATGACTGCACAGTCATAGCCTTCCAGTCCTGAAACCCATAGCGTCTGATCTTTGTAATACAGGGTGGGCTGTGTGGTCTCTATTTGTTCATCCGCAGTTGCTCCCGGTTCGGTTACGGTGACCAGGCAGGTGGCTGTATGGTTTCCATCAACGGTAGTTACCGTAATGGTGGTTTGACCGGGTGTATAGGCAAAAATATTTCCACTCACCGTCACTTCTGCTATTTCCGGAGCGGAAGAGGTCCACCGGACAGATTTGTCTTCAGCATCGGCTGGTAGTACGGTTGCTGTTAGTGCAGCGACTTCTCCGGAAGACAGGGTCATGGTTTCCGGGTCAAGCAGTACACCGGTTACCTGTCCGTCAGAAGATCCACTTGTGCTTCCGCTTACCTGAACCTGACAGGTTGCCAGGTAATAACCGTCATTCGTTACGACTGTAATGGTGGTGTTTCCGGCAGCTATGGCGGTGATTTTTCCCTGGTTGTCTACGGTTGCTACCGTCTTGTTACTACTTGCCCAGCTAACCGATTTTTCACTCGCATTAGCGGGATATACGGTGGGTGTAAGGATAAGGGTTTCTCCTTTATCAGCGTCGAGCCGGGCTGTTTGCCGGTCGAGGGATACTCCTGTTGTGAAGGAAGGAACTTCTATTTTCCTGTTTAAGGCATGCAGGTTTTCCGCTCCCATGATTTCGGTGGAAGTTTCCCCGATCCAGCCGCAATACTGGTTTACTCCGGTATATACTTTTACTAAGTTTATTTTCTCTAAATTTACTTTGTCGCCGTTTGCATCTATGGCCCAACTGATATCAAAACAGGAACGGTCGTCCGTGTTCAGTACGTTATCTGCATATCCCCAATGGTAAGCATATAAGACGTAATATCTTCCTGTTCCACTTTCGTCTACTCCATTATTAGCCAGCCGTGTACCTTTGAAAGTCAGGGTTTCCTCTGCTATCCATTGAGGATAATAGGGTTGGTTATGAAACGTATTACGTGCAACATATCCTTGTCCGCCCTGATTATCTGTCCAGCGGATATAGGTCATATCATTCAGGTATTTCTCCGAAGGGTCCGGTGTTTTTTCTTTGTTTTCATCGGGTTTGTAATAGGTGATCTCGTACCCTTTGGTGGTGCCGGATTTATCATGTTCGCTTCCGGCCAGTTCGTACCATTTTCCATCATCCGGTTCTCCGTTTCCTGTGCTGTCATAGGCTACCATCACAATGCCAGGTTCACTGCTTCCTCCTTCCCCGGGTGAATTCGCATTCGTTGAATTAAATGCATTACCCAGGATACGGAAATCATAATATCCTTCTTTGTTTTCTACCGGCTGGTCAAAACTGAATATGATGTATCCACCATAGGCTCCCAGAGAGACTAATCCACGTTTATTGTTGGCGATGAGTGCTTCTGCTTTCTTCGCCATGTCTTTTTCGCTGTCTCCTGATTCATAGGTCGGGATATCATTTACAAATTGTCCCGGTGCAGGCACAAACTTATGCACCTTTGAGATGTATTGTGCCTGGATGGAGTGCTGGTAAGAGAATGCCAGCAACATCATAAGAGGTAAAAATCTTTTTATCATATACTTATTCTTTATTTTATTGGGTTTCTTCTGTCAGGAATACGAAATGGGCCGGAATATCTCCTGTGGTTACGTTCCATTTTTTGGTACCCTTTTTATCAAAGCAGTATAAAACGCCTGGGGTTACATAATTTCCGGCGTCTGTGAGATAGATATCCTTCGTATACGGATGGACCAGAATACCGTAAGGGATCCGGATTCCTGCTTCTGTTCCATCCGTAATGAAATTTCGTGTTATCACTTCCTTTGTATGTACGTTTACAATCCCGTAAGTGATCTCGTAGTCCATCTATGATTATTCCACCCTGCACTGTATAAATAGAGAGAGTCCCCGTCTATGCAGAAGTTTGACACGGCTATATCCAACGGGCCGTTAACTGTTCCGGTAGCCGTTTCTATCCAGTAGAGACAGGAGGAATTCCTGTCATAATCCCCACGGGAGCTAACCCAAAGATTGCCGTGGTTATCGGCCCGGAGACGGTGCAGATTAATATCTACCTCGATCCTGCCTGTTTCAGTAAGGCTGTTCAGGTCAATGACGGATACGGTGTTTTCGTAATTAGGGAACATGTAACCGCCGGAATTAGCCACATATAATGTGTTTTCTACAATCTCCAGTTCATCCGGCTGGAAACCGACTAAGCAGGTGGCTACTACTTCGAAAGTCGTGGTATCGACTTTAGCTACGTATCCCAACTGTTCATAGGTTGGATTGAGCTGAACCGGACCTGCGTAGGAGGTAACGTAGGCATATCCTTCATGGAACTTGATATACCGGCAATTGGGAATATCAATCTGTCCTAACCGTGCTACTGTCCGGGCATCCATCACCTCTATTTTGTTGGAACAGTTAATGACTGCATATAATTTACTACCATATATTTTCAGGTCATTCCCTACATCTCCCAGCTCTTTAGGAACGGAAGGGTTGGCATCCGCAAAAATATTGCGATGATAGGTACTGCTTTCGTAATCGAAATAGTCGAGGGTAGATTTATTACTGCCCATATTTCCTTCATTTAGCAAATAAAATCCAAGGATCTTTGTTTGTCCGGGATCATCCGGTCCGTCCGGATCACCGGGTACAATAATTTCATCCGGTTCGAAAATTTCATCTTCTTTCCGGCATCCGGTCATGAGTAGAGTGCCTCCTAACAGTAATAATAGGTAAGTACGTATTTTCATATTTCCAGTTTTACAATTACTTTATAATTCCGTCCCGGCATGGGGTAATTTAATATGACATCATATTGCTGATTAAACAGGTTGTTTACCTCGGCCGAGAGTTTGTATTTTATATGACGGTGGCTGAACGTTTTTGTCAATGTCAGATCCTGTGTATACCAGGGTTCTTCGTGGTTTTCCCGGATATTAGCGGAATTATGATACCGTTCTCCTACATAGATAAAGCTGTAGTTTAGTTCCCAGCTTTTACGATAGAGGTTCACAATGGCGGATCCACTGTGCCAGGGGATATAGGAGATCTGTCCGCCCCAGGTTCCGGCGCGTGGATCATTATCTGCCGGATCACTGAAGTCCTGTGCTTTCTGGTAGGTATAGTTGAGGCTGGTATTTATTCCGGTCTGCCAGGGTAATTGCCAGCCGGCCTGGGCTGCTATATCTATTCCCCGGATCTCTACGTTGCCGATATTCATCATCATCCAGCGGTACTGTCCGTTACCTTTCGGGACGGCGATGATCTTATCGGTCACTTCATTGTAGTAGGCATCTGCCTGTACAGTCAGGTTCTTTAGTGCGCCCGACATATATGTTTTTGTGTAGTATAGACCTACATTATATTGATTGGTATATTCGGGACGCAGGGATATATTTCCTATGTCCGTATAATAAAGGTCGTTGAAGGTGGGCATCCGGAAGATGCGTTTGTAAAAGGCACGGATACTCAGGTCGTGTTCCGGAAAAGGCTGGTAGGAGAGGAAGACGGCAGGAGTGAACTCCTGACGGTTATCCGGTTTCCCGGTTGGTGTTTCCGGGAGCGGATCCGGGTCAGCATGTTGTATACGGGTCACATCTTCAAACAGGAAAGTCCCCAGCAAACTGGCCTGTGCTTTGAAACGGTTTCATTCAAAGGCAGTAGCTAAGGAAATAAGTAGTGTGTTTCGTTTGGGGAAAACGAAGTCCTGCAGGGAAGCATCCAGTATGTTCCACTGGTGGTCAGCCGAGAGGCTGACCACCCATTTTGTCAGGCCTGACAAAATGGAAAACTTATTAGCTATCGAAGTATAGACTTCCTGTTGACGAAAAGTGTTGTCTATATACATGAGCGTTGTATCCGGATTCAGATAATGCATATAGTCGTTCGCGTATTTCATGTTTAGCATGAAATCGTAACGGGGAGTGATTTCTTTCCGGAAGCTTCCCTGTACGAAAAAGTTCTGATCCCATTGGCGCTGGGATCGTTTCCACACATTATTCACAATCGCACCGGGTATTCCTTTTTCGGAGTTGTAATAATAGGCTTTGATATTCCATTTCCCTCCTTCGATGAACCCATTCAGGCCACCTTCCAGCCGGAAGGATTGAATGTCTCCATTCTGCCGTACGGCTGTGGTGTCCCAGGCAGTGGTTCCGTCAGCCAGTACTTTATGATAGCGGAATTTATATTTGCCGGTAGCGTAGATGTATTCCGCACTGACAGAAGAACTGACTGTTTCGCTTACTTTTTGTTCCCATAGTATGGATGGATTTGCCAGTCCGAAAGAGCCGGTCCGGAAAGTGGCGGTTAGATTGGTCTCCTTCGTTCCGGTGAAGCGGGGGCGGCGGGTACGGAGATAGATAGTGCCTGCAGATCCGAAATCTTTGGCCGGTTGGAAAATATCACTTTTCTGTCCGTTGTAGAGCGCAATTTCTTCGATGTTATCCAGAGAGAATTTACCCAGGTCAATCTGCCCGTTTTGTGCGTTTCCCAATTGAATACCGTCATAAAATACACCCATATGATGGGTCCCCATGCTGCGGATATCTACTGTTTTCAGTCCGCCCACTCCTCCATAGTCTTTGATCTGTACTCCTGAGAAATAACGAATCGCATCGGCTACGGAGTAGCTGCTGAGCGCTTCGAGTTTTTCACCTGCCAGCCGTTGGGAAGGGATCACCTCCTGGTAACGGTCCGCAATGATCACTACTTCATGAATCTGCTGAATACTGTCTAATTTGCTTTGGGCAAAACAGACGGCAGGAAGGAGATATAAAAGAAGCAACCTATATTTTCCGGGCAGAGACATACGCAAAGCTGTTTTAACTTTTATTTTTTAATCAGCTTTCTTACGGCATGTGGCTCCCTATAGGTATATATAAATCCACACGATAGAATTTCCAACCTTACGGGTTAGTTATTTCTATGTCAGAATTGGGATAAACAGGCAGGAAGGACATATCTATAGGATCCTCCTTTGTCGGTTTGTCTCAAGCTCTAGTCCCAGAAAGCTTTTAACGATATGAATCTGGCAGGTCTTCTGACTTACTCCTCCTTCTAAACGGCCTTCCCAGTGTTTAACCAGTGGCATGAAGTGTGTTTGAAGTGATTGACGGAGCTTACAGCAGCGGGTCTGTTCAGGATTTGCACCTGATTCCCTTTTCAGCATACTTCCCGAATGTGAAAGTATGGCACCAAAATCTGTACAAAGGTAGATGTTTTTTTATATTTCCAATTTTTTTTAAGGAATTGTTTCAAGTCAAATCTATAAAAAAGAATATTTTTCTTTCTAAATTTATCCTGGGACACTC
>JAJQEE010000067.1 GCA_021201865.1 Tannerellaceae bacterium | reverse complement strand
CCCTTATTTTGATCCCTAAGGGAAGAGAATAGATGAAATTTATATATTTATAAATAAATTCAAACTAATTCCGGCCTTATTATTTCAGAACAATTCCTTATTTTTGAATCAGAAAATAACAAATCAACTTATTACTTATAGAACAAATAATTAGCATTATGAAAAGTATTAAAGGAACACGTACAGAACAGAATCTGCTTAAATCATTTGCGGGAGAATCACAGGCAAGAAGTCGTTACACCTTTTTCGCCAGTGTGGCAAAGAAAGAAGGGTATGAACAAATCGCGGGGGTTTTTATGGAAACTGCCGAACAGGAAAAAGAACATGCGAAACGTTTCTTTAAATTCTTAGAAGGTGGAATGGTAGGGATCACTGCTTCTTTTCCTGCCGGAAAGATCGGTACTACGATGGAAAACCTGGCTGCGGCTGCAGACGGGGAAAATGAAGAATGGGCGGAATTGTATCCTGAATTTGCTGCGATTGCTGCGGAAGAAGGTTTTCCGGCGATTGCTGCTGCTTTCCGTGCCATTGCAACCGTAGAGGCTGAACACGAGAAACGGTATCGTAAGCTGTTAGCGAATATCGAAGAGGGAAAAGTCTTCCACAAAGATGAGCCTATCAAGTGGCAATGCCGTAACTGTGGTTATGTGCATGAAGGTGAGGATGCTCCGGAAACCTGTCCGGCATGTATCCATCCGCAGGCTCACTTTGAACCGATGAAACAGAATTATTGATATTCTATTTTGAGTAGTTAAAGGAGTTATCAGTCGCTGCGCTCCTTAGGAGTCAGCAGAAACTTCGTTTCTTAGTAGTAAGTAGTTAACAGATGGACATAGTTCTTTCTTCCTTTATCTACTTACTACTTTAACTGCTTGAAATTTTTTATTCCTGTACCGGGGGATAATCTAATGTGTAGTGTAGTCCCCGGCTTTCCTTTCGTTCGATGGCCTGTCGCATGATCAGGTATCCGACATTCACCATGTTGCGCAGTTCACAGATATCTTTGGACGCCACGGAGCGTTTAAACAGGCTTTCTGTTTCTTCATAGATGATATCCAACCGTTCCCAGGCACGCTTCAGGCGAAGATCAGACCGGACAATCCCGACATATGTGCTCATGATCTGTCCGACCTCTTTCACGCTTTGGGTGATCAGTACCATCTCTTCCGGGGAGCGTGTTCCTTCATCATTCCATGCGGGAATATTTTCCTGATAACCAAATTCATGGATTACCTCTACACTATGTTTAGCGGCTGCATCCGCATAGACAACGGCTTCGATCAGGGAGTTGGAGGCCAACCGGTTTCCTCCGTGAAGGCCGGTGCAGGAACATTCGCCTACGGCATACAGCCGGTTGATAGAAGAGCGGGCGTCCTGGTCTACTAAAATACCTCCGCAAAGGTAATGGGCGGCAGGAGCTACCGGAATATAGTCTTTTGTGATGTCAATCCCGATTTCGAGGCATTTTTTATAAATGTTAGGGAAATGTTTTTTCGTTTCTTCCGGATCTTTGTGGGTCACGTCCAGATACACATGTTCATCTCCCCGGTTTTTCATTTCGTTGTCAATGGCCCGGGCCACAATGTCTCGTGGTGCCAGAGACAGGCGGCTATCATATTTTTGCATGAATTCTTTGCCGTCTATTGTACGCAGAACGGCTCCGTAACCACGCATGGCTTCTGTGATCAGAAACGAAGGACGATCCCCCGGATGATAGAGTGCTGTTGGATGGAACTGGACGAATTCCATGTCTTTTACTGTGCCTTTTGCACGATAGACCATCGCAATTCCGTCTCCGGTGGCAACTAATGGGTTGGTTGTTGTCTGATAAACCGCGCCGATTCCACCGGTGGCCATCAATGTGATCCGGGACAGGAAGGTATCTATCTTGCCGGTCGTAAGATCCATAATATAGGCTCCATAACATTCAATGCCGGGTGTCTGGCGGGTCACGGTCACACCTAAGTGGTGTTGGGTAAGGATCTCAATAGCGAAATGATTTTCAAAAACAGAAATATTCGGATGTTTCTGTACGGCTTTGATCAGGCTATCCTGGATCTCCGCCCCGGTATTGTCTTTGTGGTGAAGGATACGAAACTCGGAGTGTCCTCCTTCTTTATGTAAATCGAAATTCCCGGTCTCATCTTTGTCAAAATCAACTCCCCAGCTAATCAGTTCATTGATCTGTTCCGGAGCTTCGCGGACTACCTTTTCGACAGCTCTCCGGTCACTTAGCCAGTCTCCTGCTATCAGGGTGTCCTGAATATGTTTGTCAAAGTTATCGGCAATCAGGTTGGTTACAGAAGCGATTCCTCCCTGGGCAAAATAGGTGTTTGCCTCTTCCAGTTTGGTTTTGCAGACTAAAGCTACTGTTCCTTTCCGGGCAACTTTTAATGCAAAACTCATGCCGGCTATTCCGGAGCCGATGATCAGAAAATCGAATCTTTTTACCATATTCTTCCTGTTTTGACACGCAAAGTTAGGAATTAACTCCTTTAAATATGCCTTTCTTTCACTAAAAAGCACACGAACAACACAGATCAGGCTGATTTACACAGGTTCTAAATTCTGGTTGCTTATTAAAATCTGTGGTTATCAGCCTGATCTGTGTTGTTCGTGTGCTTTTTATTCCTTGTAAGGATCTGGCAGGAGATCCTGTTTATTGTGGGATCTTTAATTTCTGACCGGGGCGGATCAGGTCCGGATCTTTCAGGATGTTCCGGTTTGCTTCATATATTTTATTCCAGGTCATCCCCGGATATTTCGAGGCAATTTTACTCAGGTTATCTCCTGATTTCACTTCGTAGATCTCTTCTGTCCCGGGAACTTCATTAATATCCAGTATCAGATCTCCGGATCGCATATCGGGATCTGCCTGTTGATAGAGTTGCCACAAATAATCTTTTACTGTTTTGCCGGCTTGTCCTTTTACATAGAGGACCTTATTTTCTTCCTTAACGGAAAGATTCCTGACTTTTGAATCTTCGGCATATTCGATCAGCCGGGCGTACTTATCTTGCAGGCTCATTATTCTATCTCTAATTGATTAATCACTCGTTGTGAGCCGGATTCGTTAGCGATCTGCATCACCCGTTCCAGATCTCCTCTTTTCACTTTGCCTGTCAGGGTGACTTCACCGTCAGACACCATGACATGAATATCATTATAGCCTTCATCAGAGAGTGTGGAAGATATGTTTTCTATCAATACATGATCCGGATTGGTGGGTAGGGTAAGACCCGTTGACGGCGCATTCACCATGATATTATTATTGACGGATTTGATATGTTTGACAGACTGGGCGGCTCTTTCGGCATCCTCTTTTACCTGTTCAGAGTCTACATAGCCGGTGAGAGTCACTACTCCGTTATGGACAGAAGAATCCACTCCCGGATAGGCCATTAATACTGCGTTCACCTCTTTCCGGAGGTTGGCATCACTGGGTTTACATGCATAAAACGTAGCAAATGCAAGAATGCCACATAGATAAATAAATACTATTCTTTTCATAATTTCTTCTTATTTAAAATTGGTTTATGTCCCCTTGGGTTAAAACATTTATAAGGAAAAGGTTGTTCAGAATGGGATTGTTTTTTATAAAGTCTTGGCTTGTTCCCTCGTTCGCATTACTTTTGGTCCCGAAATGAATTTACCTGTATGTAATATCTGCGCATGAATAAAAAGATTCTTCGTCTGGCAATTCCTAATATTATAACCAATATTACTGTTCCTTTGCTTGGGATGGTGGATACTGCGATTGTCGGTCACCTGGATTCGGAATTGTATATCGGCGCGATTGCGATTGCAACGATGATCTTTAATTTTTTGTATTGGAACTTTTCTTTCTTGCGGATGGGAACCAGCGGATTTACTGCCCAGGCGTATGGTTCAGCGGAAAAGCAGGAGCAGGTGAATGTTTTGCTTCGTTCTCTTACGGTCGCTTTTTCTATTGCTGCCGTCATCCTTCTCTTTCAGGTTTTACTTTTACGTATCGCTTTCTACTTTGTGGAAGCCGGTCCTGAGATGCAACAGTATGTAGCGACTTACTATTACATTTATATATGGGCTGCTCCTGCTATTCTGGGAATGTTTGCTTTGTCCGGATGGTTTATCGGTATGCAGGATGCCAGGACACCGATGTATATTTCCATACTGACGAATCTGCTGAATATTGGATTGAGTCTTTTCTTTGTCTATGGGTTAGGGATGAAAATCCGGGGTGTTGCCCTGGGATCTGTTTTATCGCAGTGGTTTGCTTTTGTTTTGTCCGTTTTTATCTGGAAAAGGAAATATGGGGTTCTGAAATCTTATCTTTCCTCCGGCTATCTCCGGGACCTCTCAGCATTCAAACCTTTTTTCAGGGTAAACCGTGATATCTTTTTCCGTAGTCTGGCTCTGGTGTTTGTGACTACTTTTTTTACCTCTGCTTCTGCCCGGAACGGAGAAATTATCCTGGCTGTGAATAGTCTGTTGCTGCAACTGTTTATTTTGTTTTCCTATATGATGGATGGATTTGCTTTTGCGGCGGAGGCATTAACTGGTAGATATGTAGGAGCGAAAAGGCCGGACCGGTTAAGGATCCTTATCCGCCGCTTATTTCTTTGGGGGATAGGGCTCACGGTGTTGTTTACTTTGGTATATGCTTTTTTTGCAGAAGATATCCTGCGTTTACTTACGGATAAACCGGCTATCTTAGTTGCTTCTGAGGATTACCGGATATGGGCTTTATTGTTTCCGGTTGCAGGTTTTGCGGCTTTTCTATGGGATGGCATATTTATCGGGATGACAGCTTCCCGGCAGATGAGGAATTCCATGTTTGTAGCCGTTCTTCTTTTCTTTATTCTGTATTATACGCTGAGTCCATGGTTCGGAAACAATGGTCTTTGGCTGGCTTTTATCTCGTATCTGGCTATGCGGGGAATAGCACAGACCTTTTTGTTCAGTCGTATAAAGACAAGATTAAGTCTCTGATTCCTGAATGTCTAAGGCCCATTTGACTAATTCTATTTCTTCCGGTTCGCCGGTATGTTTTCCGGGTACATCCGATAGTTTGACGGCATATTGATAGGGACTGCCTGTTCTCATTTTCACTTCGGTCAGTTTAATCACCATATTAATCGGGTTGGCTCCTACGTCGTTGGTAAAATAGGTCCCGATTCCATAGGCATCGTGTATCCTGCCGTTTACATATTGCTTGATCTCTTTCACTTTGTCTACATTGAGTGAGTCACTATACACAATTGTTTTCGATAACGGGTCGATCCTGTTCTCCTTGTAGAACCGGATTATTTTATCCGTGAATTCCAGTGGATCTCCACTATCCCAACGGACTCCATCAAACAGTTTGGCCTGTTTCAGACTAAAGGTTTGAAGAAATGAATCTGTGGTATACGTATCGGTAAGGGTAATACCTAAGCTTCCCTGATACACATCTACCCAGGCTTCCAGGGATTTCATATTGGCTGAGCGATAGCCAAACATGGAGCCATGAAACATAAACCATTCGTGCGGCATTGTTCCTATAGGAGTCGTGTCGTATTTCATAGCCAGATAGACATTACTTGTTCCTTTGAAATAGGCTCCGGAGTATTTCTGCAGGCATTCCACCACTTTGTCCTGTATGTCAAAAGAAAATCGCCGCCGGGTCCCGAAATCCGAGTGGTCGGCTTCTGCTCCTTTCAGGGCGACTGCTTTTTCGATGGCTTTCTCCTCTGTGTTTCGGGGAGATATTCCCATCATTTTAAAGTAGAGTTCAGAGATAAGTGCCATTAATGGAACTTCCCACAAGACTGTCCGGTACCAGTAGCCTTCAATCTCTATTTTCAGATCACCCCCGTTTTGTGTGATATGGACTTCAGAGGGGTCATATTGATGCCCGTCCAGGAAGTCAATGAAAACGGGGTCAAAAAAGTAACATCTTTGGGTGATATATTTTTTTCCTGTGGGGTCATTTTCAGAGTAGCCATCCGGGCCACCTCTTCTTTTAGTTCCTGTGCAAATCCTTTCGGGAATTCGGTTCTTCCCCGGTTCATGAATTGATATTTCACATAGGCCCATGGATAAAGGCGCTGGATAGCCAGCATAACAGAGAACTTATACAGATCGTTGTCGGTAAATCTTTTTATGATCATATGGTATTCCGGATTGTTGTTTCTATGTATAACAATCCGGGACCCGTAGGGTTTTGGCCGGGAAAGGTCGCTCTTACCATCACTAATGTATTCCTCTTGTTGCTCAAGATTTCTGTTATCTGGTTTGCCGGAAAAAGGGCCTTCGGTGCTTTGAGCAGGAGCAGTCAATTTGTAAAGATGAATGATATAGTAAAAATATACCCACAAAAATGCGCCTCCCGCCCTTATTGTATGACACTTAGAAAGGCTGAAAATCGTTTTTTTGTTTGATTAACGTAAAATAACTATTGTAAAAAAAGGAAAGTTTTAAAATGAAGATTTGCTTTTTTATAATTTATTGTTTTTATTCTTTCCTCCTTTCGTTTCTTTGTATTGTTTATAAATCATTAAAACACCGTCGATTAAAAGGTAAAGACAACCTCCGAGGATACAGATTCCTAATATAATTTCCAACATATAAATTGTGTGAAAGGGTTAGGAAAGCAAAGTTACAGAAGAGAGGGTATAAATTTTGCATACGGATACGTATGCTTTTATTATTTCCAACCAAACCTTATTTGTTGAAAAAAAGTATGTTAGAAGAAGACAAAATTTTGATCAGAAAGATCGTGCAGAAAGTGAAAAAACTCCGTAGAGAGATAAAAGTCTCTCAGAGGGTTATGTATTATGATACCGAAATAAATATGGGTAGATTAGAAACCGGTACACATAATATTAATATCACTACCATTAAAAGGATGTGTGATTATTTCAACGTTTCATTAGAGGAATTTTTTAGAGGGATATGATCCAGGGATGAATGCCGGAAGAAATGGTATCTTTTTGAGGTATCATTTCTCCGGTATTCTGTTTTTATCCCCTCTTCTCAATCTTGGCAATAAAAGATTTACTATGAATCTTTTTTGCTAACTTGCGCAAAATTGCGTAAAATGGACAGAGTTTTTAAATCAAAAGTAGATTGGTGGTACCATCTATTCCTATGGTTAATGATCGCTGCATGCATTCTGGCGGTATTGGGACAGAGCACAGTGGCCATTATTGGTACGTTCCTGGTTACCATCGGAGTCATACATACCTTTTTAATACCTATTATGTAATAACGGAGAAAGAGCATCTAATCCTTCATTGTGGGATCTTTCCAAAGAAAGAGATTGCGATCTCTGAGATAGAGGCCTTGGAGCCTACTATATTTCCTGCATTTAGTTATGCCCTTTCTCTCAATCGCATCATTATATGGAAAGAGGGTAAGATGTGGATGATGATCTCTCCTGAAAATGAGAAAGAATTTATTCGCCTGTTAAGAAAGATCAATCCGAAGATTGAGTTAAAGAAAAATGAGGGTCTGATCTGAACAGTTCCTGAAAAATACATGATCTAAATAAAAACATTAAATCCGAATCACATGAAATACGATGTCGCTATCATTGGTGGAGGACCTGCGGGTTATACTGCTGCGGAGCGTGCAGCCCATTATGGGCTATCTGCCATATTATTTGAGAAGAATGTATTAGGGGGGGTATGTCTGAATGAAGGATGTGTCCCTACCAAGACGTTACTATATTCTGCTAAAATATATGATCAACTTAAACAGGCTGCCAAATATGCGGTGAAAGCAGAAAACCCTTCTTTTGATCTTCCTAAAATGATCGCCCGTAAAAATAAAGTGGTTAAAAAATTGACAGCGGGTATACGGATGAAAATGACAGAAGGTGGAGTGACTGTTGTGAATGGTGAAGCGCAGATTGAAAAATATGCAGCCGGGGAAGCAATCCGTATCGCTTGTAACGGGGAAGCATACGAGGCTGCCCATCTACTACTTTGTACAGGTTCTGAAACAGTAATTCCGCCTATTCCGGGATTAATGGAAACAGACTTCTGGACCAGCCGGGAAGCTCTTCAAAGTAAAGAACTGCCTTCTTCGTTAGTCATTATCGGTGGCGGAGTAATCGGAATGGAATTTGCTTCTTTCTATAATAGTCTGGGGGTAAAGGTACACGTGGTGGAAATGTTGGATAAGATATTAGGACCTATGGACCGCGAATTATCAGATCTTCTGCAAAACGAATATACAAAGAAAGGTGTTCAGTTTTATCTGGGTTATAAAGTAGTCGCTGTAAAGGGCAATACTGTTACTTTAGAGAAAAACGGAGAAACGGTGGACCTGGAGACGGAAAAAGTTTTAGTCAGTGTAGGTCGCAAACCGGTGCTGGAAGCATATGGTCTGAATGTTTTGCAGGTAGAAAAAGATAGAAATGGATTGTTGGTAAATTCTTTTATGCAGACTTCCAAGTCCAATGTTTATGCCTGCGGAGATGTCACCGGATATTCTTTGTTAGCTCATACAGCGGTAAGTGAGGCAGAAGTGGCGATTGACCATATTGCAGGTAAGACAGACCGGAGGATGAGTTATAAAGCTATTCCCGGGGTGGTTTATACCAATCCGGAAATTGCCGGGGTTGGTAAAACTGAGGAAGAATTGCAGGCAGAGGGAATTCCTTATCAGGTGAAAAAACTGCCTATGGTATTTTCCGGTCGTTTTGTAGCAGAAAATGAAATGGGGAACGGAGTTTGTAAACTGATATTATCGGAAGATAATAAAGTGATAGGTGCCCATTTGTTAGGAAATCCGGCATCGGAACTCATTGTGATTGCAGGGATTGCCATTGAAAAAGGAATGACTGCAGAGGAGTTAAGTTCGTTTGTATATCCACATCCGACGGTAGGGGAGATTATTAAAGAGACATTAGTGTGATCTTTGAATAAATGAAGATAAGAAGGTAGGAAGGTGATAAAAATATAAGTATGGAAGATCTGTTTGAGGGGTATGTAGGAATCCGGTTAGGAGAAGGGCAGATGGTAAATGATATTTTATTTGCTCTGTTACTTTTCCTTTTGATTGCTTTTGCCTTAGTCTTCCGTTCTAATTTCAGCCTTTTTGTGAAGATGTTAAAAGATATAGGGAATCAAAAAGAACGGCAAAACTTGTTTGAAGATATTTCCGGAAATGAATTCTTTTTTGGAAAATTCATGATCTTTCAGCCCCTCTTTCTATCTTCCATTGCTATTTTTGCTCTGGCTCGTGTGCGTCAATCAGAAATTGTCCAGCTTTCTCCGGCTATGTTATTTGTATTTTTGGCTTTGATCTTATCTGTTTTGATTGGTTTCTACTGGTTTAAGCAGATCTTATATGGATTATTAGGCTATGTCTTTGCAGATCCGGATAAATATAAGTTATGGAAAACCAACTATCATGCCGTCATGGGAACGTGGGGGATTCTTCTCTACCTACCTGTTATGTGGTTGGTTTTTGTCGAATCTTCTTTATTGCCTCCTCTATTATTGTTCATATTTTTTTATTTTTTGTGTCGTTTTGTAATAAATTATAATACTATACGGATATTTTACCGGAAAAATACGGGTATTTTGTATTTAAGTTTGTACCTTTGCGGCCAAGAAATTTTACCCCTGATCTTTTTATATCAGGGCATGATCTATTTGTATAACTTTATTGAGGCTAGTACTCTATGGCATTGAATATCAAAAAATTGCTGGTGTCACAACCGAAACCCGCATCTGACAAGTCTCCCTATTTCGATATTGCTGAGAAATATGGTGTCGAGATTGATTTTAGACCGTTTATCAAAGTAGAGCCTGTTTCATCCAAAGAATTCAGACAACAAAGAATTACGATTTTGGATTACACAGCAGTGGTTTTTACTGCCCGAACAGCAATTGATCATTTCTTTCATTTATGTGAAGAATTGAGAGTGACCATTCCGGAAACTATGAAATATTTCTGTATGACAGAAGCGATAGCTGTCTATCTGCAAAAATATACAGTGTACAGAAAGCGGAAAATCTTTTTTGCACAAACTGGTAAACAGGAAGAACTGGTAACTATCATTGGTAAACATCCGAAAGAAAAATACCTGATCCCCGTATCAGATGTACATAAAGAAGATCTTTTCCAGCAGCTGGATGCTAAAAAGATCGACTATACGAAAGCGGTTATGTATAGAACAGTAAGTAATGATTTTTCAGAAGATGAAAAGTTTGATTACGATATGTTATTGTTCTTCAGTCCTTCCGGTATTGCTTCTTTATTAAAGAACTTCCCGGATTTTCAGCAGGATGACATACGGATTGGATGCTTTGGCCCTACTACGGCAAAAGCAGTACGGGAAGCTGGGCTGCGTTTGGATGTGGAAGCTCCTTCTCCGGAGGCTCCTTCAATGACTGCTGCATTGGAGTTATACCTTAAAAAAGAGCTGGCCAAGAATAAAAAGAATGGTAAATAATAATAGGTATACCCTCTCCAAAGAGGAACGCCTGTCATGGAAACGCTACATTGATCTCCTTTTTCAGGAAGGGAAATCATTTGTAGCGTTTCCATTACGGGTCGTTTATTTACCGATGGAGGAATCTATGTCTGTTCCGGTCTCTTTTATGGTAAGCGTTCCTAAAAAGAAAATCAGGCGGGCTGTCAAACGAAATCTGATTAAACGGCAGGTACGGGAAACCTACCGGGTCAGAAAATATGAACTCATAGATCCGTTAACAGAGAAAAACAGATCCATGATCATTGCGTTTTTGTATTTGGATAAGAAGCCTTTGGCTTTTACGGATATGGAAAAAGCAATGGAAAAAGCAATTAAAGTATTACGGGAAAAAGAACAATGAAAAAGTTCTTTACGGCTATTTTTCTTCTGCCGGTCTACTTCTACAAATATTGTATATCTCCTCTTACACCGGCTTCCTGCAGGTATGTACCTACCTGTTCTGAATATGCAGTGCAGGCACTTAAAAAGCATGGTCCCTTCAAAGGTTCCTGGTTATCTATCAAACGGATACTTCGCTGTCATCCCTGGGGAGGTAGCGGATATGATCCGGTTCCCTGATATGAAGTATTATAATATACATACACACGTAAAAGATTCTTCTCCGGAAAATATTTTTATTTTTAACCAGGTGGTCCGTACCGGTTGGGAGGGTGATCCGGATATACTCTATCAAAGTATAGGTATTCATCCCTGGTATATTGAAAATGAAGATGAACAATTCCGGATCCTGGAAAAAGAAATAACAGGAAAGAGGATGGTAGCCTTAGGTGAAGCCGGCTTGGATAAAATGGCAAAAACTCCTTTGAACAGGCAACGGGAGATTTTTCTGCAACAGGCTCTGCTGGCGGAAAAGGTCCAAAAACCGGTGATTATCCATTGTGTGAAAGCATGGGATGAATTAATTGCCTTGAAAAAAGAGATCAAACCGTCTGTCGCATGGATTGTTCATGGCTTCAGAGGGAAACCGGAACAGGCCCGGCAACTGGTTCAACATGGCTTCTGGCTATCTTTCGGAACCTATTTTAATCCGGATTCTCTGCAAAAAGCCTGGCCTGAAAGATGTCTGGCTGAAACAGATGAAGAAAATCTTTCTATCCGGGAAGTCTATCAGCAGTTTGCTGATTCCTTACATATTCCCATGGAGCTATTAACCACCCAATTAAGAAAAAATGTTCAGCAGGTCTTTTCTATTTGATTGAAAAATAAGTACTACCTTTGCAGTCGATACTAACAGACTAATATAACACGAATAAAATAATACGATGAACTTTGTGGAAGAATTGAGATGGAGGGGCATGATTCATGATATGATGCCTGGTACGGAAGAACAATTGCAGAAAGAGATGACATCTGCATACGTAGGAATTGATCCGACTGCAGATTCATTACATATCGGTCACCTGGTTAGTGTGATGATGTTGAAGCATTTTCAGCGTGCCGGCCATCGTCCGATCGCATTGGTAGGAGGTGCTACCGGGATGATTGGAGACCCATCCATGAAATCCGCAGAAAGGAATTTGTTGGATGAAGCGACTCTTCGTCATAATCAGGACAGTATCAAAAAACAATTGGCTAAGTTCCTTGATTTTGACTCAGATGCACCGAATGCCGCCAAGTTAGTAAACAATTATGACTGGATGAAGGATTATTCTTTCCTTGACTTTATCCGTGATATAGGAAAGCACCTGACTGTTAACTATATGATGGCAAAAGATTCTGTAAAAAAGCGGATCAGCTCAGAGTCAAATGTCGGATTGTCTTTTACAGAGTTCTCTTATCAACTTATACAAGGATATGATTTCCTGAACCTCTACCAGACTGAAAACTGTCGTTTGCAGATGGGTGGTTCTGATCAGTGGGGGAATATTACTACCGGAACGGAGTTGATTCGCCGGAAGACAGGTGGAGAAGCCTTTGCGTTGACCTGTCCCTTGATTACCAAAGCAGATGGTGGTAAATTCGGAAAGACTGAATCCGGAAATGTCTGGTTAGACCGTCGTTATACCTCTCCTTATAAATTCTATCAGTTCTGGTTGAATGTAAGTGATGAAGACGCGGCAAAATATATTAAGATATTTACTGCTTTGGGTAGAGAAGAGATCGCCGTTTTGGAAGAAGAACAGACTGCGGCACCACATTTGCGTCCCTTGCAAAAGAGACTGGCGAAAGAAATTACAGTGATGGTTCATTCTGAAGAAGATTATGAAATGGCTGTGGAAGCTTCGAATATTCTGTTTGGCAATTCAACTTCTGAAACTTTGAAGAAACTGGATGAAGAAACCTTACTGTCTGTATTTGACGGAGTACCTCAGTTTGAGATCTCACGGGATGAACTTGCCGGTGGTATCAAGGTGGTAGAACTCCTGACCGAAAAAGCAAACGTGTTTCCTTCCAAAGGAGAAATGCGTAAACTGATCCAAAGTGGTGGGGTAAGTGTGAATAAAGAAAAGCTGACAGAAACAGAAACTGTTTTTGATGCCTCCTCTCTGTTAAACGACAAATATTTGCTGGTACAAAGAGGAAAGAAGAACTATTTTCTTTTGATTGCCAAGTAATAATTGATTAAAATATTTGCAGGGTAAAATAAAATTCCTACCTTTGCATCGCTTTACAAAAGCGCAGGATTGTCTCATGGTGTAATGGTAGCACTGCAGATTTTGGTTCTGCCTGTCAAGGTTCGAATCCTTGTGAGACAACTTCCGGAAAGCCATTTACCGGTATCGGTAAATGGCTTTTTTGTGTCATTTTCTTGGCTACCAATCCTACTCCGTTTATGGTATGCTAAATCACTACATATAGTGATTTTTTGGGAGTAACCTTCCCTCTATTTTTGTAGGTATATTTCTAACTATACATGGTATACAGAATTCCGGTTTCAATATATGGAAGTAAATTTAATTCAGAATACAAAATCAATTGCTTATCAGTCTTTCTTTGATGCGGCTTTAAGCAAGTTGCATACTGAACAACGTTATCGCATCTTTACTGATATAGAACGTAAAGTGGGTGAATTTCCCAAAGCACTCTGGCATACCCCTAATGGGATAGAAGAGATTGTGATCTGGTGTTCCAATGACTATCTGGGAATGGGACAGCATGCAGATATTATTCGTGCTTTGACGGATGCAGCAGAAAAGTATGGAGCCGGTGCCGGTGGCACCCGGAATATATCAGGAAATAGCCATTCGATCGTGACACTGGAAAATGAATTGGCAGATCTTCATAATAAGGAGGCGGCTTTGGTCTTTACATCAGGATATGTTTCCAATCAGACGGGAATTTCTACAATTGCCAGACTGATCCCGGATTGTGTGATCCTTTCGGATGCTTCTAATCATAATTCAATGATCGAAGGAGTAAGACAGTCAGGATGTGAAAAAGTGATTTTCAGGCATAATGATCTGGAACATTTGGAAGAACTATTACGGAAATATGCAGAACGGCCTAAAATGATCGTTTTTGAAAGTGTCTATTCCATGGACGGAGATGTGTCTCCTATCCATGCCATTTGTGACCTGGCAGAAAAATATGCTGCGTTGACTTACATTGATGAAGTACATGCGGTGGGTATGTATGGAAACCGGGGTGGTGGTATCGCTGACCGGGAAGATGCGATGGAGCGGCTGGATATTATAGAAGGGACATTAGGAAAAGCTTTCGGAGTGATGGGAGGTTATATTGCCGGAAACAGAAATCTGATTGATGCCGTCCGGAGTTTTGCACCCGGTTTCATATTCACAACCGCTTTGTCTCCTGCTTTGGCAGAGGCAGCCGTAGCATCGATCCGCCATCTTAAAAACTCGTCGGAAGAACGCAACAGGCAACAAGCACAGGTAAAGAAAGCCAGACAGCTCCTCCGGACTGCCGGTATTCCGGTAATGGATACGGAAACTCATATTATTCCGGTGATGATCGGAGATGCAGAATCCTGTAAAGCAGCCAGTGAACGATTGCTTCATAAACATCATATTTATATACAGCCCATTAATTACCCGACTGTGCCAAAAGGGACAGAACGGTTACGGATTACCCCTTCTCCTTTCCATACCGATCATATGATCAAACAATTAGTTGATTCACTGACGGAGGTGTGGGAATATCTGGGGTTAAAATTTGAAGCCGGAAGAAAATCGGCCTGATCAATTGCATGAGTAAAACGCTGAAAATAGGAACAAGAGATAGTCAGTTAGCTGTCTGGCAGGCTGAACAGGTAAAGAAAGTACTGGAAGAAAAGGGTAGTACCTGTGAATTAGTATATATAAAAAGTGAAGGGGATCTGGATCTGATCACTCCGTTATATGAAATGGGAGTACAGGGTATTTTTACCCGTGCCCTGGATATGGCCCTTTTAAATGGCCGGATAGACCTGGCTGTTCACTCCATGAAAGATGTGCCTACCCACCCGGCAAAGGGGATTTGTATTCCGGCCGTACTACCACGTGGCAATTATAAAGATGTATTGGTCCTGAAAGACCGGTCTGTGCGTCACATAGGAGAAAAGCGAGTAGATCCGGTAGTGATTGGGACAAGTAGTGTACGCCGGAAAGCACAATGGTTGAACCGCTACCCACATGATCAGATGGAAAATCTGAGGGGAAATATTAATACCCGTCTGCAAAAAGTGGCAGATAATGATTGGTATGGAGCTGTTTTTGCTGCGGCAGGACTGGAACGTATCGGACTAAGGGAAGCCCATATGATAGATCTGGACTGGATGCTTCCTGCACCAGCGCAAGGGGTCATTTGTATTACCTGCCGGACAGAGGATCAGGATGTCAGATCCTTGTGTAAAGAGATCAATAATCCGGATACCTATATATGTGCTTCTGTTGAACGGGATTTCCTGCGGGCACTGATGGGAGGCTGTTCTACTCCGATCGCTGCATTAGCTGTTATTCGTGAAAACGAGGTTTTTTTCAGGGTAAGGTGCTGTCTGTAGATGGAAAAGAGTGTAAAGAAATTACCTGTTCACAGCCTGTTTTATCGGCTCAGGATTTAGGAAAAAGTGCCGCGGAACAATTATTGGAAGAAGGTGGAAAAGTCCTGGTTGAACAGATCCGTCATGGGAAATAAACCGGTTCGTATACTTAGTACAGGAGAGATCAGAAGAGATACTCTTCGATATGCATACGAACAGGGCATAAAAATAACGGTAGATCCTTTTATCAGGATCCTTCCTTCTGCCGGCCAGGCAACAATGGCGTATATCCGGGAACTATCCGGAAAAAAGTTAAAAGTGATTTTTACCAGTAAGCATGCTGTTCGTACTGTAATCTCTTGTCTTGAGCAGGTCCCGGAATGGGAGATCTGTTGTATCAGTGGAGCGACGAAAGAGGAGATCTGTTCTTTTTGGAAGGCAGAGGTTCTACTTGCCACAGCAGATAATGGTACTGACTTAGCGACCCAAATAGTTTCCGGTGGGAAGAATGAGAAATATATTTTCTTCTGTGGAGACCGGCGCATGAATGATATACCGGAGCAGTTGCGGTTACATCATTTAGATTTGGAGGAAGTGATAGTGTATCAGACTGTAGGTCTCCCTCACCGGATAGACAATGTATATGATGCTATTTTCTTCTACAGTCCGAGTGCCGTAGAAAGTTATTTTTCAGTGAATCCGGTAATGGATCTTGTTTGTTTTTCGATCGGATCAACTACAACCCGGACATTGAAAAAGTATATAAAAGAGCATAACCGGATCATAACAGCCCTTCATCCGGATAAAAAGAGTATGGTGGAGATGGCAATTTCATATTTTGATAAGCAAACAGAATGAATACAATATTAAAAAATGATTTGATACTTCGTACCCTGCGTGGTGAAACGGTAGAAAGAGTCCCGGTCTGGATGATGCGTCAGGCAGGGCGTTTTCTTCCGGAATATCGTGAGCTGAGGAAGAAATATACTTTTTTTGAAAGATGTAAAACTCCTGAACTGGCCTGTGAGATCACGTTGCAGCCTGTTCGCCGGTTAGGAACGGATGCTGCGATCCTTTTTTCTGATATTCTGGTAGTTCCTGAGGCTATGGGACTGGAAGTCCAGCTGGTAGAAAAAGTAGGTCCTATACTCCCTTCTACTATCCGGACAAAAGAGGATTTGGGAAAGATCCGGATTCCGGAGGTACAGGAGCAGTTGGGCTATGTTTTTGATGCGATCCGTATGATCAAACAGGAACTGGCTGGTGAAGTTCCTTTGATCGGTTTTGCCGGAGCACCCTGGACCTTGCTTTGTTATATGGTACAGGGAAAAGGCACCAAGACGTTTGATGAAGCCCGGAGATTTTGTTATACCCAGCCGGAAGCGGCTCATATCTTGCTTCAGATGATCACAGATACCACCATTGCTTATTTGAAAGCCCAGGTGGAAGCCGGAGTGGATCTGGTACAGGTATTTGATAGTTGGGCCGGGCTGTTAGGACCGGATGATTTTTCAGCTATTTGCCTCCCTTATATCCGCCAGATCGTGGAAGCATTAAAAGACGAGGTTCCTGTAATTGTGTTTGCCAAGGGAGCGTGGCATTCTTTACCGCTTTTACAGGCAACCGGTGCGACGGCATTAGGAGTGGACTGGGGCCTTACACCGGAATTCGCCCGGCAGTTAACGGGTAATGAGGTTGTGATACAAGGAAATTTTGACCCGGCTAAATTATATGCACCTATTCCCTTTATTGAAAAGGAGGTAGAGAAAATGTTGCAGGGGTTTGGTAAAGACAAATATATTGCCAATTTGGGACATGGTATACTGCCGGATACTCCGGTGGAACACGCACAGGCCTTTATTGAAGCCATCAAAAACTATTCATGGAGTAACTAAAAAGGAAAGATATGTATTTACAAAAAAGAAACAGAATCCTGCGAAAAAGTGCGGCAGTCCGTAGTCTGGTAGCTGAAACAACCCTGAACCCAGGAGATTTTATGGCTCCTCTTTTTATTGATGAAGGAGAAAATATTTCCACTCCGATCCTATCTATGCCTGGTTATTATCGTAATTCGTTAGACCTGACAATAAAAGAGGTAAAAGAGTTATCGAGTATGGGTATACGGTCTATTTTGCTTTTTGTAAAAGCAAAAGATGAAGTGAAAGATAATACCGGAAAAGAGGCCTGGAATCCGGATGGTTTGATGCAGCGGAGTATTCGTGCCATAAAGGATGCTGTTCCGGACATAGTCGTAATGACTGATGTGGCATTAGATCCATATTCTATCTATGGCCATGATGGGATTGTCGAAAACGGAGAAATTCTGAATGACGAGACAGTAGAGGCGTTAGTGAAAATGAGTTTGAGTCATGCAGAAGCCGGAGTGGATTTTGTGGCACCCAGTGACATGATGGATGGACGGATTTATGCGATCCGGAAAGCGTTTGAAGAAAATGGGTTTACCCGTACAGGCATATTGAGCTATAGCGCCAAATATGCATCCTGTTTTTATGGCCCTTTCCGGGATGCTTTGGATAGCGCCCCCGGATTTGGAGATAAGAAAACTTATCAGATGGATCCGGCAAACAGGAAAGAAGCTTTGAAAGAAGCCCTGGCAGATGTAGAAGAAGGAGCTGATATTGTGATGGTAAAACCTGCTATGGCTTATCTCGATATCATACGTGAAGTAAAAAATGCGGTGAATGTCCCGGTAAGTGCTTACCACGTCAGTGGAGAATATGCAATGATCAAAGCGGCAGTTCAAATGGGATGGCTGGATGAAAACAAAGCCATATTGGAAAGTCTGACCTCCATTAAACGGGCAGGAGCAGATCTGATCGCTACCTATTTCGCCAAACAGGCTGTAGAACTTTTAGATTAAAGCCCCATTTTTAGTATACAGATAAGACAGATGGGAACAGATATTTTATATAAAGAATAAATAATACCTGTGCCCATCTGTCTTATCTGTATACTAAGGTAATATATTAAACCAAAGTAACCTCAATCCCTTTGTCCCGGATCGCATCGATCATATGAGGGGGAGCGTTTCGGTCCGTAATAATATGATGGATTCTTCCTATATCACAGATCTTACAAAATCCTCTTCGGCCAAATTTAGAAGAGTCCGTCAACACAATGATCTTTTGTGCCGCATCGATCATCTGCTGATTGATCCGGGCTTCGCTCATATCACTTGTCGTAAGCCCATAATCCAGGTCAATTCCATCGACTCCTAAAAAAGTTTATTGCAGGAAAGGCTTTCCAGGATGTTCTCTGCATAGTGTCCGATCACCGAAACGGAATTTTTTCTCAGGATACCTCCTAATTGAATGATCTCAATATTAAGATGGTAGCAAAGAGTAAAAGAAACTTTCACAGAAGAGGTAATCACTGTGATTTGTTCCATGGTATCAATCTCTTTGGCAAAAGCAAAGAGAGTTGTGCCTGATGCAATGGTGATTTTATCATTGGGCTCCAGCAATAGGCAGGCTGCTTTGGCAATCCGGATCTTCTCTTCTGTATGCATTTTCTCTTTGATATCAATATGTTTATCTGCAATGATCCTGCTTAAACTACTGGCGCTTCCATGATTGCGATACAATAACTTTTTACTTTCCAGTTGTTTCAGATCTTTCCGGATTGTAACTTCGGAAACTTCCAACTGTTCACTTAATTCCTGGACTTTTACATAGCCGTCTCGTTTTAATTGTTCCAAAATGAAATTGTGTCGCTTCGCGATGTTACCCATTGTGTTTTTATTTATAAATATTCGAAACAAATATACAAAATAATAAATAGCAGAGAAACATATCTGGTGAAGAGGCTGTTTATAGGTGAAAATTCTTCTGTCTTCGGAAAATGAGAGAGTTAGAGGATGGAATGAAGTGGGTCCGATAAATTCAGAGAGATATTCCCGGAACTTTTTTCTTTCGAAAAGAAGAGGTCTGTCGAAACTTTCGAAAGAAAAAGAAATATTTCGGATCTGTTTTTTATTTAATAGGCATAGTTATCTTTGTAAATAGGAAGGGAAGTAT
>JAJQEE010000080.1 GCA_021201865.1 Tannerellaceae bacterium | reverse complement strand
ATCACCCTTCGCCAATCACCCTTCGAAAAAATCTTCCGAACATGACTGGGTAGCACCCGGGGTAACAGCTACCCGCTCTTTCGGCACCTTGGATAAGGTGCAATCCTGTGAAAGGGTTGTAGCAAGAAGGATACTCTCTGCCCCGGGTGCTACCCGGGGTTATTTACATTGCACCCCATTCGGGGTACTTATAATCCGTAACTTTATCAAAGAACGATGAGAGTTTTTTACCCAGCTTCTTGAGAGGGGAATAATAAGAAACTTATCCAGCTTTTGATCTGTTAGCCAATGAAATATATATTTACTTCCCTATTATTGTTACTATCATTTTATTCTTCAGCGCAATACTCCCGGGACAAACGGTTTTTCTTTACCCTTCCTCCGGATTCGGCGGACATTCAATTCTATGCTCCTAAGAAAGGACCGCAGGCAGTGGCAACTGTTTTTGGGATCAATATGGGGGTGTGGATCTTTGACCGTTTCATCCAGAAAGGAGATTTTGCCTATATCAATGGCCATACGATCAAAGAAAATTTCCGGCATGGATTTATCTGGGATAATGACCGGATGGGAACCAACATGTTCCTCCATCCTTACCATGGAAGTTTATATTACAATGCAGCCCGTTCTAACGGATATAACTACTGGCAATCCGGGTTGTTCTCACTGGCAGGAAGTGGTATGTGGGAACTGTTCATGGAATGTGAATATCCTTCTACCAATGATATCATTGCCACTCCTTTAGGTGGTATGGCTCTGGGCGAAGTGTTTTACAGGGCATCCGACCTGCTCTTAGATGACCGGGCTTACGGTAGTGAGCGATTTGGACGGGAAGCGATAGCATTCATGGTTTCACCGATGCGGGGTCTCACCCGTATCATCCATGGAGACGCCTGGAGAAAACGGGCTACCTCCGGAAGACAATTTGGTTTGCCCCCGGTTAGCATAGAGGTATCCGCCGGCATACGGGTGCTGGAATTGCAGGACGCGGTCTTCGATCAGGGAATTGGTTTCGGTTCGGAGATCCGGATTGAATATGGGGATAAATTTGAAGCGGACCGGGGAAAACCTTATGACTATTTTTCGATTAAAACCAATCTGAATGTGCAGGCTTCCCAGCCGGTCTTAGGAGAATTGTCCATCATTGGACGGATCGTAGGAAAAGAATTACTGGAAAAAGAGAAACAGACACTTAGCATCGGTTTATATCAACATTTTGACTATTATGATTCGGATACGATCTCTGATATCTCTTTCAAAACCCCTTATAAATTTTGTACGCCTGCTTCTTTTGGGGGAGGGCTCTTCTACCGGAATGAAACTTTTAAGCGGGGATTAATGGAAGGGAATTTCCATTTAAACGGAATTCTTTTAGGAGCTTCCCTGAGTGACTACTACCGGGTAGATGAGCGGAACTACAATCTGGCAAACGGATTGAGTACAAAAGTGGGTTTCAGCTATTCTTCTTTCAACCAGAAAATACGCCTGGGACTAAATTCACAAACTTATTACATGTTTACCTGGAAAGGATATCCGGAACAGATGGACTGGGAACATTTCAATCCTAAAACCCTGAATGCGCAGGGAGACCGTTCCCGGGCGCAATTGTACCATTCTAATATCCGCATCGATTATCGTCTCAGGAAAAATTTTTACCTGACCGGGGATTTCAGTAGTTATGTCCGCAGAACGTATTATAAATATTTTGAGAATGTCTACTCCTCCACTTCCGAAAGTAAACTGATGCTTACCTACCGGTTCAAATAAAGAAAAACCAAACGTCTTATCAGAATTCCGGATCCGGCACTTTTTCTTCTTTTACTTTGCGTTTTCCACTAACAAAGATCTCTCCTCCTCTGTATTCCTGGGGAGTGACGCCTGCATGACGCCGGAAATAACGATGAAAAAAAGAGACATTGGTAAAGCCCAGATTAAAAGCGATATTTTTTACGGGCTGGTCGGTTGTTTTTAATTGCACTTTTGCCTCCATCACAATAATATTATTAATAATCTCCATCGGATTTCTTCCGGAGACTTTACGGATCGTAGAACTGAAATGTTGGAGGGACAATCCCAGTTTTCCGGCATAAAAACTAACATTATGTTGTTCCCGGTAATGTTTCATCAGCAGAGAGATAAACTCTTTATAGATTTCCTGCTGCCTGGAATGGGGAGGATGCGGACGGGTTTCCTCTTTTTTATATAATTCCGACGTTGTATGAATAAATACATTCAATATAGACTGGATGGTTTCCCGGCTTGTAAAACCTTCCGGCAACAGACAAACATCAGCGAGCAACCGCAAGGCACGGATATAGATCGAAACGGTTTGCCCGGACAGTGGAATAACCGGTTCCTGATAGGCGGATGATAAAAATTCGATGGTAGCCTGCACAAAATCTGTGGAACCGACAAATTCGGATGAAAAACCGGCAAAAGCCAGATGAATGTCTTCCGACAATTCATGGGCCTGAATGTAGCTATCCGGCGCTAAGATCACCAGATCATTTGCCCGGATGGTCTTTTGCGTGAGATTGATCGTTGCCCGGATCGTTCCACCCAGGCAAAGCACAAAAATTCCGGCTTTGATCCGACAAGGAAAATTACTGTACAGTTTCAACAGACTATTACCTTCTATTTCTCCTGCGATAAAATCACGGGGAAGGTCAAAGCGGGGAACATTATCGTATATCATCGGTTTCTTTTTATATCCGGCTCAAAGATAAGAAAGAATTGAAAAAAACACCCTATCTTAAAAACAGAACATATAAACCCAAAAACAGACATTGACGTATATGAAATATAAACAGATCTTTGTAGCCTGTATTTATCTGGTTTACAGTCTTTGGTAACAAGGTAAAAGTTATTTACATACATCAAATAGCAAACAGACTATTAAAGTAAAACATAAAAACAAAAACAGACACCTCTACCTCTTTACTTTTATAACCGGAAAATACATAGTATTAATTGATTAAACTTAAGGCAAAATGAACAACAAACTTTTATTGAAATGCCTCACCTTTCTCTTTCTTTCGGGATTCTTTTCAGCCTGTAATGATGACAAGACAGACGGAATAACTCCGGAGAAAGCAACAGCCACTTATTCCAATAAACTGAGTACTCCTGAAAATGCAAACCGGCTGACATTTACATACAGCGGTCATGAAATGATCGGGAAAGATGTCTATTTTGAAACACCGGATGGTTCCACCGCCAGTCTGACCCTTTCCCATATCTTCCCTAACCAGCCGGAAACCCGGTTGGAGAATATTCAACTCTCCCAACAGGTGGATGGAAAAGGATATAGTTTTTCCGGCAACACGACGACTACACAGGGGATCAGTATGTATTATGAAGGTGTCCTTACCGAAGGAGCCCTCTCACTGACCCTCTCCGGTATCCAATACCCCTCTAATCCGTTGACACAGACAGGAAACTGGAATGTAGTGCATAATGCCGATACGGAATCCTACCGGGAACAGGATGAGTCGGGCAGATATACCACCTATTATACCTATACAAAAACGGCTTATAGCGAGATCGGAGTTGCAACCGGTCTGTTAGGCATCGTAAATAGTATGGTCCTGAATCCGATCCTGTCCAATATATTCAGCCTCACAGTTAACAAAGTGAATTTTCTACCGGACGGCAATGTAACCATCTCGTATGCTTCACTTCCGGAAGAAATCCCGGTTGCCGGCATGATCAATAATTATATCACGACCGAACGTCCGGCCAGCGCATGGCAAACTTCACCGGTCAATTTAGCTACTTACTATCTGGAAGATGATACCGTGTTATATATCCTTCCTCACATTGATATGATCATTCAACAAATCCGGAAAGCCTCTACCAAATCAGATAATATACTGGATAAGCTGGATACACAAAGCCTGTTGGCATTATATACCCAATTAAACAAATGGAGTACGCAGGGAATCCGTCTGATCGCAAGACCCAATCCCTATAAAGAATATGTGACCGCTACCTCAGTGGCCAAACAAAGGCAGGCGGGTGACTATCTGATCTCGATCGACAAATCAGAGATCCGGGAGATCTTTGCTTTGATGGACCTGATCCCGGTTCTTCTCCCGCTATTTGTAGATGAGCAGTTGCTAACCACTCCTCTCTCGTATGTGATCGCAGGCATGGGAATTGAAATCCCGGAAGAATATCAGGCTCTTGTGAATGCGTTATTAGGAAATATGACGTTAGAATCCCTGTTAACACAGATCCAGGAGGAACTTATCGCCGGACCTTTTGAGATCGGAATATTTATTAATAAATAAGTAGTTGGTCTACCACCAATAAAAACATACGTATGAAAAAAATATTGCTACTAACCACTCTCCTATGTTTTGTATGTACTATGGCGGAAGGACAGGTCCTGAAAGGACATGTGTATGACGCCCAGACGAACGAACCGCTTATCGGTGTGAATATTACTTCCCGGATCAAAGGTATTGATGTGGGTACCATCACAGATATGGATGGCGCCTATGAATTACCGTTGACAGAGGGAGGAGTAGAAGTGAGTTTCAGCTACATCGGTTATGAAGCCCAGCAAATCCCCTTAGTCATGGGGCGAAGTGAAACCACTGTAAAAAACATGTATATGAAAATCTCCTCCTTGCTTATGGACGAGGTAGTGGTGAGTGCCGGACGTTTCGAGCAGAAACTAAGTGACATCACTGTATCCATGGACCTGTTGAAAGCCTCTGACATCCGGCGCCAGACTCCTACGGATCTGACGACCTCCCTGAACACACTTCCCGGAGTAGATGTGAATGACCGCCAGCCCTCCATTCGCGGTGGTGGCGGATGGACCTATAGTGTAGGGGCACGAAGTCTGATCCTCGTGGATGGATTAAGCGCATTGAACCCGGGTCCAGGAGACATTAACTGGAACACCATCCCGATGGAACAGGTGGAACAGGTAGAGGTGATGAAAGGAGCCTCTTCCGTATTATATGGTTCTTCAGCGTTGAACGGAGTGATCAATGTCCGTACTGCCCGCCCGGGACTCACTCCTAAGACAAACATCCGGGCGTATGTGGGAATATACGGAGATGCAAAAGACGAAGATTATCAATGGAGCAGCAAAAGCTTCTGGAAAGAGGGCAAATATGGGGTTACCCCGGTTCTTCGTAACAGCTTGTTAAGCGGTATCCGCCAGCCGATTTATGAAGGGTTGGATGTCACTCACTCCCGCCGGATCGGTAATTTTGATGTGACAGGAGGGATGAATCTGTTTACGGATGAAGGCTATCGCCAGGATGGTTATAACAAACGGTTCCGTTTAGGAGGAAACCTGACCTATCATCAGCCGGATATGGGAGAAAATATTATGAACTATGGATTCAATATTAATCTTTTGTCTAATAAATACGGAGACTTCTTCCTGTGGCGTTCCCCGAAAGAGGTCTACCAGCCTTCTCCGGTAAGTAACATGGGCCGGGAGGGAAATACCTTCTATATTGATCCTTTCTTTAACTTTACCAATCCGGAAAAGAACACCTCCCATAAAATCAAGGGCCGTGTATATTATCGTGGAGACAACATCATGAAACCGAATGCAGGAAAATCAGCGTTAGAGATCTTAGGGAATATGGGAACTGATGCAAATGCCCTGATGGGAATGGTTTCGGATCTGCAAAATGGGAACCTAAGCGCTTTTGACGCAATCTGGCAACCGATCCTGCAAGGAGATCTGAACGGTGGTATCAATGCCGGCATAGGGATACTGGACCAGATTTTCCCAAGTGCCAGCGCGGCGGACTATATGGATCTGATCAGTTGGGTAATGAACAACGGGCTGCCCAATCTAAGTTCAATCGGTAACGGTGAACTACCCAATGACCTGATACCCTGGTTAAGCAATTCCATGTATTCTAAGGAAGAGGAAGTCCTGATCGACAAGAACTACACCTATTATCTGGATTACCAGTTCAATAAGAAGTTTGATGGAGGTGCCCAGATCACAGCCGGAACCACTTACGAACGGATGCGGAGTGATTCCCGGACTACCGGGCTGCACAACAGTGATAATGCCGCCGTATTTTTCCAGTATGACCACCGTTTCTGGGATCGCCTGGGTGTATCAGCGGGAGTCCGTGCGGAGTACTACCGGGTGGACGAACACTACCGGGAAGCAGAGACTAAACTGTTCGGGACCAGCATTCCGGTCAAACCGATCGTCCGTATGGGATTGAATTATCAATTAGCCGATTACAGCTACCTGCGTGCCTCTTTCGGACAGGGTTACCGCTATCCATCCCTGACGGAGAAATATGCCCGCAGAGATATCGGAGGTATCGGTGTTTATCCGAATAACGAAGTCAAAGCGGAAAAAGGGATGAATGCGGAGGTTGGTTTTAAACAGGGTTATAAGTTCGGCCCGGTGCAGGGGATGTTTGACATTGCCGGATTCTATACCCAATATACGGATATGATCGAATTCCGGTTCGGTGTGTTTGATAACGAAACCAATGATTACATCAGCAATACGGCAGATCTGCTTCAAATGATCGCGGCAGGAAATACACCAGGATTTGGGGCTCAGTTCTACAATGTATCCAAAGCACAGATCTACGGAGCTGAGATCAGTACATTTGGGAATGTAGTGCTGAACAAAGACCAGGATCTGACCTTCAACATAGGGTATGTATACTTAGAACCCAGGGATGTGGATTACAAAAAGATCAACGAACGGGAAGCGGAATATACAGACCCTTTACAAATGAAGGAAAAGTCAAACACAGGAAAATATTTAAAATACCGACAAAAACATTCCGCCAAAGCGTCACTGGACTACCATTGGAAACGTCTTTCCCTGGGAACCAACCTAAACTGGAAAAGTAAATTCTTAGCTGTAGACTACCTGATGGTAGACGAACGTCCGGAATCCAAAGGGACACTGATCGATCATATCCGTAGTATGCTCTACGGATATGCCGATGGAGAGAACCTGACAGACTACTGGATCAGAACCAACAAAGGTCATTTCACCATGGATTTACGTACAGGTGTAAGTGTAACAAAAGAGGTACAGTTCCGCTTCATCATCAATAATCTGTTGAATACGGAATATAGTTACCGCCCCATGGCTGTAGCTGCTCCACGCACCTATGTAGTACAGTTGAACATCGAATTTTAAATATAGCGTTCCCTTAACTAAATTCGCTACTACCTCTCAAAAAAAGGTCTTCTTGTAGAAGACCTTTTTTATATCCATTTTTCACCGCACGGGATTTGTTGGTCGACCGATTTCTTTAGTCCTGAAAGGAGATCATTATGTTAGCCCGGGATATCGTCCAAGGATGTTCGGAAGATTTGGCGAAGGGTGATCTTGATCTCTTAAGTCCCACAGGGACGGCACATAGTAGCCTGGGACGCAAGTCCCAGGTCAGGTATCAGGAGTCCATGGAGTGCTGTAAGCACGACACAAAGACACATCATATGGTTCCGTAAATAAGGTGTTGTCCTTTCAGGACTAAAGAATCTGTCGGCCAACCTGATTAAAAATTCCCTTTGACAAAAAATAATCTGTGCAAATCTGTCTGGTCCGGATTATCTATGTCCTGATAATGCACGCCTTTTTCGTACTGACCGCATGATCGCCTTTTCTATTTCAATAATAATAAATACGGCAAGTCCCAGTCCGAAAGGATATAACCAATCATCCCATTCAATCGGATAGGTTCCAAACACTTTATTCATGAACGGCAAATAGGTAATAGCCAATTGTAAAACAATCAATGCGCCGGAAACGAGGAATGCGATCTTGTTAGAAAAGAAATCCCGGTTCAACGCAAAATTATCTATACTCCTCACGTTGAACAGATGGAACATCTGCGGAATCACAATGGCATTCAGTGTAACCGTGTTTACTATGTTTGCATCCCAGCGATCCCTTAACATGAGGGTAGTCATAATCAGGGTTCCCCCTCCGATCAGTACGGAAACCAGCAGGATACGCCAGAGAAAATAGCCACTTAATAAAGGTTCTTTCGCAGGACGGGGAGGACGCAACATCGCATCCGGTTCAATGGTCTCAAAAGCCAGGGCAAAAGAAACCGTGACAGAGGTTACCATATTCACCCATAGGATCTGCACGGGTGTCAACGGCATTACCGCACCGAACAAAATACTGGCAATGATCAGAAAACTCTCTGCTCCGTTGGTAGGAAGAATAAACAGGATGGTCTTTTTCAGGTTATCATATACCCTTCTCCCCTCTTCCACAGCAGCGACAATCGTACTGAAATTGTCATCCGCCAGCACCATCTCAGCCGCATCTTTTGTCACTTCCGTACCTTTGATCCCCATCGCGATCCCGACATCCGCTTTTTTCAAAGCAGGGGCATCATTTACTCCGTCTCCGGTCATCGCACAAATATATCCATCATTTTGGAGAGCAGTGACCAGACGTATTTTATGTTCAGGACTGGTACGTGCAAACACATCATATTTCTGTACGGCTTCCCGTAGCTCCTCATCAGACATTCGCTGCAATTCTTTTCCTTCTAATGCATGTTCTCCATCACCGATCCCCATTTCACCACCAATCGCTTTAGCCGTATCAATGTGGTCACCTGTAATCATTTTAACCGTAATACCTGCCCCTTTGCATTGTTCTATGGCTTTCGTTGCCTCTTCACGCGGAGGGTCAATAATACCCGCCATCCCTAAAAAGATCGGACAGGCCTCCAGGTCCTCATGCGTCAGATCGGTCTTGGCCGGATCCACCTCTTTATAAGCTGCACCGATGAGGCGTTGTCCTTTTTTGCCGTTTCCGTGATCATCTGATTCCAGTAATCCATGTCAAAAGGTTGTATGCCGGAACTGTTTTTTTCCCGACACACATGGTTGAGCAAACGATCCGGTGCTCCTTTGACAAAAATGATCTTCCGGTCACCGGCCTTCACCAGCACCGCCATGTATTTGTATTCAGAATCAAACGGGATCGTAGCGATTCGTTCCACATCCCGGTCCTTCAAATCTGCTTTTTCGTACAGCGTGATCAAAGCGCCCTCCGTAGGATCTCCGTTCACCATCCAGTTTCCCGCTTCATCTTTTGAGATGGTAGCATCATTACAAAACTCAAAGCAGTTGATCAGGTTACTTAGCACTTCATCCTCATCCGCAACAATTTCTTTCCCGTCCAGCAGAATCTTTCCATCCGGACTATAACCGGTTCCTGACACCTCATACACATGATCCTTGGTAACTACTGTTTTAACCGTCATTTCATTCTTTGTCAGAGTACCGGTTTTATCCGAGCAGATCACAGACACAGACCCCAGCGTTTCCACAGAAGGCAAGTGACGGACAATAGCATTCCGTTTCGCCATATTTTGTACTCCGATGGCAAGAATAATGGATAAGATAGCGGGTAAGCCTTCCGGAATAGCAGCCACAGCTAACCCAATCACCGACAAGAGTAATTGTTCCTGGGGGTAATCACGGAAAAAATATCCAAACAGATAAACTAACACGGCGATTCCGACAATTACAATAGAGATCGTTTTTCCCAGCCGGGCTGTCTGCTTCAATAAAGGAGTAGTGATCGCAGGCGTATCAGAGATCAATTGATTAATCTTCCCTAACTCGGTATTAGCCCCGATAGCTGTCACCACGCCCAAACCGGTACCTGCACTTACGGTAGTACTGGTAAATGCCATATTAAACTGGTCACCCAACGGAGCATCTTCCTCCAGGGTATCCACCTGCTTATCTGAAGGAACAGACTCTCCGGTCAGGATAGATTCTTCAATTTTCAGATTGCTGCTCTCCACCAGCCGCATGTCTGCAGGAACCTTATCACCCGGATTCAACAGTACCACATCCCCGACTGTCAACTCTTTGGAATCAATCTCCATCCGCTTACCATTCCGGATCACATCCGCTTTCAGCGACAACATATTCTTAATATTTTCCAGCGCTTTTTCCGCTTTGTTCTCCTGGATAAAACCTATCAGCCCATTCACAATCGTTACTAACACAATAACGATCGTATCCACATAGTGCCCTAATACAGCAGTAATAATAGCCGCCACCAGCAAAACATAGATCAATATATTATTAAACTGCCTGAGAAAACGTAAAACAGAAGATTCCTTCTTCTTTTTTGGTAGCCCGTTCTCCCCAAACCGCTCTGTGCGCTCACGAACCTGCTCTTCACTTAATCCGGTATGCAGATCCGTCTCCAGCTCCTCCACAACGGTTTTTATATCCTGACTATACCAGTCCCCGTTCTGAGGAGAATAATCTTCTTTCATATGACAAAAAGGTATTGGTTCTTTTGACTCAACAAATCAGTACGCTGATAGTTCTTCCATAAAACCATTTTTTAGATTTTCATTTTCCTTTAAAGGGTAAAGAATGCTGGATAAATAAAAATAGAAAGCGTATCTTTATCCCAAAAGAAAAACCATGCAAACGATTCCATTTATTACACTGACAAAAGAAAATCTGCCGGAAGAGCATATTTGTTGTGCTTTCTCTGATAAGAAATGCAGGGAAGGCTATCAACTTAAAAAAGAATGGCTTGAAAAAGAATTCGATAACGGTTATATCTTCCGCCGTTTAAATGAACGTGCCAAAGTATTTATAGAATATGGTCCGGCAGAAAATGCCTGGGCGCCTGTGTATGCTCCCAACTATCTGATGATAAACTGTTTTTGGGTATCCGGACAATACAAAGGTAAAGGATATGCCAAAGCTCTCCTGCAATCCGCTGTTGACGATGCCATTCAACAAGGGAAAGAGGGTCTGCTCACAATTGCGGGAGTGAAGAAATTTCATTTCATGAGTGACACCAAATGGTTACAACGGCAGGGCTTTGAAACGATCCAAACCCTTCCCAATGGATTCATCCTCCTCGCCAAAAAGATCCGTAACCAGGCTGCAAACCCAACTTTTAACTCATCCGTCCTGAGTGGAGAATGCCCGGACAAAAACGGAATAGTAGTCTACTACACCAATCGTTGCCCTTTTACAAAGTATTACGTAGAGGAAGTCTTAACTGCAACAGTAAAGAAAAGAGGCTTACCCATACAGATTATCCAACTCACTACCAAAGAAGAGGCACAGTCCTCTCCCACTCCTGCCACCATCTTTTCTCTTTCCCACAATGGCAAATTTATCACGACCGACATGAGTATCTGTCTGGAAAGCAAATTCAACAAACTCATACAACCATAGAAAGAATGTTTGTATGGTGATCTTTCCGCTTTCATTACTTAAATATAGAAAGAGGTGTAGAGAATAGTCGTAAGAAGAGGTATGATTTATTTACATCTTTTTACGACAAAATCAAAATTGCGTTGACAGGCTGCGAAACGATCTTCGCCGGTTTCCTGTTCAACAACCAGATCATCCAGCTTTGCCATATCTGTCATCGTAAATAACTGGTCATAATCCACATCTCCCAATCCCAATTCCACATCTCCCACGCCTGGTTTATGATCGGTCAGATGCCAGCTGGTAAAACGTCCCGGATATTTTTTGACATATTCCACACAATCTGCTCCCGCCTCAAGAGCATGTCCCATATCCAATTGGAAAAAGACCAGGTCAGGTTGCGTATGTTCCAGTAAATAATCATAGATCATGACTCCATCCACTTTTTTAAACTCAGCAGAATGGTTATGAATACCAAACCGGATTCCTTCTTTTTTACAGACTTCCCCCACCCGGTTGTAGTGTTCTGCTAACCTTTTCAGTTCATCCATGGTTTGCGTAGGAGGCAGCCATGACTGGATCGCCCGGGTAGCATGGGCTGCCTTCAGTTCGGCACAAACATTTTTCCATAGATCCCATTCCTTCGCCTGTGTATCTGCCGGCAAAACCGGGGAACCTGTGTGTGTCCCGGAGAGCATCATTCCCATATCTCCTAACATACGGTTAAACTCCGACAATTTTTTCCCGAAGAATGTGGTACCATCAAAACCGTAGGTTTCCACCGAATGATATCCTATCTTCTGTAACTTCGTCATACTTCCTGAAAAATCTTTTTCCAGATCATCTTTAATACTATAAAGCTGGAGCCCAATCCGTTTATGGGAGGCAGATGACGAGGCTAAGGAAGAAAAAGAAACTCCTGATAAACCATAACCAGCAACTACAGCGGTCATAGTGGTGCGAATAAAGTGTCTTCTGTTCATGGTAACTGATATAAATAATACAAAATAGTGTTTTCCGGTTCCTAAGATAATCAAATTCCGGAAATATTTTATCTGACCGGAGGAATTACTATATGGTTCTTTTTTCGTAGGAAAAGAAAGAATGTGCCAGCTTACACCTATGCATATGAACAAAAGTAAAATTTTTACCCATAAGAGTTCTACTAAAAACAAAGACGTACAAAGAATAGAGGTCCACATAATAGTGAGAGACAAAATTTTTGCCCGTAACGGAATGGCTTTGTCCTCCATATAACTCCGGATATAAGATCCAAAATACTTGTTTGCCATTACCCGGTTATACAGCTTCTCAGAACTCCGGATATAGAACCAACAGGTTAAGAGCCAAAAAGGAGTAGTAGGTAGCAATGGGACAAAGATCCCGATGGTTCCCAATGCCAGGAAAAAGGACCCCAACACAATATATAAAATACGTTTTACCGGCCCCATTATTCTACCCGGCAATTATCAACAGATTTATTTCCATTCAGGAAATCTGTTACGTTCATCCTCTTTTTTCCGGCGGGTTGCAACGTTTTTAAACGCACAAAACCGTCCGGAACCGCAATATCCAGATAGCTTTTTTTATCTGTATGGATCGTTCCGGTTTCAAAGGCATGCTCCCCGATCCGTTTTTCCGATTCATATATTTTCAGAACGACTCGTTTTCCTTCCGGGTTGATAAGCTCTGTCCAGGCTGCCGGATAAGGGGATAATCCACGGATAAAATCATAAATCTGTTTCGTTGGCCGGGCCCACGAAATACGACACGTATCTTTAAAGATCTTGGGAGCGGGTTTTAGTTCTTCGGGATTGCTGTAAAATTCTTCCTGAGGAATGGCATCGGCTTTTCCCGCAAGTAACAAATCTACGGTTTCCACCACTAATCTGCCGCCCATTTCCATAAGAGCGTCATGCACCATACCGGCATTATCCGTATCGGCGATCGGAATTCGTTTCTGAAGGATGATCTTACCCGTATCAATCTCGTGCGTCAGAAAGAAAGTGGTCGCTCCGGTTTCTGTTTCTCCATGGATGACCGCCCAGTTGATCGGAGCAGCTCCCCGGTATTGCGGAAGCAGAGAGGCATGCAGATTGAAAGTCCCCAGACGTGGCATATTCCAGACCACCTCAGGCAACATCCGGAAAGCCACTACGATCTGCAAATCTGCCCGCAAATCTCTCAAAGAACTCAGAAAATCTTCATCTTTTAGTTTCTCAGGCTGCAAAACAGGAATATGCTGTGAGACTGCATATTGTTTGACCGGACTGGCCTGCAATTCGCTCATATGGCGTCCCATAGGTTTATCCGACCTAGTAACCACACCAACCACACGATATCCACCTTCCACCAATGCCCTCAGACTCTCTACCGCAAAATCGGGAGTGCCCATATATACGATTCGTAAATCTTCTTTCTTCATAAAAAATGATATTTTAAAGTAGTGGATAGTTAGTAGATTTTTTCTTTCTAATAACTACCTGCCACTAAATACTGATTTTATTCTCCCGAGAAATTCTCGACTAATACTTCCCGGTAGGAATTAAATATTTTCGACTTAGACATAAAACCGATATAATGTCCGTCCTCGTCTATGACCGGCAGATTCCATGCCTTGGTATCGTCAAAGATCTGCATGATCTGATCCATCGGGCTGTTGATCACAATCCTGGCCGGAGCAGAGACCATGAATTTAGAGACATGGAAACGGCTGTATAATTCCGGACGGAACATAATATTCCGTATGTTATCCAACAAAACGACTCCTAACAGAATCCCCTGGCTGTCCACTACCGGGAACACATTCCTTCCACAACGGGCGATCACTTTTACCATATCTCCCAATGTCATATCCGGTGAAACCGTTTCAAAATCTTTTTCGATCACACTATCCGAATTCAATAGCGTCAGTACAGCCTTATCCTTGTGGTGAGTCAGAAGTTCTCCCTTCTGTGCCAGACGCATAGAATAGATACTATGAGGCTCAAACATCAGGATTGTAATATAAGAACCGATGGAAACAATCATTAACGGGAGAAAAAGTTCATATCCTCCGGTCAATTCCGCGATGAGAAAAACCCCGGTCAACGGAGCGTGCATCACCCCGGCCATCACTCCGGCCATACCCAGCAAAGCAAAATTCTTTTCCGACAGATAAGTGGTGAAAGGCATATAATTGGAAGTATGGGCAAAAATAAACCCGGCAATACATCCTAAGAATAAACTGGGTGCAAAGATCCCTCCGGTTCCCCCTCCACCATTGGTTGCACTGGATGCAAACACCTTCGTCAGCAGGATCAGGGATAGAAAAATAACGATTCCCCAGTAGGTTCCACTCATATTATGGAAAAAACTACGGTCCATAATATGGCTGTATTGTCCATTCAGAAGGGAGCCGATCGTATCGTATCCTTCTCCATATAACGGAGGAAATAAAAAGATCAGTACACTCAATATGATAGCACCGACAATAAACTTCTTCCAAAATGTCCCCAGCTTCCGGAAACCTCCTTCTATCTTATTCATTACCCGGGTAAAATAAAGCGAGACCAGACCGCAGAAGATTCCTAACAGGAGTACATAAGGGATCCGCTCCATCTCAAAGATCTCTGTCTGGGAGAATTTAAACATGGCATCCGTACCTGTAAATATATAGGAGACTGTCGCCGCAGTCACAGAGGAGATCAATAAAGGAAGTACGGAGGTCATGGTCAGGTCCAGCATCAACACTTCTATGACAAAGACCAATCCGGCAATAGGAGCCTTAAAGATACCGGCGATCGCACCGGCGGCCCCACACCCGACTAATAACATCAATGTCTTTTGCTCCATACGGAACAGCCTTCCTAAATTGGAACCGATAGCCGCTCCTGTCAACACAATCGGAGCCTCAGCCCCTACGGATCCACCAAAACCGATCGTTACCGAACTGGCCACCAGCGAACTCCATGTATTATGGGATTTGATCCGGCTTTTACGCTGGGAAATAGCATACAGGATCTTGGTAACCCCGTGACTGATGTCATCTTTCAGAATATATTTAACAAACAAACCTGCCAGCAAAATCCCTATCACCGGATAAAGCAGATACAGATAATTCGCTCCACCCATAGAAAAATTCCCGGTCAGAAGATGCTGAATGAAATGGATCAGATTTTTCAATAAAATAGCAGCCGCAGCCGTACACAATCCCACAATAAAACTAATGATCAGAATAAAGTGTTTCTCCTTTATTCTTCTTTCCCGCCAAAGGAGAAACCTGTAAAATAAATTTTCTCTTTTCATTTTCTTTTTAAATACCTTTTCCTGTCGCTACAGTTTGGATGGTAAACACCAGGATCTTCAAATCCAACAACATAGACATGTTTTCATAATACAACATATCATACTCCAGACGTTCCACCATTTCATCCACATTTCCCGCATATCCGTATTTCACCATCCCTAACGAAGTAATTCCCGGATGAACATTGTGGAGAAGATAGTAATAAGGGGCTTTTTTTACAATTTGATCTATATAATATTTTCTTTCGGGACGAGGACCTACAATCGCCATATCCCCTTTCAACACATTCCAGAACTGAGGTAATTCATCTAACCGGTATTTCCGCATGATACGTCCGAAAGGAGTGATCCGGGGATCATTTTCACTGGATAGCATCGGTTTTTCTTTTTCCGCATCCACATACATCGTCCTGAATTTATAGATCATGAACGGTTTTCCCAGATAACCAATCCGCTCCTGCCGGAAAAAAACCGGCCCGGAAGAATCTTTTTTAATCCGGAATATAATATATAAAAACAGCGGGGATAACACAGTCATGATCAATACTGAAAGTACCTTATCCAAAACAACCTTCAGATTCTTTCCCGCTTCTGAAAAATTATTATCCGTTAGATCAATCAGGGGAATACCATACATATTCCTCATTTTTACCCGGGAGAAAAGCAACATCTTATCGACATACAACACCTTGATAGGACGTTTAAAAGGATAAAGAGTATACAAAATGGACAATAATTTCTGACTCTCAGAAGTCTCCATAGCCACAACCAACTCATCCAGTCTTTCCGATTTCATGATCTCCGGGAGATCTGTTAGTTCTCCACGGATAAGTTCCTGATTGACTTTCGTCTCCTCACTCTTATCTTCCTGAATAAAACCGGCAATATGATACCCCAGTTTGAACAAATCATCCGCGATTGTCTGTGCTTTTTTACCTGTTCCTATGATCAGGACATTCATCACCCATTTCCGGTGTTTAATTTTCAGAATGCCCTGCTGGGTAAGGATCAGCCGGGGAATATACGTACAGACAAACTGGAGAGCCAGTAAGGTGAAATATAGTTCATAATAAACATAAATCGAATGGGGAATATCATTCAGCAAAATGAGAAAGAATAAAACCGTCACCCCGATCCAGACTGTGGAAAAAGTAAGAAAAAACTCAGAAATACGGGATTTGCCAAATGGTTTATTATAATAACCGGATAGGTAGTAAATAGCCAGCCAGAAAAAAGGGACCAGCATTTGTCCTTCCCACACCCGCGTATGGGTCAGAAAAGAAGCCAATGTGTCAAACCCCAGATAGGAGGCTACTTCATGATAACGAAGCAGATTAAACAGGATCCATACCACAGAAGCCGAAAGGAAATCCGCAATGACATATTTACCAGCCTGTATTGTACTCCTCATTTCATCTGATTACCTGAAAAACACCTCCGGCACCTAATTTAATAATACCGGAAGGTTGCGATGTATGCATATCATCCTGCCGGTAATTCACTATATAATCAACTCCCGCTTTTATTTCATCCGGTATATCCCGGAAGTTGGCCGGAGCCGGTTGTCCGCTGATATTAGCGGAAGTAGAGACAATAGGTTTCCGGAACCGTTCACATAATTTACGTGAAAACTCTTCCTGGGTGATCCGGATCCCTATGCTTCCATCCTCCCCCAATAGGTTCAGTGCAAAATTCTTTCCCTGTGAATAAATAATAGTCAGGGGTTTGTCCGCCACTTCGATCAGATCCCAGGCAATATCCGGAACCTCTTCCACATAGCGGTCTAATTTAGCCGGACTATCCATCAGGACCAACATAGCCTTGTTGTCAATTCGTTTTTTGAGAGTATATATTTTTTGTACGGCAGCTTCATTGGTCGCGTCACATCCGATACCCCAGATCGTATCAGTCGGATAAAGAATAAGCCCTCCAGACTGGAGCACTTCACACGCTTTTTTTATCTCGTCTGTCATTATAATTATAAGATAAATATAGGCAAAGGTACAAAGGTTTCCGTGATTTATAAAACAAATAGAAGAAATTCCTAAATACAGGAAAAGAAGAGGAAAAAGGAAAATATCTTAAAAGGTCCAAAACTATCTTTATGTTAAAAAGTAGAAGAGAGCGTCTTTTTATCCATATAAAATTTATAACTTTACAGATTGAATATGTACCGTTCAGAGGGATATTCATATATAGGTGTTTTTCAACAAAATACCTGCCGTGAGAGGAAAAAAAGAAAAAATAATATATAATGACTAACAAATGGAATTTTCGAACCCCTACTACAGAAGAATTACATAAAAGAGATGAACTTGTGGAAGCACTGGGGCTAAGCCCTGTCATTTGTCTTCTGCTGGTTCAACGCGGAATTACTTCTGTTGAAGAAGTGAAAAAGTTCTTTAAACCCAATCTCAACGATCTGCATGATCCTTTTCTCATGCCGGATATGGATAAAGCTGTGAAGCGACTGAATAAAGCATTGGGAAATAAAGAAAAAATTTTGGTTTACGGGGATTACGATGTAGATGGAACAACAGCCGTTTCATTGGTTTATAAGTATTTGCGGCCCTATTCATCCTCTCTGGATTACTATATTCCGGATCGATATGATGAAGGGTATGGGATTTCTTATAAAGGGATAGATTATGCGGCAGAGAACGATGTGAAGTTGATCATTTCTTTAGACTGTGGTATCAAAGCAATTGAGAAAATTGAGTATGCCAAACAGAAAGGGATTGATTTCATCATCTGTGATCACCATATGCCGGATGATACCCTCCCGGATGCAGTAGCCGTATTAGATGCTAAACGTACAGATTCAACCTATCCGTATGAACACCTTTCAGGATGTGGGGTTGGATTTAAGTTCATGCAGGCATTCGCCCAGAGTAATGGCTTTCCTTTCTCCGAACTGGAAAAACTACTGGATCTGACCGCTGTGAGTATTGCTTCCGATATTGTTCCGATTACCGGGGAGAACCGGATCCTGGCCTATTATGGCCTGAAACAGCTAAACACCAATCCCAGTCTCGGACTAAAGGGTATCATTGATATTTGTGGACTGGCAGGGAAAGAGATCACTATCAGCGATATCGTATTTAAGATAGGTCCCCGGATCAATGCCTCCGGCCGTATGATGAACGGAAAAGAAGCGGTAGAATTATTGCTTGCCAAAGATAGTGAGATCGCCCGTGAGAAAAGTGAGAATATCAACCAGTACAACGATGAACGCAGGGAATTAGACAAAAAAATAACCGATGAGGCCAATGCGATCATTGACCGGTTCAGTAACATGGAAGACCGGAAAGCGATCATTGTATATGACCAGGGATGGCACAAAGGAGTGATTGGGATCGTGGCATCCCGGTTAACTGAAAAATACTACCGTCCGGCTGTCGTGCTTACCAAATCTTCAGAACTGATTACAGGGTCAGCCCGTTCCGTAACCGGTTTTGATATTTATAAAGCCATTGAAAGCTGCCGGGATCTGTTAGAGAATTTTGGTGGTCATACCTATGCGGCAGGTCTTTCCCTGCGGGAAGAGAATCTGGAAGCTTTCACTCAACGGTTCCTGGAGCTGGCAGGAGAAGAAATCATCGCAGAACAAATGACCCCGCAAATCGATGTGGATGCGATTCTGGATCTGAAAGATATCACCCCGAAATTAGTGAATGAGTTAAAACGGATTCATCCGTTCGGACCAGACAACCATAAGCCTATTTTCACCACCCTGGAGGTAAAAGACTATGGAACCAGTAAACTGGTAGGAAAAGAGCTGGAACACATCAAACTGGAATTGATTGATGGCAGCTCAAAAACCCCGATGCACGCAATTGCATTCGGAATGCATCCTCATAGTGAACATATTAAAACGATGAAACCGTTTGATATCTGTTACACAATAGAAGAGAATACCTATAACGGGAATACTTCCATTCAATTGATGATCAAAGACATCAAAACGGAAGATAACTGAAGAGCTCCTGTGACTCCTTATCATTCTATATTACAAAAATATTGGGGTTATACAGCATTCCGGCCTTTGCAGGAAGAGATTATCCAATCCATCGCTTCAGGAAAAGACACACTGGGGCTAATGCCTACCGGAGGAGGAAAATCCCTGACATTCCAGGTACCGGCCTTAGCAACAGAAGGGGTTTGTATTGTAGTGACCCCTCTGATTGCCCTGATGAAAGACCAGGTGGATAATCTGAAAAAATTAGGGATCAAGGCTACTGCCGTCTATTCCGGTATGACCAGACAGGATATTATCGCCCAACTGGAAAACTGTATTTTCGGAGATTATAAATTTCTGTATGTATCCCCGGAACGACTGGGTACGGAAATATTCAGAAATAAACTCCAGGCCATGAAAGTCTCTTTTCTGGTGGTGGATGAAAGTCATTGCATTTCCCAGTGGGGATATGATTTCCGTCCCTCCTACCTGAACATTGCGGAGATCAGGGAACTATTACCTCATATCCCGGTATTGGCACTGACAGCAACAGCAACTCCGGATGTGGTAAACGATATCCAGGAAAGGCTCCATTTCAAAGAAAAAAAT
>JAJQEE010000200.1 GCA_021201865.1 Tannerellaceae bacterium | reverse complement strand
CCGCCCGCAATAGGCTGCATTTCTTAATAAATAGATAACTTCCATCAATTCAAAACCCATAGGGATCAAAATAAGCCACGAATATCAAGGAAAATAGGTTTTGCTATTTAATATATATGTAAATTTGCAACAATTTTTATAAAAACAGCAACATGAAAGGCAAAATTGATTTTCAACCCAAGCTATTAACTGCGTTGAAAAACTATTCCCGTGAGAAATTCCTGAGTGACCTCATGGCCGGGGTGATTGTAGGTATCGTAGCACTTCCTTTAGCCATTGCTTTCGGTATCGCTTCCGGAGTCAGTCCGGAAAAGGGACTCATCACAGCGATTATCGGGGGATTTATTGTCTCGTTTTTAGGTGGTAGCAACGTACAGATCGGTGGTCCGACGGGAGCCTTTATTGTGATTGTCTATGGCATCATACAAAACTTTGGGATCAAAGGATTAGCCATTGCCACCGTCATGGCAGGTATCATGCTGGTAATTATGGGAGCCCTGAAGATAGGAACAATCATCAAATTTATTCCTTACCCTATTGTAGTTGGTTTTACGAGCGGGATTGCCCTGACGATCTTTACCACTCAGATGAAAGACCTGTTCGGGCTTACGATTGAACGGATACCGGCCGATTTTATTTCCAAATGGATCATCTACGCACAACATATCCAGACCGCCAATCTATGGGCTTTCCTGATCGGTATGCTGAGTATACTCATCATCGTAGTCACACCCAAATTCTCTAAAAAGATCCCCGGTTCATTAATAGCCATTATCCTGATGACTATTGTGGTCTATCTGATGCGGCATTTCTTAGCCATTGATTCGATTGAAACCATCGGTGACCGTTTCACGATCAATGCTTCCCTACCCCAGCCGGAACGGATCTCATTTAATATGGAAACGATCAACCTGTTATTACCATCTGCTTTTACGATTGCCATGTTAGGAGCGATCGAATCCCTGCTTTCAGCTACCGTAGCCGACGGGGTGACAGGAGACAAACATGATTCCAATACGGAACTGATCGCCCAGGGAGCCGCTAATATCGTAGTACCTATTTTCGGAGGTATACCCGTTACAGGCGCTATTGCCCGTACAATGACTAACATCAATAATGGAGGCCGTACTCCGGTAGCCGGGATTATCCATGCAGTTGTCCTGCTTTTAATCCTGCTTTTCCTCGGACCCCTGACTAAACATATTCCTATGGCCTGCCTGGCCGGCGTACTGATCATTGTCTCTTACAATATGAGCGAATGGCGGAACTTCCGCTCCCTGTTGAAGAACCCTAAAAGTGATGTATACGTACTGTTAGTTACTTTCTTCCTGACCGTGATCTTTGACCTGACCATTGCAATTGAAATAGGACTGTTAATCGCCATGTTCCTGTTTATGCACCGGGTTACACAAACCACCCATGTTTCTGTCGCTACCGGACGGATTGACCTGTCAGATGAAGGAGAAATTCACCATGACGATGAAGTGCTCGTGATTCCTAAAGGAGTGGAAGTATATGAGATAGACGGCCCCTTCTTCTTTGGTGTAGCCAACAAATTCGACGGAGTGATGAAATCACTGGGCGATAAACCTAAAGTGAGGATTATCCGTATGCGTAAAGTACCGTTTATGGACTCCACCGGACTTCACAACTTAGAAAGCCTGCTACGCCTTTCACAGGGAGAGCACATCCGCCTGATCCTTTCAGGAGTAAATGAAGAAGTACATAAAGTACTCACCACCTCCGGATTTGAAGAAAAGATCGGAAGCGAAAATATCTGTAGTAATATCCACGATGCCCTTCAAAAAGCAGAAGAAGCCATCCGTCCGTAAAAACGGCTTACCGGATAAGTAAAACCCCGTAGTTCCCCGCGCAGGCGGGGACCGCATGAGAACCGGCAGTTTCAACTCTTTAATAGTACGAGAACCGTCCCTTCCTTTGCGGTCCCCGTCGAGATTGTATAAAAACTAATTTATAAATCCAACTAATTTACGAATTGTAAGGCATCATAGGTTACCCTTAATGACCCCGGAAGGGGTCCCATGTGAATAACCGCGGGTAAAACCCGTGGTAAAAGCTACCCGCTCTTTTCTGCACCCGGATGGGGTGCAACCCTTTCCGGGTTGATACAGAGACTGATTCTTTCTACCACGGGTTTCACCCGCGGTTATTTACATTCAAGCCTTCCAGGCTTACAAGCTGGAACTTTTTCAATGAACGATAAGAGTTTTTACACATTCAGCCTCCTGCAGGGTAACTATGGCTTTTTATTCTTATTTCTTTATATTACTGATAATTAGCCTGCTATTGCCTCACAAATTCAGATGCTGCTTCAACAGCTTATAGCCTGCAATACTGGCACGCAACGTAGTCCCGTTCTTTAAACGGACATGATAACTCTCTTTACCGAACAACTCTATGCGTAGAATATGCTCTACGTTCACAATACAGGAACGATGAATACGGACAAAAGAAGAAGGCAGATGAGCAGCCAGATATTTCATGGTCTGTTCTTTCACATACTGTCCCTTATCCGTGAAGAGATTCACATAATCCCCACACGCCTGTATATACAATAGTTCATCCGGATGGATAATATGGATCCGGCTTCCATCTTTTACCGAAATACGGTCCAGTACATGTTCTTCCGGAACGGGAATATCTTCTTCTGTCTCCGTCATTTCCACAACAACCTCCTGCCCTTCTTCCAACCGGTCATACCATTGAGTTAAAGCAATCCAGGCTAATAACCCAGTCAACAAACGGATGGGTAAGGAGAGATAAAAACCTTCCGGGCTCTCTAATCCTGTCAGGCAAAAGAGGGAAAAAGCAAACTGGTCCAAAGGATCTGTATCCCCACCGCAATCACAAACCGGGCAGACCAGACCTTTGTATATTCCACTATATACCAGCTCATATAAGCGGCCCCACTCCACAAGCCGACAGAAACCACACTGTCTGCAAATGCCACAGACAGAGAAGCACATTCATAAAACAGCAGCAAACCGCAGTGTATGAAAACAGCCAAAAAAATAAGTGAACCTACACCTATTTTCCGGATCATCGAAGCGGTAAAAGGATGGGACTGCATATTCAGCTTTTTATTTCTAATCCACTAAAGGATATATCTCCGCGAATAATTAATTTATGATCAAAATCAATCTGGTTGTCTACAGGACTGCGTCGCTTATCACTGGACCCACTGAAGGTCGTATCCGTTTCCACGATGACATTCCAGTGAGGCGGGATCAACAATTCAACCGAGCCGAAAGAACACTCAATATCTATATAAGTCTCCGGAGCCGCCAACGTTGTTTTTCTCAGATCCAGGACAGTAGACCCAAAAGAGTTGTCAATCTTGGCACCTTTAAAAACAGGGTCCAGCACAATCTGATGAACACCTCCAAAGGAAACTTCCGACTGAACAAACCCATCTACCGTCACACACTGTTCCAGACGTTCTTTTCCTTTGTATCTATCCCCCCCCCAGTGATGCCGGTATTTTCTTTTTTTAAATAGAATCAGGAATCCTACCAGAATAAAAATACCCGGCCAGAACGTATGGATCCATTCCTGGTCGATATCCGTTAGCAGCGGTAATAAAAAGTAGCCACCAGTAACGATTAAAATCACTCCCCCTATATAATGCTGTTTAATGAATTGGACCACCCCCCAGAGGATCAGTAACATTTGCCAGGAAACAATAATACTAAAGAGTGTAGGATCGACCACCCCCAGGTTACGCAAAATCCATAAAACTCCCACTGTAATGAAAGCGAGAGAAACCACAATCACATTCAATGTATGGTGCCATGCCGGATGAAAATGTTTAAAGTCGTTCATAGTCGCAATAATTTAAATTTTGAGTAAAAGTAAGGGAGTTCATCTAACAGATCAATGAAAAAGACGCTGTTAAAGCCTTTTTCCCGATAAATAAGGGAAAGCTCCCGACGAAAAAAGAAGTGTTCTGACGATGAATAGGGGGAATTATTTTTTTACATAAATCTTATGAGATCCCCTGCCATGGGTTTCCAAATATCCCTCCTTCACCAGACTGTTCAACTCAGCCAGGGCCTTATTCTTTAATAAACCCGTTAGCCGGGTATATTCCGTCCGGGTAATAAACGGATGTTCCGCCAGGTAATTTTCCAGCGTCTGTTTCCTGAATTCAATACTCGTATCCACGGAAGCCTGATAGCCCTCCTGTGCACGTACAAACGACAAAACACTTAACTGGTCTTTCAGCCAGGCAGAAGAACGAAAGTTGACATTCTTAAACGAGATAGACTGGGCATGGATAGACTGCTTATCCGTCACCGGACGGGAGGTGATCTTCAGGGAAAAATAGCCTAATTTCCCCAATTCAACCGTCTTCCCATTCTTCAACTCAGCAATCATTTTATGGATCACTGCGTCCATAATCCCCTCAATCTCTCCCTGCTGAAAAGTAGTCCCATCTGCAATCTCTTGATACAACTGACTGGCAGGAACCGTACCCGATGAAACAACATGTGGATTCAGAACCGGTTGCTTTTCCTCCGTATTCAAATCCGGTCTTTTTTAAAATCATAATAGACAGCCATAGGTCACAAATATTTAAATTTAGTTTTCCGCTATGCTTTTTCTCTCTACCCCTGCTCTTTCTTATGTTTCGCAGGGCATCTTTTCTTAAGCCCGCGGCCGGGGGCTCAGAATTTTGTCCTATAAAAATAGGAAAAATCTCCCTGTCCAAAGACATGTGTATGCCTACGTTGCTAAATTTACGGATAATATTCCGGCTAATCAACTTACATACTCGGTTTATATTTTATTCCTGAACCTTAGCCCAAGGATTTAAGAAATAGTCCGGGAAGGGTATAAGAAGATCCGGATAAAAGAATCACACGTCTTCATTCTACACAGAAAAATAGCTTGGTGGAGGGAATAGATGTTTTTTTGAAGAATATTTGCGATGTCTGTCAGTAAAGAACAAAACAGGATGGAAGGTATATAAACAATTAAAGGTTGTCTCACGACAACCCCTAACCAAACTTTGTTAACCTTAAATCTAATACTATTATGAAAAAACCACAGTACAAAAGTATTGCTTTTTATATTACGGTCAAATATAAAAGTGCTAAATAATATTTCGGGAGATATAACAAAACCTAATAGATGACAGGTTTATGGCAAATCATCAACAAATATGTTAAAATTAAGAGTTTTTGCTATGGATTGAAGGGAAGATACCAGGCATAAAAAAACTTCCCGGCCATAAAAGGCGGGAAGTTTTCGTGTGTTTTATATCTGATAATTGCTTAGTCTTGTAACTTAGCAGCGATAAATTCACGGTTCAGACGAGCGATGTTGCTGATCGAAATATCTTTCGGACATTCCGCTTCACAGGCACGGGTGTTGGTACAGTTACCGAAGCCTAACTCATCCATTTTAGCCACCATGGCTTTTGCACGGCGGGCCGCTTCTATTTTACCTTGTGGAAGCAGTGCCAACTGGCTTACTTTAGCAGAAACGAACAGCATAGCTGAACCATTCTTACAGGCAGCCGCACAAGCCCCACATCCGACACAGGCAGCCGCATCCATGGCTAAGTCCGCATCTTTCTTAGGAATTGGAATCGCATTCCCGTCAGGAACACCTCCGGTGTTAACCGATACGAAACCACCTGCCTGCATGATCTTATCATACGCTCCACGGTCTACCATCAGGTCACGGATGACCGGGAAACCGGCAGAACGCCAGGGTTCAATGGTGATGGTGGCCCCATCGTTGAATTTACGCATATGCAACTGGCAGGTAGTGATACTTTCATCCGGGCCGTGAGCATGTCCGTCGATATATAATGAACACATTCCACAAATACCTTCCCGGCAGTCATGATCAAAAACAACCGGCTCTTTGCCTTCATTAACCAACTGTTCGTTCAGGATATCAAGCATTTCCAGGAAAGAACTACCCTGGGAAATGTCTTTTAACTGGTAAGTTTCAAAAGCTCCTTTTTCTTTAGGACCTTTCTGACGCCAAACCTTCAGTGTGATATTTATATTTTTATCCATAATTTTACTCTTAACTGTTTATTATTTGACTATTTCCGTAGTTAGCTCTTATAGTTACGCTGTTGACGAACAACAAATTCGTAATCAAGAGGCTCTTTCAACAATACCGGATCTTTATCTTCTCCCTGATATTCCCAGCAGGAAACATACGAGAATTTGTCATCCTGGCGTAAGGCTTCACCTTCTTCGGTCTGATATTCTTCCCGGAAGTGACCTCCACAGGATTCTTCGCGATCCAAAGCATCCCGAGCCATCAGTTCACCAATCTCAATAAAGTCAGCTAAGCGTAATGCTTTTTCCAATTCCACGTTCAGGTCATTACCAGCACCCGGTATACGAACATTGCTCCAGAATTCTTTCTTCAGGGCTTTGATATCTGCAATCGCTTTCTTCAAACCTTCCGCATTACGTCCCATACCTACAAAGTCCCACATGATATGGCCTAATTCCTTATGAATACTGTCTACTGAACGTTTCCCCTTAATGCTCATCAATTTGTTGATGCGGTCATTAATAGATTTTTCAGCTTCAGCAAACTCAGGCAGGTCTGTGCTGAAACGAGGGACCCGGATCTGGTCAGCCAGATAATTCTGAATGGTATAAGGCAATACGAAATAACCATCAGCCAATCCCTGCATCAAAGCAGAAGCTCCCAAACGGTTGGCGCCGTGGTCAGAGAAGTTAGCTTCACCGATTGCGAACAGACCTGGAATAGAAGTCATCAGTTCATAGTCTACCCAGATACCACCCATGGTGTAGTGCAGTGCCGGGAAGATCATCATCGGAGTTTCATATGGATTATCATTTACAATCTTTCCATACATCTGGAACAGGTTACCATATCTCTGTTCTACTACGTTTTTACCTAAACGGTTAATCGCGTCAGAGAAGTCCAGATAAACAGCCAGCCCTGTGTTACCTACTCCGAAACCGGCATCACAACGTTCTTTAGCAGCACGTGAAGCTACGTCACGGGGTACTAAGTTTCCGAAAGCAGGATAGCGGCGTTCCAGATAGTAATCACGGTCTTCTTCCTTGATCTGGGTTGGTTTCAGTTTACCTTCGCGGATGGCTTTCGCATCTTCCAGTTTCTTGGGAACCCAGATACGTCCGTCATTACGCAACGATTCAGACATCAAGGTCAGTTTAGACTGGAACTCTCCGTGAACAGGGATACAGGTCGGGTGGATCTGTGCCATACATGGGTTAGCGAACCAGGCTCCTTTTTTGTAGCACTGCCAGGCAGCAGAACCATTGGATGCCATAGCATTAGTAGAAAGGAAGAACGTATTGGCATATCCTCCGGTACCGATCACTACTGCGTGAGCAGAGAAACGTTCGATTTTACCGGTTACTAAGTTACGGGCAATAATACCACGGGCACGTCCGTCTACGATCACTACGTCAAGCATTTCGTAGCGGGTGTACATTTTTACTTTACCCAGACCAATCTGGCGGCTCAGTGCGGAATAAGCACCTAACAACAACTGCTGTCCGGTCTGACCGCGGGCATAGAACGTACGGGATACCTGGGCACCCCCAAATGAACGGTTATCCAACAGACCTCCGTACTCACGGGCAAAAGGTACACCCTGCGCTACACACTGGTCAATAATACTGTTTGCTACTTCTGCCAAACGGTATACGTTTGCTTCACGGGCACGGTAGTCCCCTCCTTTGATGGTATCATAAAACAGACGGTAGACAGAGTCACCATCATTCTGATAATTCTTTGCTGCGTTGATACCTCCCTGGGCCGCGATTGAGTGAGCACGACGGGGAGAATCCTGAATACAGAAGTTCAATACGTTGAATCCCATTTCAGCAAGGGAAGCAGCAGCCGAAGCTCCAGCCAGACCTGTACCTACTACGATCACATCCAGACGACGTTTGTTTGCGGGATTCACCAGTTTCTGATGATCTTTATAATTTTTCCACTTCTCAGCCAACGGGCCCTGAGGGATTTTTGAATTTATCTGAGTCATAATAATTTTAATTTCAATGTTTGATTACACCTTGATAAAAAGAAGAATCCGGATTAAAGATTCTTTACGTAGAATACGATGGTTACAAATGCAAATCCTAAGCAAATAACTGTAGCCAGGATGTTAGAAATCACTTTCCAACGATTGAACCAAATCTGGTTGTTCCAACCAATTGTATGGATCGCACTCCAGAAACCATGTGTCAGGTGAAACCACAGAGCCACATACCAGATCAGATAAAGGATCACATTTACGATATTACTGAAATAGTAATTGATAAATGCAGCTCCATCCTGTGGCGAAACGACAGAAGAACCTAAGGTAACTTCATGATATCCCATAATTTCAGCGAACATCATTTTGTACCAGAACTGGCTGCCGTGTAACACTAAAAGACCTACTACGATCAAACCAAGAACAAACATATTCTGGGAAGCCCATTCTACCTGTTTCGGTTTAACATTGACTGCGTACCGGTCGTTACCACGAGCCTTACGGTTTTGCAGGGTCAGGATGATTGAATACACAATGTGGATAATAAATCCGGCTGCCAGTACCAGAGTCGCAAGCAACGCATACCAGTTCGATCCTAACAAAGAACAGATAATGTTGTAAGCTTCTTCTGAAAATACTGCCGCCAGGTTCATCGACACGTGAAACAGTAGAAACAAAACAAGGAAGAGACCTGATATACTCATTATCAGCTTCTTCCCGATAGAAGAATTAAGTAACCACATAAGATTAATAGTTCAAGTTATCTAATTGTTTTTATAAATTTCATGGTTCAGTAACAGACCTTTCAAATCCATTCGCAAAGGTATGTGAAATAGATATATCACGCAAACGATTAAAGAAATATTTCGTCAATGGATAAATTATATTTTCTTATCCTCATAGGGCGCTCTGCAAAGGGGATTTAGCCCCCGGATAAAGATCAGAATGAACAGAAAAAGGAAACTAAAAAAGGAACGGAAAGATCCACCAGAATTCCATGAAGAATAGCAATAAATACCATGTCTTTTCCGGAATAACGGGTGATTACCGGAAGAGTCGTATCCATCGTGGTCGCTCCACCCGCACAGATAGGGGCCAGCCTGCCAAAATATTTCACAAAGAAAGGAGCTCCCAACAAAGCAAAAATTTCCCGGATGATATTGGCGATCAGAGCAATGGTTCCCAGCTCCGCAGCCAATTGAACCCCTAATGTGGGTTCTTTGAACTCTGTGATCAGAATGGAAGAAAGGGAATAGTAGGCAAAGCCACTACCGACTGCCAGACAATCAAACACACTCCATTGGGTGATCACTAAACTAACCAGCGCGGACGCCGTCAGAGTACCCACAATGGTAGCCAAAGGGACAAGCAATAATTCAGGCCGGATGGTACGAAGGATTTCTTTTAGCTTCCGGTCCGAACCAATACTCAGTCCCACCTGGAACATTAACAGGTAGAGAACGTATATGGTAAAATTATTTTCAACGAAAAGGTCCGGCAGCAGTCCGCTCCACCCTAACAGACCTCCCAAAGCAAAAAATGCCACTACAATCAGGCTTCCTTTCATTTTTTATCCTCCCTGAAAAAGAACCGATAGACCACCCAGGCAGCGACCACACTACCGGTAGTTGCCGCCAAAGCAATCAGGAAAGCCTGCAATCCTAAAGTGGAAAAGTTATTTATAATGGCCTCGTTATTTCCAACAGAAAGGCCTAATAGAAAAAGCAGCAGGAAGATAGTGTAAGATATAGGTTTCCCTATATGCTGTAAAAACGGGATCTTCCTTAACAGGTATCCCACAGCAACCCCTCCAAACATTATTCCGATAACCGTAAACATATTACCTAAATTTTAGACAAAGGTATAACAAACTATTTTCTATAAGGGAATTTGATTAAAATATATATGATTTGTTCTATGCTCCTATATAAAAAAGAGAATACCCGATGAGCATTCTCTTTTATACTATTTTATTCCGGATTACCTTATCCGATATTCTTTACTTTGATCAGATATTCTGCTATCTGGACGGCATTCAGTGCAGCTCCTTTTTTGATCTGATCACTCACTGTCCAGAAGGTTAACCCGTTCGGATTAGAAATATCTTTACGGATACGTCCTACATATACAGGTTCTTTATCTGCCACGAACAAAGGCATGGGGTAATCTTTGTTGGCCGGATCATCCTGCAACACAATACCTTCTGCTTTTGCAAATGCTTCCTTCACTTCTTCTGCAGAAAGCGGACGTTCTGTTTCCACCCAGGTCGCCTCACTATGGGCACGGATCACAGGAACACGTACGCAGGTAGCACTTACTTCAATATCCGAATGCATGATCTTACGGGTTTCGTGATACATTTTCATTTCTTCTTTTGTATACCCGTTATCTGTAAATACGTCCACCTGAGGAATGAGGTTATAGGCCAACTGATAAGCGAACTTTTCAATCGTAGGCTCTTCCCCTTTCAGCAGTTGTTCATACTGTTTCACCAATTCGGCCATAGCTGTTGCTCCGGCACCACTGGCGGCCTGATAAGTAGAAACATGTACGCGTTTGATATGAGAGATCTCCTCTATTACTTTCAGAGCCACTACCATCTGGATCGTTGTACAGTTCGGGTTTGCAATGATACCGCGCGGACGGTTCAAGGCATCTTCCGGATTCACCTCTGGTACTACCAAAGGCACATCATTATCCATACGGAAGGCACTGGAATTATCGATCATGACTGCACCATGTTTTGTAATGGTCTCTGCAAATTCAACAGAAGTACCTCCACCTGCCGAAACAAAAGCAACATCAATTCCCTTGAAATCGTCGTTGTGTTTCAGTTCCTTCACGGTGTACTGTTTATCTCTGAACGTATAAACACTTCCGGCACTACGGGACGAACCAAAAAGAACGAGCTCATCCAACGGGAAATTTCTCTCGTCGAGTACGCGAAGGAACTCCTGTCCTACCGCTCCACTCACACCAACAATTGCTACTTTCATTTTGAGCACAAATTAATTTGTAATATCAATAAATGTTTTAACTTTGCGTTCACCCTCAGAGGGATACGCTCCTTTCAAACGAAATGGATTGCAAAGATAGCTAAAATAACCATATAACCCGTTAACTATGAAACAAATCATGCTATTATTGTGGGCATTCTGCCCGCTGTATGTCTTTTCACAATTAAGTGAAAATTTCACCGGCTCTGAAGTCACCTCTCAAAATCCCTGGCAGGGCAATCTTAATCACTTCTTTATCAATGCAGAACAACAGCTACAATTCACCTCGCCTGAAAATGAAGCTGATGAAAAATCAATTTATCTTCCGTTAAATTATACGGAAAATATGACCTGGGATTTTACTATCAAACTGGATTTTCCCTCTTCCAACCAAAACTACATGCGATTATATGTATATAGTACCGGGGAAAATAATCAGTTAGCAGCCTATTTTATACAGGTGGGAACCAATAATAAACAGGTCATATTTTATAGCTCTGAAAATAATAAACAAAGTCCTTTAATCAGCGGCCGGCAAGGACTCTTAGACGAACCTTATGCTTTTATACACATCCGGTTGACCCTGGAAGAAAATAAAACATGGAAACTGTATACAAGGAAAACCGGTGAAACTGAGTATTATCATGAAGGCTCCTATTCCAAAGAATTAAAAACAATCAGGCCCGGAGGGCTTTTAAATATATGGTGCAAATACGTAAAAGCCAGAGTCAGCACTTATTATATAGATCAGATCCATGTTCATCCTTACCTGGCAGAGTTTCCGGAGACAGATGAAAATACGGAAAAGCCTGTTAGCCCTGATCCTCCTGAGTTAATAGAGATAGAGATCCCCTCCCTTTCCGAACTGACTTTTATTTTTGATAAGCCCGTGGACATTTCCGAAGCGACTTTCCATATCTCAGAAATAGGAAGTGCAATTAGCCGGCACTATGGAATAACCCGTTCCATCATCCATACCACCTATTCTTCCGAAATGAAAGTAGATCATGAATATACGATCTCCTGGAAAAACCTGAAAGACGAGAAAGGCAATAAACTCAAAGATGACTTCTGGGATATTATGTTAGAAAAAGATGAAAATGAAGAGGAAAAACCTCCGGGTGCTGAAAATCCTTATCCACCCTATCCGGTGAAGTCTGTTCTGATCAACGAAGTGATGGCAGATCCGAAGGGTTTAACAGAACTTCCCGAAACCGAATATGTGGAGCTTTATAATACAACCGCACAAAGGATTCCCCTGAAAAACTGGCAATTTATTTACGATGGAAAAGTAACTTTATTAGAAGACATACAGTTACCTGCAAAAGGATATGTGGTTCTATACAGGGAGGGCAGAGATATATGGGTGGATCCGGAAGGAATAGCCATGCCCCTAAGTAAATTCCCGGCTGCCCTGGCAAACAATGGAAAACATTTGCAGCTAAAAGATCCGGAAGAGAATCTGATAGATGAAATATCTTATCTCAAAGCTAAACCCGGAATAGCCTGGGAACGGGCAGGAGATGAATTTTATCTCAGCACTGACCTGGGAGGAGGCACCCCCGGAAAAGAGAACTCTCCTCCGGAAGGCGGGACAAATGATAAAGATAAACCCTCTCTAATCCCCCTCTTACAGGAAAAAGATCTTATTTTCAATGAACTATTACCGGAACCATTTGATGGAGGAGAAGAATATATAGAACTATATAACCGGTCCGGAAAAGAGATCTATTTAGAGGATCTGTATATTATCAAAAGAAAGAACGACGGGGAATTCGGAACATTTTATTCACTGGCCAATATTAAAGATTCGGTGGGACCGGAAGGGTACATTGCCCTGACTTCCGGTAAGGAAAAGGTGACCCTCTTCTACCCTCTTGCGCCGGAAGAAGCAGTTCATGAAGTCAAATTACCCATTTTGGCCAATACCACATCCAATTTGGTTTTATTTCAGGGAAAAGACTCTCTTATTATAGATGAGATCACCTATTCCTCTAAATGGCATGCATCCTCCATTAAAAACAAAAAAGGAGTAGCGCTTGAAAGAATAGACCCGGACGGAGAAACACAGGATCCGGAGAACTGGACCTCAGCAGCCACTCTATCCGGATATGATTGCTTTAAATGACTGTTCTTCAACCTTTGTTGTTGAGTCAGCAATCGTTTCGATAGAAGGCGGTTTTGTTATTAGTTCTATTTCCATTCCTAATCCAGGAGCTGGATTTATTTGTTCTGTTGGTAATTTCCCATCTTCCTCTGATGCTACTTCAGATTCCCACTTATCATATGGTTTAGCCTTTCTTTCTTCCTGCTTAAAGCTTTTTAATAAAGCTTCAGGCACTTGCATCTTATCTTCAATCACATAATAAATTGTCTCACCTCCATCATTTGAATACCATCTGATTCCATCAATTAATTTATCCCATATTAAATGCATATGGTACAAAGTAATCCATTTGCTTTGAATAATCGATTTACTGGAAGATTTATTTATATTTCTTATTGAGGCAAACATTCCTAATGTTTTTTTTAATTGAACGCTTATTTCGTCAGCCTCTTTCTCCAGTCCCTCATTATCATTTACATTTACCCCTTGCATTTGCATTGTGGGTTGAACTCGCCCTTGTTTTTGTTGCACCACATGCCATGCCTCGTGAGGCAAATGTTTTTCCTGTCCGGGAGCTACATGTATATCTGTCCCTTGTGTATAGGCTAAAGCTTGCAGTTGTGCCGGTTTATCTGAATTATAATGCACCTTTACATCATCCATACTATAACCCGAAAGATTTTCAATACCTGTTTTCAGGTTGTCGGGTAATCCTGTATTATTGGGCTTTTCCTTTCGCAGTACAGGCTCTTGTTCGGTTTGGGTATCAGATTCAAACTTTCCCTGCAAGATTTCTTCTTCGTCTATCTCTTCCCGTTGCACTGTATCGAATTTGCCTTGAATCAGTTCTTCATCCTCTTCGGGTACATATTGTTGTAGATTTCTTTCACTATATCGTTGAAGCACAGCCCTGATATAATCCTGTTGAGCTCCTTTGGCTTGTAGCAACTCTTCTTCCTCTACGCTTTGTCGTTGTACAGGTTTTCCGTCTATTCTGTCTTTGTAGGTTTGCAATATCTGACTTATGGAAGCTTGTTTAGATGCTTTCGGATTACTATCTAAAGTACGGGATGTATTTTCAGGTTTCTTAGCATATTCTTGCATGGCATAATTATTTTTATACGAACACAAATTAGCATTTAATAGCGAAATTTTATTTCGCCATAATTAAAAAAAGAAATTCTTATGGAACACCTGTTTATACTACGTTGGAAGAACGGAATAAATTATATGAGAAAGATTTGTCTGAACATAAGTTGAGAAAAATATAGTGTAAGAAAATTTGTTTGGGAACAATTGGAAACAAAAGATAAAAAGAAAAAGCGTAACTGATTAATTTTCAGCTACGCTTGTATTTACCCAGTACCCAGAGCCGGGATCGAACCGGCATGGGAATTACCCCACTGGTGTTTGAGACCAGCGCGTCTACCAATTCCGCCATCTGGGCATTTTCCTTTAATGCGTTGCAAAGGTAGTAGTTTTTTTTTACCTGACAAATCTTCTTTCTATTTTTTCATTTATTGTCTGTTTTGAGGAATAAATCCCTGAATATTTCGTTACTTTGTACATACTGTGTTTAATTAAAAAGAAAGCTATAGCATGAAAGACAATTATTGTGTTATCATGGGGGGTGGAATTGGTAGCCGGTTCTGGCCTTTCAGTAGGGAAAGTTATCCGAAACAGTTCCTTGATTTCTTCGGAAGGGGACGCTCTCTGCTACAGATGACATTTGATCGCTTTGCAAAGATCATTCCTGTTGAAAATATATATATTGTTACCAACGAAGCCTATGCTAAACTGATTGCCGAACAATTACCGGAGATCAGTGAAAACCAGATCCTGCTGGAACCCTGCCGTAGAAACACGGCGCCTTGCATAGCCTATGCATTCTATCATATCAAAGCATGTAATCCGAATGCAAATATTGTAGTAGCCCCTTCTGATCACTTGATCTTAAAAGAGGATGCTTTCCTGGAAGATGTGCGAAAAGGGCTGGAATTTGTAAAAGAAAATAAAGCATTGGTTACGTTAGGTATACGTCCAAGCCGTCCGGAAACAGCTTATGGTTATATCCAGAGCAGTGATCATATAATAGGGGATTTTACGAAAGTGAAAACATTTACTGAAAAACCCAATCTGGAACTGGCTAAGATCTTCCAGGAAAGCGGTGAGTTTTTCTGGAATTCCGGATTATTCCTCTGGAATGTCAATACGATCATGGATGCATTTGACAAATTCCTGCCGGATATCGCTGCCCGGTTCAATTTAGGGATTGATAAGTTTAATACACCGGAAGAGAAAGACTTCATTCAGGAAAATTTCCCCTATTGTCTGAATATCTCCATTGACTATGGAATTATGGAAAAAGCGGATAATGTGTATATGCTATGCGTTGACTTCGGATGGGCAGATCTGGGAACCTGGGGATCATTATATGATATCGCAACAAAGGATACGAACAGCAATTCTATTCTGAAAACCAACAATGCGATGTTATACGAATGCTCGGGTAATATCATTGCAATAAATGATCCGAACCGGTTAGTAGTAGTACAGGGGTTAGAGGATTTCATCATTGCCGAATCCGGGAACGTCCTCCTGATCTGTAAAAAAGACGATGAGGCACGTATCAAAGAATTCGTGGCAGATGTCCAGTTGAAATATGATAAAGAATTTATCTGATTAATAAATAAGATATACTTTTAAATGACAAAAGCTGTCTCTAATTACCGGAGGCAGCTTTTTCTTTTATAAGATCTGTTCTTTTACTGAAGCCATCTTTTCCCCAAATACCGGACAGGATACCAGGCAGATAAAAAGCCGATAGAGACAACGGTCAGGAATACAGCAACTATATCGCCTAACTCCACCCGGACCGGATAGGCATTAATAATAAATGCATCTGTGGTCTGTCCCAATTGTAGTAGTCCGAACTCCTGCTGCAGGAAACATAAAAGAACCCCGATACCAATCCCAATAATGGCTCCAAACCCGGAGATCATCCAGCCTTCAAACAGAAAGACCTGACGGATCAGTGCGTTATCTGCTCCCATATTTTTGAGCGTCTGCACATCTCCCTGCTTCTCAATCATAAGCATACAAAGAGAACCCACCACATTAAAGAGAGCAATGGCCAATATGAAACTCAGGATCAGGAATGTCATCCATTTTTCGATTTGCATCATCCTGAAAGAGGCTTCCTGTTGTTCAAAACGATCCTGTACCACAAAACCCTCTCCTAAAAGAGAACGGATCTGCTTTTTTACGGTTTCCACATCCGCTTTATCAACCAGCTTTAATTCTAAGGCTGACACCTCTTTCTCATAACGGAAAAGTTCCCGTGCCAGGGAGATAGGGACCAGCATATAATCTTCATCATAGACCTGCTGATTGAGACGGAAGACAGCACTGATATAAGCATATTCCAGATTGAAAGAGGTAGCCGGATTGGTCATATTCACCCGCTCATCCCGTTTGGGAGCATAGATCTCCAAAGGAGAAACAAAACCGACATTAATACCTAATGAATAGGCCAGCCCTATTCCCAAAGTGGCATAATTCACCACTTCATCCTGCAATATAAATTCTCCGTCTAAGAGCACATCATTAATATGGGTCAACCGGGAAAACTGGTCATCCACCCCTTTCACAACCACAATGTTCTGCCGTTCTTTATACCGGACCAGCGCATTGTCCTGAAGCACTTCTCCTACCACAGCCACCTCCGGCAGATCTTTCACCTGCCGGATAGCCACCGTACCGGGATCAAATACTTTCCCTGTACGGGGAGTGATCTTCAGCTCCGGATCAAAATCACTGAATAGGGAAGAGACCAGATCACTGAAACCGTTATATACCGAAAGGGTACAAACCAATGCGATCGTAGCCACCACAACCCCGCAGACCGATACCATAGAGATGATATTGATAGCATTATGCGATTTTTTGGAGAAGAGGTAACGCCGGGCAATATAGAACGGGAAATTCAAAACGGAGTTACTTTTTTAGCAGGTTGTCAATATTCTCGATATAATCCAGCGAATCATCAATGTAAAAACTCAATTCCGGGATCTTACGTAATTGCAGATGTACCCGTTGTCCCAGGTCAAAACGGACCGCCTTCACATTTGCCTGGATCGCTTTCAGGATCTCCGGACCTTTCTCAGAAGGGAAGATACTCAGATATACTTTTGCAATACCCAGATCCGGGCTCACCCGCACGGCACTGACAGAGATCAGTGTACCGGGCATACCTTTGGTTTGTTTCAGGAAGATATCACCCAATTCCTTCTGTAAAAGGCGACCTATTTTTTTTAATCTTGTACTTTCCATATCTCTTATTTATTTTTTCCAGATCATCGTCAAGCCATCACGCAAGGGAAGGATCACCTTCTCTACCCGCTGATCTTCTTTGATCTTCTCATTAAAAGCCAGAATCCCTATCGTCTGCTTATCGGAAGGATGCGGTTCATCCAGCACTTTACCATCCCATAATATATTATCAGCCAGGATCACACCACCCGGACGGACTTTGGGGAAAACCAGATCATAATAATCAGAATACAACCGTTTATCCGCATCAATAAAAACAAGGTCAAACATTTCGTCTAAGGTAGGAATAATCTCCATCGCATCTCCGAAATGAACCTGAATTCTCTCTTTGTAAGGAGAACGGGACAGATATTTATTGATAAAATCCTCCATCTCATCATTGATCTCCAGCGTATGGATCCATCCATCTTCCGTCATCCCTTCCGCCATGCAAAGAGTAGCATACGCCGTATAGGTGCCGATCTCTAAAATACGCTTCGGACGAAGCATCCGGCAAATCATTTTTAGTATGCGCCCCTGCAAATGACCGGACAACATACGCGGACGAAGAAGATTGACATTGGCATCCCGGTTCAATGCGGAGAGCAATTCACCCTCTTCGTCTATGTGTGAAAGAATATAGTCATCTAACGTTTCCGCGATCATTCCTCTTCTTTGAAAGTAGGCAGAGAATATTTTTCTCCCGCATCGAGCACTTTACCCACATTGTTGATCTCTAAGAATGTGGTACCACCCCCTTCACCAAAGCTACCACTCAGGTAAGCAACCATATTATTACGGTTAATATGCCCGCTATGGATCAATTCATTCAATGCATCAATAAAATATCCGCGACGGCTGTCATTCCATGGCTGGTATACTGCCCACACACCGTATGATAAAGCAAGCTGGCGCATGACGATCTGATTGTAGCAAATAGCATACACCGTAGCCGTTCCACGGAAAGCAGCCAGGTAACGGGCGGTTCTTCCGGTGTGACTATCTGTAATGATCGCTTTGACATGCAATTTGGAAGAAGATTTCACAGCCTGTTTAGCTAAGAAGGAAGTAATATCCAGGTCATTTCCATTAATAGGGACACGGATGTCATTAGCAGCCAGTTTGGTTTTCTCGGCTTCACGGGCCACTTTAGCCATCGTTTCTACCGCTTCAACAGGATACTTTCCATAGGCAGTTTCACCACTCAGCATGATCGCATCCGTACGGTAATAAATAGCATTCGCTATATCAGTGATCTCCGCACGGGTCGGACGTGGATTGGTGATCATAGAATGCAACATCTGTGTCGCTACGATTACAGGCTTCTTCACCTCCACACATTTACGGATCAGGACACGTTGAATGCCCGGGATCTTTTCAGCAGCCACCTCGATACCGAGGTCACCACGGGCGATCATAATACCATAAGCAACTTCCAGGATTTCGTCGATATTATCAACTCCTTCCTGGTTCTCTATCTTAGCAATGATTTTGATCGGACTATTCTGCTCATCCAGAATACGCTGAATATCCAGCACATCCTGTTTACTACGGACAAATGAATGAGCAATAAAATCCACCCCTTTCTTTATAGAATAATCAATTGTCTTGCGATCCCTTTCTGTCAGGGATGGGAGATTGATACGTACACCCGGAACATTGACACTTTTACGGCTTCCCAGTGTAGCATCATTTCCGATCTCACAGATCAAATGATCTGCATTTTTTTCTATAACACGCATTTCCAGATCACCATCATCGATCAACATATCATCTCCCACATGCATGTCATTCACAAAATTGGGATAAGATACACAAATGCAGTCATGAGTTGTCTCACCTACCGGATTACCCACTACTTTCACACGGTCACCAGTCTTGAACTCAATCGGATTTTGTGTGATAGTCGTGCGGATCTCCGGCCCTTTTGTATCCATGAGAATAGCGATACAATCAGAAACCTGACGGGTATTATCAATCACACGGTCAAATCCTTCTTCATTCATATGCGCAGAATTCAGGCGCACCACATTCATACCTGCTTTAAATAATGAGCGGACAAATTCCACTTCACAACGTTGATCAGAAACTGTAGCAACAATCTTTGTATGCTTAATCATAAAAAACTTCTTTTTGAATTGTCAATCAAAAGCGGACAATTACCGATTAAAAAACACTATTTATACCTAAAAAACCTATTCAATTCAGATTCTGTTTAGGAGTTTGAGAGCAGTCATCATTTGTCAGTACACACAAATGACTCTAATGCCAGACGATAAGATTCCATTCCAAAACCCAGAATAACACCTTTACAGGCGGCAGATATCATCGATACATGCCGGAACGGTTCACGGGTGTGGACATTTGAGATATGCACCTCCACCACCGGAGTCTCTATCGCTTTGATCGCATCATGCAACGCAATCGAAGTGTGGGTGTAAGCACCTGCATTCAGAACAATCCCATCAAATTCAAAACCCACTTCATGAATCTTATTGATCATCTCCCCTTCCACATTGCTCTGATAGTAGTGTATCTCACATTGCGGATATCTCTTACATAACTCCTCCAGATACGATTCAAACGAAGCATTTCCATAAACGGAAGGTTCCCGTTTGCCCAACAAATTAAGATTAGGGCCATTGATAATTTGAATCTTCTTCATTTTCCTTGTAACTTTATTACCTTTGCTCCGTATGTCCGGAACCATCCGGCAAAGGTAAGCATTTTATTTTATTCATATTATTAATAGGTAAAGAACAATGCAAGAGGGGAAAGAGATTATCCATAAATATCAAATTTATCTTCGTCTTGAGAAATCACTTTCTCCTAATTCAGTGGAGGCCTACCTGCTGGACCTGGAAAAACTGCTACGGTTTATCCGGAGTGAACAGATCAACATAACTGAAGTGACCTATGCCCATTTGCAGCAATTTGTGGCTCAGTTATATGATATAGGGATACATCCCCGTTCACAGGCAAGGATCATATCCGGGATCAAATCCTTTTACCGTTTTCTGCTGTTAGAGGATTATATTCAACATGATCCGACCGAGCTGCTGGAATCACCCAAAATCGGGTTGAAACTACCGGAGGTGCTGACCGTCAATGAGATCAATCAAATGATAGAATGTATTGACCTCTCCCTGCCGGAAGGCCAGCGGAACAGGGCCATTCTCGAAGTCCTTTACAGTTGTGGATTACGGGTCTCCGAATTAACCGCCCTGCGTTTCTCTGATGTCTATTTTGAAGAGGGGTTTATCAAAGTAGAAGGAAAAGGCAGTAAACAGAGATTAGTCCCGATTTCGGGAGTTGCTCTCCATGAAATAAAAAATTATCTCTATGACCGGAACCAGATCCAGGTAAAAAAAGGATTTGAAGATATCCTCTTTCTCAGCCGCCGGGGAACCAGCCTCTCCCGGATCATGATCTTCCACATGATCAAACAATATACCGAAATGGCCGGGATCAAAAAGAATATCAGTCCACACACCTTCCGCCACTCATTTGCCACCCATCTGTTGGAAGGAGGAGCCAATTTACGGGCTATCCAGGAAATGTTAGGA
>JAJQEE010000030.1 GCA_021201865.1 Tannerellaceae bacterium | reverse complement strand
TAATAATACCTATAAATAAACAAAGAGGTTTATTCTACCGGAAATTTATAATTGGAATAAAAAGAGAATCTATTGTTCTTTTTCTATTAATTTTAATGATTCCTTTTGTTCTTCTGTAAGGGAATTACCAACCATTTTATAGACGAACTGACCAACTGTCGTATGTTGGTGTTGCTTTATAAATTCATAATTATATGTTGCATATTTTTCGGATAAAGCTCCTATTCTTTCTCTTATCTCCTGTTTAAACGTTTCTTCTGAATTCCGGAGCTGTTTTTTCTGCATCTCTATGTCTTTATCAAAATCCTGTTTCACATTCTTCCAAGTTTGCAATAATTCATTTTGTAAAGTATTTTCTGCAATACTAACAGAATCTAACACTACTTTAATTTCACCAGGTTCAATTACTACTAAAACAGGTTGAAATCTAAAACTTAAATGAGACTTGGTTCGAATAATTTTAACCTCTTCTTTTTCTATTTCTCCTTTAAATTCAAAAGTACCATTCACTATATAAGTAGAATCAGCAGTTTCTTTAGTTGCATTCTCTATTGGAACTAAATATAGAACTGTGTTATCTTTAAGATCCGGAGCCTTGCCTGTAATGGTATATGTCTTTTTACTTTCTGTACAAAAAGTACAGAAGAACACAATAATATATCCCCATAAAGCTATATATATAAAACGAATATATTTATTCAATTTAACTTCCATATTTAATTTCCATTAAAAAAATCCCTATAATTAAAAATTAACTATAGGGATTTTTATATAGCACTAAGCAAAATTATCTTGCTCTAAACATCCAGAACCATCCTTCTTGAAAATCATCAACATCATTATAACGATCATAAGAAAGTACAAGCTCTTCATTATTAATTTTTAGAATACTATATTTATAGATATCAGCCTGATCTTCATTTAATGAAACACCAGCCAAAACAGTCACATTATTAGTAGATAATTTACCTAATACATATGGATTACCATCCCCGTCTGTTTCTGTCTCTGACATATCAAAAGAAAAAGTTCCCTGCTGCTCAGCGCCGGTATTTAACACTTTTGTCAGTTTTGCACCACTAATAGAGAATATCATATAAGCCCCTGTACCTTCACCTGGTACCTGTTCTTCTACAGCATTCGTATCTAAAACCCACCATGCAGGTGTTGAGTGTGTAATATGTTCTCCGTTACCAAACACATTACCCGCTGCTGTATCCCAGCCCCATTCTTTAGAGCCCTCACCACAAAGATACCCCCATTCTGCCGGAACATCAAAAGATAGCTCTTCAACTGTTACAGGAATTTCTTTCGTGATTTTAGATCCATCCGCATTCAGTCCAGTAAAAATAATGTTTGTATTACCTGTGACAACTAATAGAACTTCGTCATATGATCTGGTACTTGTTCCATTACCAAAATCCCATTGGGACAGTACAGGACTACGATTCTCTAAAATAATTTTATTAGAGTTCTTACCATTCACAACCACTGGTGTTGCTGACACCTCTAACTGATCAGCTGTGATCGCACCACCAGGAGACTGGCGGTCTTCGCTTGGTTCACATGCAATACATATGATTGCAAGCATTATTGAATAAAATATTGATTTTTTCATTTACACAAGATTATTTAATTACAATTAAATATTATAGTACCTCCCTGAGTTATAGTTATGATATCTCCAACATATAGTTTAGTAATTAATGAGCCACTATAAAATATCGCAGAACGTGTTCCACTGTCACAATCCGCAATAGACACTCTTGCAACAGTGTACCGACCTACTGGTATAATATGATAAACAGGGGAAGAAAAATTTTCTGCTGAAATACCATAAGTCTTTCCATTAGCACCATAGGTTAACTCTAAATAAGCACCTACTAATCCTTGATAAGGAACTGTTATAGTAACTGTTTCATCTGTAACAGCCGTTACACTTAAACTTTCTTCCTTTTCACCTTTATTCGTTGCCTGAATAGATGTAAAAATAAGAAGAGAAAGTAAACAAATTAATAATTTTTTCATTGTAGTATCTTTTTATTATTTACATATTCGTTCAACTCATATATCCTGTTGTTTTCATTGTTACTTATTTAAACGCAACAATGAAAACAAACAGAATTATTTTTTACCAACCATTGTATTCAGCTTCAGATCCCCATCCCGGGTTCTGAACCAATACACCTTCGGATAGGGTGATCTGAGATTCCGGGATCTTGAAGAATCCACGGGTTGCTTTATAACGGGCACTATAACCACCACCAAAAGCTTTAACAGGTGTAGTCACCCCATTATTAATCACATTGGTACCCAGTCTTTTATCTAACAACGTTTCAGCATCACCCCAGCGACGGATATCAGCCCAACGACGACCTTCAAATGCAAGTTCAAAACGTCTTTCGTTTTTCAACGCACCAATCGTATAGGCTGAAATCGGATTTAATCCAGCACGGGCACGTACACGGTTAATACCTGTTACTGTTTCCGTCAATTCTGAATGCATCAGTAATACATCTGCAAAACGGATCAATATAAGGTCAGCCACACTACCTAAACCTATATCATTTTGAGCACCATACATTGGAGTTCCAAAGAGATCCCATCTGATTCCTTCTTCATCAATTCCCTGGATATTGATGATTTTTTTCTGCCAGTAGCCGGTTTCCTCCATCTGGGTATCTTCACCATATTTATAGTCTGCTAATTCAGCATCCACATCTACAATAGAAGCCACACGGCGCATATCATTCGGTTCGGCTGCTGCCCACTCATTCCACAGCGTTGTACTTACCGGACCGGCACCCCAGCCACGGCCAAAAGGAAATGTACCCTCACCACCATTCGTGGAACGTAGACTCATATGCAGAGCATATTGATTGGAATATCCAGTCTGGGAAGTATTCCAGTCTGCCATAATAGAGTATTTAATAGAAAACATCTGCTCCGGATTATCACCATCTTCAGCCCAATCTAATCCATTTGCATACGGATAATAAGGGGCAGTATAAGGATTCGTATAGGACCATAACTCGCGGAAATCAGGCACTAAACTATGTCCACTGTTATTAATACAATCTTCCAGCCATGCAACCACTTCCTGTTGAGTCACTGTTCCGACATTTTCACCTTCACCATTTCCTAAAGGCATAGAAGATTTACCATAGAAACCTGTATAAAACAGATACACACGTGCCATCAACGCCTGCGCATCCCATTTGGTAGCATGTCCTACGCCCGGCTTTCCTGACATAATACCGATCGCTGTTTTCAGGTCATAAGCGATCTGTCCATATACCAGGTCTGGATCCGCCTGAGGGATATTTTCCGGCTCAGTGGAAAGAACCAAAGGAATATTTTCAAATGTTTCCATCAATTCATGATAGAAAAATGCACGAAGAAAATGGATTTCACCAATAATACGGTTTCTCACCTCTGTAGTAACTGCATCCGCCCAGTTTCCCTCTGTTTCAAGTCCCATATTTGCACGATAGATACCCTGATATCTTCCTTGCCAGAAAGTCAACATTCTGTCATTTTTGGTATTCATCAGTTTATCAAAACCCTGCATATCTTTGTCATTTTCACCACCACCACCAAAGCGTTCGTCAGAAGCCAGCTCTGCCAGGTAAAAATAGCTATCCGCAGCATTGGTAGTCACATCCGCTAAAGTAGCGTAGACTCCTGTCAGCAATTCTTCTGCATCACTCTCACTAATTGGCCAGTTACCGGTATTTTTCTTTACATAATTGTCTGTATCCAGAAAATCTTCACAACTGGCAAAGACAAGCAGACATGTAACTAAATATAATATTTTTTTCATATTGCAATCAATTAAAATTTAAGATTTACACCGATTAAGTACGTTCTTGGATTTGGATAGTACCCTAAGTCAATCCCTGAAGCCCAGCCCCCCTGGGATCTTGGATTGTCATAAGTTGGAGCATCCCCACCATAACCAATTTCAGGATCCATACCTGAATAGCCGGTAATAGTGAACAGGTTCTGGGCAGTTACATAGATCCGAGCCTGTCCTAACGCCATTTTCGGGAACAGTTTTTTGAAATCATACCCTAATGTAATATTCTGTAAACGGAAATAATCTGCATTTTCAATCCAGATATCAGAGATATACTGATAGTTCGTGTGGCTACCTGCAGTCAAACGAGGCCATTTATTGGATGTGCCTTCTCCATGCCAACGGTCAAAGACTTCAGTAGTATAATTCTGGAACTGACTATCAGCAAATGAACGATAGGATTTAGCGATCTGATGACCGAAAGATCCCAGTCCTGTCAGAGACAGATCCCATGCTTTGTAACCAAAGTTCAAACTAAGACCCACCTGATATTTTGGGTGAGGATTTCCGATCATGGTTTTATCATTTTCGTCAATCACACCATCCCCGTTCAGGTCATGGAAGATCACATCACCCGGTTGTACTCCGGATATCACACCTTTACCAGCGGCAATATATTCATCAATCTGTGCCTGATTCTGGAAAATTCCTTCTGTTTTATATCCATAGAAATAACCGATCGGACGGCCCACCTCTGCACGATACATTTCAGTAGTTCCCTGGCTCAGGACATTCGATTCACCATGAATAACACCTTCTTCATTAGCAATACGGGTTACTTCATTTTTCAGATAGGTGAAATTCACATTGGCACCATAGGTAAAGTCGCGTCCTACATTATCATTCCAGTTCAAGGCAATTTCAACCCCTTTGTTTTCCACATCACCACCGTTGATATAAGGGGCCCCTGTACCATAAGAAGCCAGGATCGGAGCCTGTACTAACCAGTCTTTAGTACTCTTTTTATACCAGTCAAAAGCAACACCTAAACGACTTGCTAAGAAACGGGCATCAAAACCGATGTTTAACTGTTCAGAAGTTTCCCAGGTAACGTCAGAGTTGGAAAGGATATCAGGATATCCTCCTACATTAACACCTGTCTTATCGAAATAATAATTACTATACCGATTAAAAGCAACCGTTGCTAAATATTGGAAATTTTCAATATTAGAGTTACCATTTTGTCCCCAGCTGGCACGGATTTTAAAGAAGTCCATCCAGTTAGTTACACCTTCCATAAAGTTTTCATTCGTGATAACCCAACCGGCAGACACAGAAGGGAAGTATCCCCAGCGGTTACCTCTGGCAAAGTTCGATGATCCGTCCGCACGCATAATTACAGAAGCCATATAGGTTTCTTTATAGTTATAGTTCACACGTCCGAAGAAAGAAGCCATCTGACCATTGGGCCAGGTTGGATATCCTCTTAAAGTAACTTCTGAAACATTGGCAGGATTTACATTATCCAACCAGGCATAATCAAATTGATCCGGGAACAAAGAACGTCTACCAGATGCTTCGAGGAAATCACCAATTCCCCACTTTTCGATAGATTGACCGATCAATGCATCAAAAGAGTGATCAGAATTGATCTTGAAATTATAACCTAATGTGTTTTCCCATGTCACACCATAGTTTACAGATGCATTTTGAGTCACTCCATCTTTATCGCTGGTATCTGTAGTAGAAAGTTCGTAAGCGGCAGAATAACTACGATACGTACCAGCATTCATTTTATAACCAAAAGAAGATTTAAATCTCAAATCTTTAATCGGTTGGATCTCTACATATGCGTTTGCCTGTAAAGTGTGATTTTTGGAAATATTTTGTCCGCGATTATACACCATGGCAGCTATCGGGTTACTGGCATTTCCATCAAAATTCCATCCTTCCGCATTTTTATCAGCCAATGCGTAATACTCACCTTCCGAATTATAAACAGGAAGCAGTGGATTCGCCACTAACATATTATGTACGTCATTCCAGTAAATATTACCGGTAGCGATACCACCTCTCTGTACATAAGTATAAGTCAGGTTCTGGCCGATCTTAATAATATCACGATCACTACCTTTCAATAAAATATGCTCAGAGTTCAAACGAGCTGTATAACGGTCATATTCCGAAGCAGTCGGTTTACCTAAAATCCCATCCTGTGTGGTATAAGAGAATCCCATAGAGAACTTGGAATTTTCATTACCACCTGTCAGGTTAATCGCATGATTTTGAGTAAATGCATTTTTATTACGGATTTCTTCCAGCCAGTTGGTTCCATTCCAGGTTCCATCCTGAATTCCCTGATATAAATAGTCCGGCAACAAATTTGCCCAGTCATATCCGGAACCACCATTATTAAAGCTGATCTCATCCATCACCTGCATATATTCTCTTGCATTCAGCAAAGAAGGCATTTTGTATACATTCTGCCAACCTACATATCCATCATAAGAGATCTGTGTTTTACCGGCTTTACCCTGTTTGGTAGTTACCAGGATTACCCCGTTCGCAGCACGCGCACCGTAGATCGCAGCAGATGCCGCATCTTTCAATACGTCCAGCGACTCAATATCCGAAGGGTTCAAGGCATTGATATCACCACCTGCCACTCCGTCAATTACATATAAAGGAGCGGAGCTACCAATGGTACCGATACCACGGACATTTACTTTAAATCCGGAACCCGGCTGACCTGAATTCTGGGTAATGTTTACCCCCGGAGTCTGGCTCTGCAAAGCTGACAATGGACTGGTAGTACTCAGTTTCTGGATATCATCACCCTTTACCTGTACAGTAGCACCTGTTACCAATTTTTTCTTCTGCACACCATAACCGATCACAACCACTTCATCCAAAGCCTGTGAGTCTTCTCTCAAAACTACGTTATATTCGGTTCTACCTGCGGAAACAGTGATCTCCTGATTCAGATAACCAATATAAGAAAAGTCCAGAACGGCTCCTTCGGGTACTGTTAACTCAAAGTTTCCGTCAAAATCGGTAACCATACCGTTCGTAGTACCCTTCTCTCTTTTATAATTTATGATAATCAGGTATTTGTAGGGAATGTACAGAGGAATGTACACGAAAATTGGTATGATTCAGTTTTTTGCGGGAATTATTGAAAACATTCCGGACCATTTTTTTTAGAAAGGGCTGTTATTTTGCCAATATCACTAAACGCTAATTAAGAAAAGTGGCTATTATTTATTACTTTTGTTTACACTGTTTCATCTTATCTTTGCACTGGGAAGTATGTCTTTAATATAGATAGGAAATTAATTTTTATATAAACATTCTCTTTTGGACTATTTAAATGTTTGTTGGTATAGGAATAAGTAAGACGCAAAAAAAATACTGGTCTGAGGCCGGCGTAAACTTTAGGTAAAAACCATGTATATAAAACGAAGAATAAAATTTGTATTGCATACCAGAAAAAAGGGAGATTCCGTAGATGGTAAGAATCTGGCTATCCGGATGAGAGTCTCTTATTCCGGAAACACACCTCTTGATTTTTCAATAGGACATACAACAGATGCCAGATATTGGGATCCCGAAAAAGAATGTGTAATAAAAGGGAGTCTGAATAGATCAGGACAAACCAGTTACACTATAAATAAGACGATTGATGAATATCGTTCTTATATGGAGGAGATCTTTGCGAGATATGAACTACTTGAAAAAAGAATTCCTGAACCTGATGAAGTAAAAAATCTTTTTTATGCTATGACAGGGCGTTCAATAGCAGGTTTGTCTGATCTGAAGGAAAATTTCTTTGACGTATTTGACCGGTTTACTCAGGAAATCGGAGAGAAAAATCAATGGACCTCTTCTACATATGAAAACTTTGCAGCTTTGAAGAACCATTTTCTGATGTTTGATCCGAAAATAACTTTCCGGACAGTAGATAATGATAAAATGCAACAGTATGTTATTTATCTGACAAATAAAGGCTTCCGAAACACCACAATCGCGAAAAATCTGGCATTTGTACGTTGGTTTTTCCGTTGGGCAGCAAATAAAGGATATTATAGTGGAACCATACATCATACGTTCAAACCTAAATTAAAAGGAGTGGATGGGAACTCTAAAGAAATTGTTTATCTTACCCAACAAGAGATCCGTTTGTTACAAAATTATAAGTTTCAATCTTATGAAGCAGCACTGGAAAGGGTTTGTGATGTATTTTTATTTACCTGTTTCACCGGACTACGTTATTCGGATGTGGCTAAATTAAAACGTTCGGACATTAAAGATGGATTTATCCAGGTTGTGACTCAAAAAACGGTTGATGGACTGATCATCGAGCTGAATAAACATTCACAAGCTATTCTGGATAAATACAAAAATGTTACTTTTCCAAATGACAAGGCATTACCAGTAGTTTCCAATGAAAAGATGAACGAACATCTTAAAAGACTGGGGCAGGTGTGTGGCATTGAAGAACCACAACGGGTAGTCTATTTTAAAGGAAGTATCCGGTATGAAGAAGTTTATCCTAAATGGGCCTTACTAACTACCCATTGTGGTCGCCGGACATTTGTGGTAACAGCTTTGCAATTAGGAATACCGGCAGAGATAATTATCCGGTGGACCGGACATTCGGATTATAAATCCATGAAACCGTATGTAAAAATAGTGGATGAATTAAAAGAACGTTCCATGGCAAGATTCAATGACCTTTAAGGGAATGGTACACGATTATATTTTTCTTTTTTTTGTACATAAATATGTACACGAACATGCAAACAAGGCATTCGGGAAAAATTTGCGTTAACAGAAGTAGGCAGAAAAAGGAAGGAAAGGCTGTTTGAAGTCTCTTTGAACTCATAAACAGCCTTTGATCTCTGTTTTTAAATACTTTGAAAGTCAGACTCCTGGAATCTGGTCACTTCGGTATCCCAGCGCTCCTCAACAAATTTATTATGATCCGGATGGTTACTATAGGTGTCGAATTCCTCCTGATTCCTGAATTTCATAAAGAATCCGTATTGATAATCATTTTTTGGGACTGCACTGACGAAAAACCTGAAAATCCTGTACACCGGGTATGTTAGTTAGGATCTCATATCCATCCGATAGGAACTTTTTTGCTTCTGCAGATCCGACCGGATGTTTCAGATCAAAGATGACCGTGTGTAGAACTTCTCCGCTTTTTAATCCCTGAGTGGTTGCCATATGAGTAAAACCTGTGGTGGCAGCTACTACGGTGGCAGCTCCCGCATTCATAATAAAATTTCTTCTTTTCATATATTTATCTCTTAATCAATACTGTTAAACGTAGCGAAAGGTCGAAAAAGACCATTTTTGCATTCACATTCTGCATAATATGTTTTTCCGCTTTAGCCAGTTCCTCCATCAGGTCAAATACATTCCTTTCGTTTACAAAAGGAGCAAATTTGATGGCAAAACCGGCTTCATCCGTATTCATATAATTCAGTTCCGGCGCCTGAAAGCGGTACATGAAATTTTCCCGTATCAGATGCTGACAATAGGAAAGGAAATTTTTTTGCCGTTCTCTTCCTATACCAGCCAGTGTATCCGCCATCACTTTCATTCCTTTTACATTTCTGGACCATGAATTACGCATCATTTCCTTGAATTGATCCAGAAAAAATCTTTTTTCCTCTCCCAAGCTGATCGCTTCCATCGCCTTCAGGTAATTACCTCCACTCAAATGAGCGATATGAACCGCATCTTCCCGCGAAAGCCCATACTCGTTCATCATGGCCCGGACAATTGCTTCCGGCTGAATAGACCGTACATGAATCTGTTGGGAACGGGAAAAGATCGTACCCAATACCTGGTCCGGTACTTCGGAGATCATCAGAATGACTGTATGAACCGGAGGCTCTTCAATGATTTTGAGAAGTTTATTCGCACAGGTCGTATGCATTTTTTCCGGAAGCCAGACCATCAGAATCCGGTAATTGGCTTCATAGATTTTCAGGCTCAGTTTATGAATGATCTCTTCACTCTCTTTGGAGTAAATAAGCGCCTGGGAATTTCCGGCCTCTATATATTCCAGCCAGTTTTCTATATTGAAATAGGTATGACTCTTTAGAAAAGGTCTCCATTCCGGAAGATAATCATCACAAATTTCTTTCTTTTTCTCTTTTTTAGAAACAATAGGGAACACAAAATGAAGATCCGGATGAGCCAATTCATTATATTTCACACAGGAAGGGCATGTCCCGCAGGCATCCGTTTCACTCCGGTTGGAACAATTCAGGTATCTTGCATACGCCAGTGCCAAAGGAAAAGCTCCGGAGCCACCCTGCTCGCAAAACAACTGGGCATGGGGTATAAATCCGGTCTGAACTGACTGTATCAGCCTGCTTTTTATCTCTTCCTGTCCTATGATATTCCTGAAATACATGTGTTCTTTTTTGAAGATTCAAAAGTAATCAATTGTCCACGGACAACGGTCCGCAGATCATTAAAAAAACTAAACTGTCCTCTTTGTCATATACGGGAATGTTCAAAAAGTTGATTCTTTTTAACTTTTCCTTCTTCTCTCTACTCCCTAATTCTCAATTCTCAGTTATCAATTCTCAATTAAAATCCCTACCTTTGCACTTTCATAAAAATATGGAAAGTATAAGTCAGAATAACTAAAATGTTTTTATAGTGGCAGATACAAAGTATATCTTCGTAACAGGTGGTGTAGTCTCTTCTTTAGGGAAAGGTATTATTTCCGCCTCTTTAGGTAAGTTGCTTCAGGCAAGAGGTTATAAAGTAACTATCCAGAAATTTGACCCTTATATTAATGTAGACCCGGGAACCCTTAATCCCTATGAGCATGGTGAATGTTATGTAACCGTAGACGGACACGAAGCGGATCTGGATCTCGGACATTATGAGCGTTTTCTAAATGTTCCTACCACCCGTGCGAACAATATCACAACCGGTCGTATTTATCAAAGTGTTATTGAGAAAGAACGGAAAGGTGATTATTTAGGAAAAACAGTTCAGGTAGTCCCTCACATCACAGATGAGATCAAAAGAAATGTCAAGCTGTTGGGGACTAAATATAAATATGATTTTGTGATTACCGAGATTGGTGGGACAGTAGGAGATATTGAGTCTCTTCCTTTTATCGAAAGTGTACGCCAGTTGAAATGGGAATTAGGAAAGAATTGTATCTGTGCACATTTAACGTATGTTCCTTATATTGCAGCAGCAAAAGAATATAAAACAAAACCGACCCAGCACTCAGTAAAACAGCTACAGGAATTAGGTATTCAGCCGGATATTCTCGTATTACGTACAGAGCAACCATTGAAAACCGACCTGTTGCGGAAAGTCGCACTTTTCTGTAATGTGGCAGAAGAGGCAGTGGTTCAGTCAGTCGATGTTCCTACGATTTATGAAGTGCCTTTAGTGTTGCAGCGTCAGCACATGGATGTGACGGTATTGAAGAAGATGGGATTGGAAGTAGGACCTACTCCGGAAATGAAAGCCTGGAATGAATTCCTGCAACGGAAAGTAAATGCTACAGAAACCGTTAAGATCGGTCTGGTGGGTAAATATGTGGAACTTCAGGATGCCTACAAATCCATTGATGAATCTCTTTTGCAGGCTGCTATTTATAACGATCGTAAACTGGATCTGCATATGATCCATTCAGAGAAACTGACAGATGCGAATGTGGCAGATGTGTTAGGAGAGATGGATGGAATCCTGATCGCACCGGGATTCGGGCAAAGAGGGATTGAAGGTAAATTTGCCGCCATTAAATATGCCCGTGAAAATAATAAACCCTGCTTAGGAATTTGTCTGGGTATGCAATGCATGGTGATTGAATTTGCAAGGAATGTATTAGGCCTGACAGATGCTAATTCCACGGAAATGGAATTAAATACTCCTTACAAAGTGATTGACCTGATGGAAGAACAGAAGAATGTGACCAATATGGGAGGTTCTATGCGTTTGGGAGCCTATGACTGTGTGTTGAAAAAAGGATCCAAAGCCTATGACGCCTACCAGAAAGGACAGATCCAGGAACGTCACCGCCATCGCTTTGAATTCAATAATGAATATAGAACGCAGTTTGAAGCAGCAGGTATGAAATGTTCCGGAGAGAATCCGGAAACCGGGCTGGTAGAGGTGGTTGAACTCCCAGAGTTAAACTGGTTCGTAGGTGTGCAGTTCCATCCGGAATATAGCAGTACAGTCGTTAGTCCGAACCCACTTTTCGTAAGTTTCGTAAAAGCTGCTATTGAAAACAAATAATTAGAAGGAGTTAAAGGAGGTACCCATCATTTCACTCCTTAACTACTAAAAATAATACAAATGGATAAAAATACAATCATTGGATTTTTGCTGATAGGGATTGTCCTGTTTGCATTCAGCTGGTGGAATCAGCCTTCGCCTGAACAGGTAGAAGCACAGAGAAGATATCAGGATTCGATCGCTGCGGAATATGCAAAACAAATAGATGAACAGCAGAGAAATCAGAATGTAACTGAAGATAATAGCTGGGAGGAAGAAGTGACTGATTCGCTGAAAGCCGCTCAATTAGAAAGAACATATGGTGTTTTTGCCAATGCAATGTCTGGTACAGATGAGAAAGTCATTCTTGAAAATGACCTGGTAGAAATTCATCTGAGTTCAAAAGGAGGACATGTTTCCTATGCCCGTATAAAGAATTATTCCACTTTTGACTCTTTACCCCTGATCCTTTTTGACGGAACACAGGTCAAATTTGACTTTACGCTGGTAACAGCCAGTAACCGGGTGGTAAATACCCGTGATCTCTATTTTACTCCGGTCAGAGGCAATGATCCGAATACGGTCATTATGCGGTTAAACGCAGGAGAGGGTAGCTCATTAGATTTCATCTATACCCTTGCTCCGGATGATTACATGATGAAATATGATATTCAGGCTCGTGGGATGAATGGAGTGTTAGCTCCCGGTATGAATGCGTTGGACCTTACCTGGGAACAGGAGATCCGGCAACAGGAAAAAGGACGTAAGTTTGAAGACCAGCATACCGGACTCTATTACAAATTCTTAGCTGATGATGTAGAACATTTAAGTGAAGTCAAAGACCAGAATAAACAGTTGACGAACCGGTTGAAATGGATTGGATATAAAGGAAAATTCTTTTCTACTGTGTTGATCGCACAGGAAGGATTTGAAGCAACGACACTGGATTCGAAATTATTAGAAGAGAACCGGATGTTGAAACGTTTTAGATCAACCACCTCTTTACCGTTTGATTTGCAGGGACGGGAAGCTACTTCGCTTCAATTCTATTTTGGTCCTAACAAGTATAACCTGCTGAAATCCTATGATAAAGGTGTTGCTTCTGCTGACCAGTTAGATCTGGAGAAAATGGTGCCATTAGGTGCCAGCGTATTCCGCTGGATCAATAAATATTTTATTATTCCACTGTTCGATTTCTTAGGTAAATATATCTCCAGCTACGGGTTGATTATCTTTTTACTGACGCTGATCGTAAAAATGATTTTATTCCCCCTTACCTATAAATCGTATATTTCTTCCGCTAAAATGCGTGTACTACGTCCTCAGGTAGAAGAGATCAATGCCAAATATCCGGGACAGGAAAAAGCATTAGAGCGTCAGAAGGCAACGATGGATCTGTATAGCCGGGCGGGAGCCAGTCCGATGAGTGGCTGTTTACCCATGTTATTGCAGATGCCTATCCTGATTGCGATGTATATGTTTTTCCCGTCTGCTATTGAATTGCGGGGACAAAGCTTCCTGTGGGCACAGGATCTGTCTACCTATGATGCGATCGTAAGCTGGAATACCTACATTCCGATCATTACTCCTTATTTCGGTAACCATATCAGTTTGTTCTGTCTGTTGATGACTGCTACGAACATTGCCTACACCAAGTTTAATATGGAGATGACCAATACGGGCCAGCAACAGATGCCGGGTATGAAGGCGATGATGTACATGATGCCTTTGATGTTCTTAGTATTCTTTAATCAGAGTGCGTCCGGTTTGACTTATTATTACTTTGTTTCTATCCTGATCACCATTATCCAGACATTGTCTTTCCGTTATATTATTAATGAAGAGAAATTGCTGGCTAAATTAGAGGAGAATAAGAAGAGACCAGTCAAAAAATCCAGCTTCATGAAGCGTTTGGAAGAGGCTCAAAAAGCTCAGCAGGAGCAATTAAAGAAGCAACAGGACCAACGCAAAAAGAGATAAAAGCGCTTTAGAAACTCTATATAAAAAGGGAACATTTTTAAAAATGTTCCCTTTTTATTATTTGATTGATTCATAAGTGTTTACTTTGGAATTTCGCTTTTTATTTTCGATTTCTTCTCTATTTTCTCATACCTTAAATGAGACATTTTTTAAAGTAAAAACAACATTTTTCCCCGGTAGGTAACAAATCAGCCCTCTTTACTTTACATAACCTCTCCTAACATTCATCACGTCCTTTTATTTTTGCTACGTCTATTGTTAACAAGTTAATACTATTTGCAGAGTGTTAGCCTCTAATGATATGAAATATTAAATAATTTATCAACTTAAATCAAATTCTTTATGGAAGAAAGATGTAGTACATTTTCTTTGCTCAAACCTTCTCAACGGTTTTTGCAAATGGTAATTGTTGCTGCCTTTCTGTTAGTTAATTGCCTCCCGGCAATGGCGCAGACTGGCGTACGGGTAACAGGTGTAGTAACTTCTGATACCGATGGTTGGCCTCTGATCGGGGTGAACGTTATTCAGAAGGGTACTACGAACGGTACAGTTACCGATTTTGATGGAAACTTTGAGTTAACAGTACCCGAAGGAGCCGTTCTGGACTTTTCTTATATTGGTTATCTGAATCAGGAGATCACTGTTTCCGCAGGTAGAACCGAATATAACGTAGTTTTGAGAGAAGACTCACAGGCTTTGGATGAAGTGGTTGTGATCGGTTATGGTGTGCAGAAGAAAAAATTGGTAACAGGTGCTACTGTACAGGTAAAGGGTGATGATATCCAGAAACTGAGTACTACCAGTCCTCTTTCTGCTCTTCAAAGTCAGACTCCGGGTGTTAACATCATACAAACTTCCGGTCAGCCAGGTTCTGATTTCAAAGTAACCATTCGTGGTTTAGGTACGATTGGTAACTCTTCTCCATTGTATGTAATCGATGGTATTGCAGGAGGAGACATCAATGCATTGAATCCGGCGGATATTGAAGCAATTGACGTATTGAAAGATGCTGCCTCTGCTGCAATCTATGGTGCACGTGCTGCCAACGGGGTAATCCTTGTAACCACTAAACAGGGGAAAGCTGGTAAAACACAGGTATCCTATGATGGATATGTGGGTTGGCAAAATGTGTATAAAATGCCTTCTTTGCTGAATGCAAGAGAATATATGCAGGTAATGGATGAGATCAGCTTTAATAATGGAGGTTCCGGATATGACTGGGCAAATTTGTTGCCGGACTATTTATATCAGGGAATTCAGGATGGTAGCTGGAACGGGACGAATTGGCTGGAAGAAATCCGTAACAAAAATGCACTGACTCAGAACCATGCGATTAATATTGCAGGAGGCAGTGAATTATCAAAATTTGCGATGGGATTCTCTTATACCCAACAGGAAGGTATTTTTGGAGTTCCGGTAGAGTCTAACTATGACCGTTATACCGCTCGTCTGAATTCAGAACATATTATCCTAAAAGGAAAAGACAGAGATATTGTAAAAGTCGGACAAAACCTGACTTATACATTCAGCCGTAACTCAGGGATTGCTACTGGTAATATTTACTGGAATGATATTCATAATATGTTAGTAGCAAACCCGTTATTGCCGGTATATAATTCCGAAGGAGGCTATTATGACCAAACAAATAAAGATGCGGAAGGCTGGACTTTTGATGGAGCAACATCGAATCCAATAGCTTCTATGGTATATAACCGTGGGCAGAACAGATCTAATAATTATACGTTGCAAGCAAATGCATATGTAGAAATTATGCCTATAAAGGATTTAAAATACCGGAGTGTGTTTGGTTATAAAATGAATGGTAGTACTTACAGAAGCTATTCAAATGCATATAACTTATCGACAACCGAGGCTAATATAGAGGATAATGTATCCCAAAGTTCAAGTCTGGGTTATAATGTGACCTGGGAAAATACGGTGAATTATAATTTCAACGTAAATGGTCATTCATTCGATGCATTAATAGGTCAATCTATTGAAAAATGGGGCATGGGACAAAACCTGGAGGTTTCTTCTAAAAACTCCCTGTTCCCTGATATGTATGATTATGCATGGATAAGTAATACTGTTCCGGAAAATATTTCTCAGATAACTATTAAAGGAAGTCCCTGGGATAGTGGAGCATTAGCTTCTTTCTTCGGACGTGTGAACTACAACTATAAAGAAACCTATATGGCTTCTGTAATTATGCGTGCGGACGGTTCTTCCAACTTTGCCCGTGGTAACCGCTGGGGATATTTCCCTTCTGTTTCTGCCGGTTGGGTAATGACGAATGAACCTTTTATGGAATCTGTGACGAACTGGATGGATTTCCTGAAATTCCGTGTCAGCTGGGGACAGAATGGTAACTCCAACATTGACAATTTCCAGTATTTATCTACTGTAGCATTTGATTATTTGAGCTATTATTCATTTAATAACAAGACTGAATATTCTACAGGAGGTTATCCGGATATTCTCCCTAATACGGATGTGACCTGGGAAACCTCTGAACAGATCAACGTGGGTCTGGATGCCCGTTTCCTGAGCGGACGTTTAGGACTTGTAGCAGAATGGTTTAAGAAATCTACTAAAGACTGGTTAGTCCAGGCTCCGATTCTTGCTTCTTTTGGGACAGGTGCTCCCTATACTAATGGAGGGGATATTGAAAATAAAGGGGTTGAAATTGGTTTGAACTGGAACGATAATGTAGGTGACTTCACCTATGGAGCAAGTGTAAACTTTGCTTATACCAAAAATGAAGTAACCCGTATTGCCAATAGTGAAGGTATTATTCATGGAGAAGCTAACGTGTTAAGCCAGGGAACAACAGAAATGTATCGTGCCCAGGTGGGTTACCCATTAGGATATTTCTGGGGATATAAAACAGATGGTATCTTCCAGAACCAGGCTCAGATCGATGAATATATTGCCGCTGGTAAAGGAGTATTGGAAGGGGCACAACCTGGTGATGTAATTTTCCGTGACCTGAATGGTGACGGCGTGATTGACGAAAATGATAAAACCATGATCGGTAATCCTCATCCGAAATATACATTAGGACTGAACCTGAACTTTGGATATAAAGGCTGGGATCTTTCTTTGACAGGATATGGAGCCTTTGGTCACCAGATTGCTAAATCCTATCGTTCATTTGCTGATAGTCAGTTCCAGAATTATACTACTGAAGTCTTTGACCGTTGGCATGGAGAAGGCACATCTAACAAATGGCCTCGTCTGACTGCCGGTAGCCACACGAACTACCAGTATGTTTCTGATATCTGGATTGAAAATGCTGATTATTTCCGCTTACAGAATGTTACTCTGGGCTATGATTTGAAGAGAGTTCTACCTAAATTGCCTTTAGGACAGGCTCGTATCTACGTAACTGCCCAGAATCTGTTCACGATTACCGGTTACTCAGGTATGGATCCGGAAGTGGGTTATGGTGGTGACAATGATGGTGATGGTAGCTGGGCTTCCGGTATAGATGTCGGATTCTACCCAAGTCCAAGAACTTATTTAGTAGGTGTAAATCTTAAATTTTAATTGATACGGTATGAAAAAAATAATATATTTATTAGCATCTGTCCTTGTTTTGACAAGCTGTGAAGATTTTCTGGATACAGAGAATTATACAAAAAAGACAACCGGTAACTGGCCGGCTTCTTATACCGATGCACAACAATTGTTAACAGGGGTGTATGCTACCTTGAGTGAGGTCACATCCAATGCGCAAGACTCCTATTATTATATGGCAGAACTTGCTGCTGATGAGCGCTTTGGCGGAGGTGGTGAAAATGACAAGCAAATGCAGGCTTATGACAAGCTGATGAATTTCGGTGCAGATATGATGCTTACTTTCTGGGAAGGCCGTTATAAAGGTATTTATCGTGCTAATAACGGATTGGAAACTGTTGGAAACTGGGAAGATGCAGTCACTGAAACCCAGAAGAACCAGGTAATAGGAGAACTTCATTTTTTACGTGGCTTTTTCTATCATGAATTAGTAGAGGCGTTTGAAAATATACCCTTGATATTAACTGCAGAATCTGAAGATATGCCTCAGGCAGATCCGGATCTTGTTTATGGACAGATCGCTTATGACCTCAAACAGGCTATTGAGTTAATACCTCAAACCAAAGCTCCCAGTGACGGACATGCTACCAAATGGGATGCGGAAGCTTTGATGGCTCGTGTATTCCTGTTTTATACCGGATTCTACAATCAAACTTCTATGCCGTTAGGAAATGGAGAAGGAGAAAATGTAGGCACTATTACCCAAGATCAGGTAATTACCTGGCTGGAAGATTGTATCAATAATAGCGGTCATGACCTGGTTCCGGATTTCCGTGAATTATGGTCTTACACCAATCCCTATACAGCTCCTTATTATTCCTATGCCAATGGTTTGTCATGGGTTGAGGATGGTAGTAACCCGGAACAAATGTTCTCTATTAAATATTCTTTTCTGGCAGACTGGAATGATTCACAAATCGGTTATTCGAATCAGTATGCACTCCATATGAGTTTGCGGCATGGAAATGGCTACGAAAATACTTTCCCATTCGGTCGTGGTTGGGGTGCAGGTCCCGTAAATTCGAGATTATGGAATGAATGGACACAAGCAGAACCTAATGATATCCGTCGTAAGGCTTCTATTTTAGATGCAACGGATACGGAAGAATGTTCAGATTATTTGTGGGGACAAGATACACAAATGGAAGAAACAGGCTACTGGCAAAAAAAGATCATCAATATTCAGGCCTATGATGGAGGCGAACGTTATGATGTATTTGGTTATCCTATGTATGGTGCTCAGAATGATATCGCTTTAGGGAGTGTCACTGATTTGATATTAATTCGTTTTTCAGATGTACTGTTGATGCATTCTGAATTGAAGAAAGATGTTACTGGAATTAACCGGGTACGTACCCGTGCGGGTTTGAACCCGATTAGCGCTTACTCAGATGAGGCGTTACGAAATGAAAGACGCTGGGAACTCTGTTTTGAAGGACGCCGTTGGGCAGATATCCGTCGTTGGGGCATTGTAACGAATGTATTAGATTCTCAGGAGGGTGTTGCCATTAAGAACAATGGAGTAGATGCAACTATCAGGGCATTTGGTGGTGGTTATTCTGCCCGTTACAATGCCACCCGCGGATTCTATAAAATTCCGGAATCTCAGGTAACTTTATCTCAGTATCTTGTACAGAATCCGGGATGGGGTTCTGAGGCTGAATTTGCTGGTTGGTAAATATTATGAACGATATAATTCTGTTTACTTTCAGGGATATTCAAATCAAATATAAATGAAAGTAAACAGAATGAATAAATTGAATTTCTTTGTAAATAATAAAAAGATACTACAATGAAAAAATTATTATATCTGGTATCTTGTATTGCTTTTGTTCAATTTTTAAGTGCAGAAAATAAAGAACAGGAAAGACCGGCAACTTTTGAAAATATAGTAGCAAAAGAAAGTGCAGAAATATCATTACAAGCTGATGATGAGGTATTCGTAGAGGTACCTATTCCTTCTGTGGTAAATGGAGGTTCAGTCACTGTGGTTAATAAAAAAACGGGTGTGACATATACCTTTAGTAATGGAAATGCATATTATCAGACTGTACGGTATTATGTTCCCAAAGGAACTTATCAGGTAACAGCTACCAGTGTAGGTACTTGTAGCAATGGATTAACGGGAGTTGCGACATTTCATTCACAATATTCAACTGTCTTACAAGTAGGAGTTGTTTTTAATATTGAATATAATGGAGGACTTCTATTTAGTTGTCCTAAATAATTTTTTTATTTTCTTTAAATTAATTTAATAAAAAATAAAATGAAAAAATCGATAATATATTTAATGTTGCTTACTATTGCTTTTATAGCATGTGAGCCAATTGAAAATCGAGAATCTGCAGGTGGAGCTATTACCGCAGACCAGTTAGACATATCTGCTACTCCCATAGTAGTGAATGGTAAAAATTCTAACAGAATTATATTACAAAATAATAGTCCTGTTCTTTCACAATGGGATTACGGAAATGGATTATCAACAAGGTCTTATGATGAAGTTGATGTAGTATTAACTGGAGATTTAACTGTTATTTTCACGGGTTTGAATGCGGATGGCTCTAAAATCACTAAAGAATTACCGATCAGAGTCGATGAACTTACTTATGAGGTACCTGAAGAATGGGCTTTATTGTGTGGTACTGGCTCGAAAGACTGGACTTGGAGTGATGAAGGCGAAGTCGTCTGGGGAAATGGAGATTGGAATAATGGAGGATATTTTCCAAACTGGTGGGGAATACCTAAAGACGGAATGGAAGAACAGGCTCCTGGAGAAGGTGCAGCTGCCTATATGACATTTTCTATTTCAGGAGCTAAGTTGACGAAAACTTACTCTGACGGAAGTGTGGATGTGGGAAGTTTCTCTTTTAATATGAATGAACAAGTACTTGGAGGAGATGATAGTGTTTGGGCTAAAGGAATACTAAATACTAATAATGTTACTGTTTTAAATGGAATTTCTCCGAATGAGGATAATGCGAAAGTATATCAATATTATATTTTACGTCTTGATGAAAATAATTTAGTATTATCTCATAAAGTTACTCATGATTGGGGTGACGAAGGTTGGTACTGGGTGTTTAAAGCTAAATAAATAATATTCTTTTATAAATTTAATATTCCTCATTACTACGAAGTAATGAGGAATATTTTTATTCTTTCGTTTATGCATTGCTTTAAAATAGTATTAAATTTAGTATTCCTGATATTAATATTTAATAGTTGTAAACATACAAAGTCATATGTTATTGAAGGAAGTTTGCCAAGTGGTTTTTACGATGGTGAAAAAGTATATCTTATTCCTATGAAAGATGCGAATAATAAAAATGTTGATTCCGTTTATATCACTAATAGTAAATTTTATTTTAGAGGTAATTTTTTTAAGTGAAGAAATTAAGATAAT
>JAJQEE010000143.1 GCA_021201865.1 Tannerellaceae bacterium | reverse complement strand
CTACGCGGATCGCTCCTCTTACCATTTGTTCACCGACCTGTTGGCTGACAGCCCCATAGGTTTCCAGGTCTTTAGCCGAAACTCCTAATACATTCTTTTTTACGTCATTGCTGTAAGAGACAATACTGCCAGCATAATGTTTGGAACAACCGGGCCAGGTGGTGATCCGGCTGGCGATCATTCCTCCGGTGCAGCTTTCTGCCGTTCCTACCAGATATTCTTTTTCTTCTAACTTTTTTCCTAACACCTGTTCTATGGTCTCATTCCCTTCGGAAAAAATGTAGTCACCCAATAAAGCATAGAGCTTTTTCTTCTGTTCCTCTATGGATTGTACAGACTGGGATTCCCTATTTCCATAGGCAGATAGTCGCAGGCGAACTATTCCTGGTTGAGGCAGGTAAGCCAGTTTTACATAAGCAGGTAAATCCGCTTCAAAAGGTGTTAGTGTTTCCGCAAGAGCTGATTCCGTATATCCAGCGACAGATAAGGTGGAATGACGGATGAAGGTGTCCTGTAAAAACTGTTTTTTCAGGCGGGGGATGATTTTCTCTTTCATCAAGGCCTTCATTTCGTAAGGCACACCCGGCATAGAGACCAACACCTTTTTATCCTTTTCAAACCAGGTAGCAGGGGCTGTCCCTGCTTCATTCTGTAAGACAATACATCCATCCGGAACCATGGCCTGACTCCTGTTTAATTCGTTCATGGCACGTCCTGAACGATTCAATAAATCTACAATATTCTGATAGACCTCTTCCGAGAAAGACAACCGGCAATTAAAATAGTTACATAGTGTATGTTTGGTAATATCATCTTTTGTAGGGCCAATCCCTCCTGTAAGTAATACGATAGAAACACGGTTAAAAGCCCCGTCGATAGCTTCCCTGATATCCTGTTCCACATCACCGACAGTGGTCTTTTTAGTCACCCGGAATCCGGCATCTCCCAACTGTTGACCTATCCAGGCAGAATTAGTATCCACGACCTGTCCGATCAACAGTTCATCACCAATTGTTATAATCTCTACATTCATTTTCTTTGTTTTTATCTTTCTCCTTTCCGGATTCAGATTTCTACTCTTGAAAAAGGAACCGCATCCATAGGAGAGAATTCTTTCCTCAAATATTTATAGTAACCCGTGATAGCTACCATCGCCGCATTGTCCGTAGTATAGGCAAACGGAGGAATATGGATCTTCCAGCCATATCTTTTCGCATGATCGTGAAAAGCATCCCTTAAACCGGTATTGGCTGATACCCCTCCGGCCACTGCCACCTCTTTAATGCTGGTCTCTTTAGCCGCTTTCCGGAGTTTATTCATGAGAATATCGATCACAGTGGCCTGCAAAGATGCACACAGGTCCGCTTTATTTTTTTCAATAAAATCCGGATCTTCCTTTAAGTGATCCCGTAAGGTATACAGGAAAGAGGTTTTCAAACCACTGAAACTATAGTTATAGCCTGGTATGGACGGTTTACTAAATGCAAATGCTTTCGGGTTTCCTTCGTTCGCCAGGCGATTCACTACCGGGCCACCCGGATACCCTAAGCCCATCACTTTAGCACATTTGTCAAAAGCCTCTCCGGCTGCATCATCAATTGTTTGTCCGATCACCTCCATTTGATCATGGGATGTTACCTGGATGATCTGTGAATTTCCCCCGGATACTAATAAACATAAAAAAGGGAAAGATGGTTGATGATCATCTTCCGGTTTTTCTTTAATAAAATGAGCTAATACATGTGCCTGTAAATGGTTTACATCTACCATCGGTATGTTCAGGGAAGCGGATAGTCCTTTCGCAAAAGAGATCCCTACTAATAAAGATCCCATCAGTCCGGGGCCCTTAGTGAAAGCAATCGCTGTCAATTCCGATTGATCTATCCCTGCCTGTTTAATGGCCTCTGCCACTACCGGAATAATATTTTGCTGATGTGCCCGTGAGGCCAGTTCAGGAACGACCCCTCCATACGATTCATGCACTGCCTGGCTGGCAATTACGTTGGATAATAAAACTCCATCTCTTATCACCGCTGCCGATGTATCATCACAAGAGGATTCAATTCCCAGTATTGTTACACTCATATGTTTGTTTTTTAATGCAAAATAACAAAAACTATCGCGATAATATTGTAGATTTGTACTTAAAATATAGTAAAGGTATTAGAGGTTTAAAATACATAGTTGTCACCTTATTTGTTTTATTCTGGATATTCTATGCTTTGCCATCCATTTTATTGCGGATTCCTTATATCCAGCAGAAAGTAGCCAAAGCCACCACAGAAGAATTGTCCGGTAGATTAGGTGTGCCTGTACGGATCGACAAGGTATATGTCCAGTGGCTTAACCGTTTGGTGTTGGATGGTCTTTATCTGGAAGATCAGCATGGAGACGTTTTGTTTGAGGCAAACCATGTAGCTGCGGGATTTGAAGTATTGCCTCTATTGAAAAAAAAGTTTGTCTTTACAACTATCCGGTTGTTTGGGTTTTCCGTTAACCTGAAGAAAGAGACTCCTCATTCTCCGCTGAACCTGCAATTTGTGATTGATGCATTTGCCAGTCAGGACACCACTCAACAGCGACCGGATGTGGATCTGAGAATTAATTCGGTCCTGATCAGACGTGGGAATTTTACTTATCATGTGGCCACTGAAGAAGACACTCCCGGAAAGTTTAATCCCAACCATGTGGACATAAAGAACCTGAGTGCGAACATTTCCCTAAAGGCTTTTAACCAGGATAGTCTGAATGCACATATCAAGAAGATGAGCCTGGAAGAAGCGTCCGGATTCACCCTGAGCAAATTATCTTTGAACGTAGTGGGGAACAGAGACAGTGCCTATATTCAGGATTTTGAGATCAGGCTTCCCCATACAAATCTGAAAATAGGAGGAGTTAGCATTGGTACTGCACAGATAGACAGCATACAACACCTGCTTAACGATGCTCCTCTGGAATTAAATATAGCACCTTCCCAGATCTCTCTCCAGGATCTGTCCGCTTTTGTTCCGGCTTTTGTCAATTTTAAAGATACGATTGAATTATCGGCGGAAGCTTCCGGTTTTATTAATGATATTGATCTGAAAAGTCTGACGCTGAAATACAGCGATAAAATGTTATTTATCGGACAGATGGCATTAAGAGGGATCACCAACCCAGAGGAAGCCTATATTTTTGGACAGGTAAATAAAATGTATATCACCAACGAAGGGTTGAACGGGTTAGTCAATAACTTTAATAAAGAGCCTGTTATTCTGCCGGCTCCGGTAAACCGTCTGGGAACGATAAACTTCACCGGGGAAATATCCGGATTTTTTGACAATCTGGTAGCTTATGGAAAAGTTTCTTCTGCGATCGGTTCCCTGCAAACAGATATGATCTTTGGGAGTAACAAAGAAAAAAATATTGCAGCTTATTTAAGTGGTTCTATCTCCTCTTCCCAAATCGAACTGGGAGAACTTTTCCAGAATGACAGTACGTTAGGGATTGCCCGCTTCAATATTAATATAGATGCCCACCGCCCGGCGGGAGGATATTTTTCCGGAAATGTGAGAGCTGATATAAAGGAATTTGATTTTAAACAGTATCGGTATGAGAATTTGCAATTAGCTGGTAGTTTCGGTTATCAGATGTTTAATGGAAGTCTTCAGATTGAAGATCCTAATGGTAATTTATATGCCGAAGGAATGTTCCGGAATCAGGGGAAAAACTCTATATTTAATTTCACGGCTGACCTGCAACATTTTCGACCGGATCATCTGAATCTGATTGACAAATATGATTCTCCGGATTTGTCTCTTTCATTACATGCGGATTTCACCGGGAATAATATTGATAATGTTGAAGGAACCTTCCGGATCGATAGCCTGGCTTTCCTGACCACCCCTGGAAACTTCTATCTGGACCACCTGGAAATTGAAGCAACAGGGGACTTGGAGGACCGTCGTTTATCAATTACCTCTGATATTATAAACGGAGAGATAAATGGTGCTTATTCTTTCATTACGTTTATACCCAGCATCCTGAATACTTTTAAGGAATATGTTCCGGCATTGATCAATACAAAAGTAAAGGAACAGAAAACAAATGCAAATAATTTTTCCTTACTTCTCACGATAGAGAATACAGAGTCCCTTTCACAGACTCTGAAATTACCTTTCACAGTCGTTAACCAGGCAAGGATTACCGGGCATTATAATAATGTTTATGACAAATTCCGGCTGGAGGCTTTCCTTCCTAAATTCAGGATTGGAAACGGGATGTTCGAAAGCGGATACGTTACAGCAGACAATGCTTCCGGCATAGTGAACCTGAATGTACGGGCCACTAACTATAATAATAAAGGACTACGGAACTATATTGAACTGAAGGCGGACGCTTCCCATAATACGGTAAATACCCTGCTTAGCTGGGCAAACAATAAAGAACGTTTGTTCCGGGCAGACCTTTCCGCTTCTACCCGTTTTATTGAAGAGGAAGATGAAAGAGGAAAAAGAGAACTGCGTACGGAAGTGGCCATCCATAAGAGTCCGTTTGTTATTAATGATACGATCTGGCATATTGAACAGGCAGGTATACGTGTGAAAAACGGCCAGGTCCGGATTGATAATTTCTTAGTGGACCATAACCATCAGTTCCTGCGTATAGATGGAGCGGTCTCTAATAATCCGGATGATACGCTACAGGTTAGCCTGAATCAGATTGAACTCAGTTATATCTTTGATATATTAAATATTCCGGTTCTTCAGTTCGGAGGAAAAGCAACCGGAATCATTCATGCAAATGACCTGACAGGTAGCCGCATATTAAATACGGATCTGGAAATAGATGATTTTTCGTTTAACCAGGTGGAATTCGGAAAGCTGAACCTTTACAGTGAATGGGATGATATGCAGCAGGGAATCCTCCTGTTAGGCAGTATCTATAAAAACGATAGTACCTGGACAGATGTGAGTGGTTACATTTATCCGGTAGGAGTCAACGCCGGTTTGTCTTTGTATTTTGATGCGAATGAGATCAATGTTGCTTTCCTCCAGCCATTCCTCCAGAATGTAGCAAAAAATGTGCAGGGAAGAGGCTCCGGACAGGTCCAACTGTTTGGTCCATTCACAGATCTGGACATTCAGGGAAATGTGTATGTGCAAGAAGGAGGTTTAGGAATTGAATTCCTGAATACTTATTACACCTTTACAGATTCTATCTTTATGCAACCCGGATCGATTCAGGCCCGGAATTTTATTGTAAAAGATAAATATAACAACGAAGGACAGGTTAATCTGGTGGTTAACCACGACCATTTCCGGAATGTAGATTTTGACGTGGATATTCAGACTAATAATATGTTGGTTTATGACGTGACGGAAAGGATCAATCCTTTGATTTATGGGACTGTGTTTGGTAGTGGAAGAGCCGGCATTAAAGGGAATGAAAAACTGATCAATTTCGATATTAATATGCGAAGTGATCCCCAGACTTCTGTCTCACTGAATTTCATGAGTGGCTCCCGTGCTGCCGAGTATGACTTCATTACGTTTATTGATAAAAGTAAATTAGCAAACGGAGGTGATTCCATAGCGAATGATTCCATTACCGTTCCACTTTTTACCCCGGATGAAAGTGCGGAATTGCGCATGAATTTTCTGCTGGAGGTCACTCCCGATGCAAATATAGAGTTAGTCATGGATCCTGTTGCCGGAGATAAGATCAAAGGATTTGGTAGCGGGAGTATGCAGATCCAATATGGAACCAAGAGCGATCTCCGGATGTATGGCGGTTTTAACATCCTGAGCGGGTCCTATAATTTTAGTTTGCAACAGTTGATCCACCGGGACTTTAAGATACGGGAAGGTAGTACAGTCACTTTCCAGAGAGACCCCTATTTTGCGATGCTGGATATTGATGCGGTCTATTCTCTGACTGCAAATCTGAATGACCTCGAAACCAGTCTTGTAGAAGGCAGCAAGGGCCAGCGGCCTAATATTCCGGTTAACTGCGTACTTAAATTAGATGGTGTGCTGACTAATCCGACTATCAGTTTTGATATAGAACTGCCCGGATCTAATCCGGATCTGGAACAGCGGGTTAAATCCTATGTAAATACAGAAGACCAGATGACCCGGCAGATTGTCTATTTATTGGTTCTGAATAAATTCACTAAACCGGAATTTTCACCACAAGCGAACTCCACCAATGAGTTTGGTACTTTGGCTTCTTCGGCATTGTCCTACCAGTTATCCAGTATCCTCAATAGTATCACCGACAAAGTACAGATCGGAACCAATATTCGTACCGGACAGGAAGGGGTCACAGAAACAGAAGTAGAAATGCTTTTATCCACCCAATTGTTGAATAACCGCTTAATATTTAACGGAAACTTTGGATACCGGAACAGCTTAAATACAGGTGGGAACAATGTGTTTGTAGGAGAATTTGATGTGGAGTATATGCTGACAAGAAGTGGGGAGATCCGTCTGAAGGCATATAATCATGCGAATGATATGTATTATGCGTTGAACCAAAGCACCACCCGACAAGGACTGGGGATTATGTATAAAAAAGATTTTACCCGCTTTTCTGAAATATTCCGAAGGAGAAGACTTCCTTCTTTGGTTCCTCCTACGGATACCCGCCTCCTATTCCCGGAAGAAACGATCGATGAACTGGAAGATCTGAATGAAAAGCTTCACGATGACTTGATAATAGAAGCGGAAGAAAAAAGCGAATAACTCAAAGGCACCTTACAAAACAGTTCCGGTTGAGAGAAGGATCAACCAAAAAACTCCTGAAAAAGAGAGAGCAGATGCTCTTTTGCCTTTTCAACATCCTGTTTCTCTCCTGTTTCTTTTTCAAGGGAAGTCACTCCTTTATCCACAAAACCACATGGATTGATCAAAGAAAAAGGATGCAAATCCGTATTGATATTCAAAGCAAACCCATGCATGGTGACATACCGGCTACTCTTCACTCCGATGGCACAGATTTTCCGGGCTTTTCCGGGTGATCCGGCATCTATCCATACTCCTGTCGCTCCTTTTAATCTTTCCCCCGTGATCCTATAAAATGCAAGAAAACGGATGATGATCTCCTCTAACGTATCCACATATTGTTTCAGTCCCATATTCCATGTTTCCAGATCAAAGATAGGATATCCGGTGATTTGTCCCGGGCCATGATAGGTAATATCCCCTCCCCGGTTCACATGGTAAAGAGAGATTCCCCGTTGCTTTAAATGTCCTTCTGATATCAACAGATTATTTTCCTTCCCGCTTTTCCCTATTGTAAGAACCGGATAATGTTCACAAAACAGTAAGTTATTAGGACCAGCCCTTCCTTCTGTTTTTCCGGCAACCAACAAATCAAAAATGACCGTCTGCCGTTCCAGGGCATCCAGATAGTCTATCACTCCTAAATCCTGAAAGAGAAATCCGCTCATTTTGTTTTTGTCTTTTGAGGGTTCGTGTTTTTATCTGTACCATATCCCATATTAATCTTTGCCAGCTTGCTCATTAATGCAGAGATCTGTATCTGTCTTTTGATTATATAGGCAGAGGGTTTGGCTGAATTATACTGTCTGGGATTGGGTAAAGTCGCAGCGATCAGAGCTGCCTCACTTCGATCCAGTTCATAGGCATGTTTACTAAAATGGGCTCTCGCGACAGCTTCTGCACCATAGATCCCATCTCCCATTTCAATGGAGTTCAGATAGACCTCCATAATCCGTTCTTTTCCCCAGATCTTTTCGATCAGAAAGGTAAAATATACTTCCAGTCCTTTCCGAAAATAATTCTTTCCCGGCCACAGAAATACGTTTTTAGCTGTTTGCTGGGAGATCGTACTGGCACCTCGTATCCGTTTTCCTTTCTCAGCTTCTTCCTGAGCTTTTTTTATCTGATCCATATCAAAACCATGATGTTCCAGGAATAAGTTATCTTCGGAAGCAACTACAGCCTGTACCAAAGATTGAGCTATCCGGTCCAAAGGAATCCATGTATGGTCAATCTTCACCGGCTTATCTGCTTTATGCTGTTCATAGGCACGGATGAACATTAAGGGAGTATAGTAAACCGGGATAAATTTATATCCGGTCACTGCAATCAGACTAAATAGAACAAGGAATAGAAAAATATTCCTGATCCATATCCATATCTGTTTAATTAGTTTCATACCGTTTTCTTTTCCTGATCTGACAAAGGTACTATTTTTATGATAGAACAATTCAAAGAGAAAACCGGATCATTCCGGATCTGTTTATTTTCAGTTTGTGTCAAATAAAAAACAAAGAGACACCTCCCACACTGATGATGGCTCCTATAATCTCCTGGATTGAAATTTTCTGTTTAAAAATAAAATAAGAGGGAATCAGGATGATGACCGGAGTTAATGCCATCAATGTAGAAGCGATCCCGGCTGCCGTATACTGCACGGCCATCAAAGAGAAGGAAACTCCTAAAAAAGGACCGAAAATAGTCCCTCCTGTAATAGCTGAAAATGCCTTTTTATCTTTCAACGAGAGAAGAAAGGCACGTCCTCTTTTTCCTACAAACATAACAATCAGAAAACCGATAAAACCAATAATTGCCCGGATCTGTGTAGAAGCAAAAGGGATCATAAACATGGTCGTTTCATCCGGAGAAGGAATATTGGCCAGATAATAATCCATTCCCAGTTTACTGAACACCAGACCAACGCCTTGCCCGACACCGCCGCCAATAGCAAAAAGAATGCCCTTTAATGGTAGGGAAACATGCCATGTCTGGTTTTCTTCTCCTCCTCTGCCGACAATTGAAAGGCCAATTCCGAACAGTGTCACAAACATGCCCGCTATCGCATTTCCACTCATTTGTTCCCCTAAAATAAGTATTCCGGCTAAGGCAGCCGAAGGAGGAGCCAATGTCATGAACAATTGTCCGAACCGGGAGCCGATCAGAATATAGGAACTAAACAGACAATAATCTCCCAAAATATATCCGATCACACCGGAAATACCCAGCCAGAACCAGGCTTGTGAACCTGCATCTACAGGGAAAAAATGTCCTGTATAAAACCAGGTCGTTGCACCGATCATGACAATCGACATGCCTAAACGAAGAATATTAAGAGAGAGTGTACCAGCACGTTTTCCGGCAATCTCGAAGAAAATAGCAGAGAACATCCAGGAAACAGCCACTGACAAGGCTATCAATTCACCTTTATACATAAGACATAGTTATTAAAAAAGTCTTTCATTCTTATATGAGGGTATAATCACAAGGTCTGTAAAAGAAAATAGTTGCCTAAAGACAACTATAAACCTTATTCGTTAAAATGGGACTTCATTACTACTTCCCTGTTGCAGGAAATCTACTCCAGAAGGAGGAATGGGTGGCAAGGGTTCCGAGTGGTTCGCATTCATACCAGAAGTAAATTCCCGAACAGCAATATCCTCATCTATATTCATAAACTTGGCAAAATCACTTTTAAAACGAAGACGCACATCTCCCGTAGCACCGTTACGGTGTTTTGCGATAATGATCTCTGCCAGTCCAATCAATGAATTCCCTCTTTCATCTTCTGTGATCTTATAATATTCCGGACGGTGAATAAAACACACCATATCCGCATCCTGCTCAATTGCACCGGATTCACGAAGGTCAGCCAACTGAGGACGTTTCCCTTCTGCACCCTGACGGCTTTCTACTCCACGATTCAACTGGGACAATGCAATAATAGGAATATCTAATTCTTTTGCCAATCCTTTTAAGGAACGGGAGATCGTACTTACCTCCTGTTCACGGCTACCAAAACTCATACCACTTGCGTTCATCAACTGTAAGTAGTCTATAATAATACAACTGATCCCATGCTCACGGACCAAACGACGTGCCTTGGTACGTAGTTCAAAAACAGAAAGACTGGGTGTGTCATCTACATAAATAGGAGCATCATACAGTTCCTTGATCTTGAAATCAAGCTGTTCCCATTCGTAACTTTCCAGATTTCCTCTTTTGATCTTATCCCCCGGGATCTCACACACATTCACGATCAAACGATTCACTAACTGCACATTACTCATCTCCAGCGAGAAAAGTGCTACAGGCGTATTAAAATTAACTGCCATGTTTTTAGCCATGGAAAGTACAAAAGCTGTTTTTCCCATCGCGGGACGTGCTGCAATAATGATCAGGTCGGACTTTTGCCAGCCGGAGGTCATTTTATCCAATCCGTCAAAGCCGGTACGTACCCCACTCAAACCCTCTTTCTGATTGGCAGCCTTCTGCAACATGACCATCGCATCTTTGATCACCGGGTTAATCTGGGTCACATCCTTTTTTACATTTCGTTGTGAGATCTCAAACAGTTTACCTTCTGCTTCCTGCATCAAATCTTCCACATCAATCGTCTCATCAAATGCTTTCCCCTGGATCATCGCAGTAAAAGAGATCAATTCCCGGGCCAGGTATTTCTGCGCAATAATACGGGCATGATACTCTATGTGAGCACTACTGGCAACTTTACTGGTCAATTGGGTAATATAGAAAGGACCACCCACCAGGTCCAGTTCTCCTCTTTTCTTTAATTGTTCCGTAACAGTAAGCATATCTACCGGACGTTGACTAAGCGCCAGGTCAACAATAGCCGAATAGATCATTTCATGGGACTTTTCATAGAAACATTCCGGTTTTAAGATCTCACTCACGATCGAATAGGCATCCTTTTCAAGCATCAATGCTCCCAGAACCGCCTCTTCTAATTCTCTTGCTTGTGGCTGCAACCGCCCCATATCAGGCACAACAACAGTTTTCTGTTTTCCTCTGCCTATATTTCCTATTCTCTCTGCCATCAGTTACTATTTATTACGGGGTGTCAAATTTACGACTTTTTTATTATGCCTGACACGAATCAGAGTAATTTAATTTTCATTAGACCTGTGCGCCTTTTCTGACTGCTTATCGGAGATAACTTTCCCATGGGTTCCGGACGATGAACAGGCTGGTATACAAAAAAGAAGCTGGGAAAATATCCTGTTTTATATAAAACTCTACTATTAAAATTAATTAAAACAAAGTATTAAATAAAAGAGCTCACTTTCGGTCGCTGATCAGGATATTCCCCGCTTCTTCATAAAGAGGTAAATAAGGTAGATATAAAACAAGAAAAAGGGTTGCATTTGTTCACGTGGCAAAGCAATTATTTTATTAGTAGCGTTCCGGGAGGGTAGGAATAAATACCACAACTATGGTATTTCCGGCAATCACCTCCTACTCTACCTTTGTCCCATCATTGATCATTAAACACAACATCATGTATACTATACCACATACTCATACAGAGGATATCAATCAGCTCCAGTCTGCTATCCGGGAATATGGAGAAGGCAGATTAGACGAAGACAGTTTTAAAGCAGCCCGCACTCCTATGGGAATCTATGAACAGCGGAAGGATAAAACCTACCTGGTCCGGGTCCGTTGCGTAGGAGGCTATATTTCACCTGCCCAGCTACAAGGATTGGCAGAGATCGCCCAAGAGGCTGAAGTGTCCTATTTCCATATCACCACCCGGCAGGAAATCCAGTTTCATTATGTTACCCTGCCCTGGGTGAAACCGATATTAGAAGCGATGGAACGTCTCGGGTTAAGCAGTAAAGGAGGCGGCGGAAACACCGTACGGAATATCCTGGTGGATATCCGTGCCGGAATTGATACGGACGAGGTGTTTGATGTCTATCCTTATGCCGTTGATCTGACCTCTTTCCTGATTGCCCAGGAGGACTCTTTTACGTTGCCGCGTAAACTGAAAATAGCATTTGACATATCGGAAGAAAAAGCAGACTATGCGCTCATCAATGATCTGGGATTCATTCCCCGTATCGTAGACGGGAAAAAAGGATTTAAAGTATATGTAGGAGGATCGGTTGCTTCCAAACCCACTACCGGATGGCTGATCTATGAGTTCATTCCGGAAGAGGAGCTGTTACATATCGCCTATGCAGTTAAACGCTTCTTCTCTGAACACGGTGACCGGAAAAACCGTCATTCTGCCCGTATACGGCATATCTTCTACCGGTTGGGAGAAGAGGAAACGATCCGGCTCATCCGGCAATATGCAGAACAGGTAAAAGCGGAAAACAAATTTCCGTATACTCCTTCAGAAATCCGGTTTCAATCTCTTATACCAAAAGAGAAACCGGTTCTTCCGGATTATACTTCCACTTTTGAAAGATGGAAAAAAAGATATGCAATTTCACAGAAACAGCAGGGATTATATGCAGTTCTCTTACCTATTCCACAGGGAACCATTACTCCGGAAACGCTCCGGAAGCTGGCCGGTTTTGTTTCCGGTTTCGGAGAGGATGTGATCCGTTTTACCACCCGTCAGCACATACAGCTCCGGAATATTCCGGGGAATTATCTGCCGAACGTTTGGCTGCTTTTCCGGGAATTAGGATTTGAAACCGAACTTCCCCGGCTTTGCAATGATATCATCTCCTGTACGGGAGCGGATACCTGCCGTTTAGGGACCTGTTCTTCCCAGGGAGCTGCCAAAGCAGTTCGTAGAAAACTGATCGAAAGTGGACTTTCCCTGGATGACATAGAGACTATCCGTATCAACATTTCCGGCTGTATCAATTCCTGCGCCCAACAGGTCTGGTCAGAGATTGGTTTTTCCGGGAGAGTCGCCCGGGGTGACAAAGCCTACCCCGCCTATACGGTATATGCAAAAACAGAGGGAGACCATCAACTGGGGAAAGCTGTAGGAGTGATCAGTGCGAAAGATCTTCCGGATCTTTGTGCCGGACTATTGGAGAAATATCTGGAAAAGAAAAAAGATTACCCTTCCTTCCGTACCTACCTGGGAAAAGAGGGTGTAGCGGACCTGGAAGAACTGCTTAAGGCTTTCGTTCCTATCCCAACGTTTGAAGAAGATAAGAATTACTATTTTGACTGGGGAGCAACGGAGATCTTCGGAGCAAACAGGAAAAATAAGTAAACAGGCAGAAGCAATCAGTCAACTCTTTTAACCCTATACATATAAACAAAATATGAATTTCTTACCGGTCAATATTTCCATCAGGAATAAAAAGATCCTGATCATAGGAGGAGGAAAGGTGGCTTTCCATAAGGCCACTATATTGGCCCGCTTTACCGGAGAGATCACGATCCTGGCTCCTGCATGGCGGAAAGATTTCAGGGAGTGGGAGTTCACCTTTATCCGGAAAACATATGAGAAAAAAGATCTACAAAACTATCACCTGATATATGTATGTACAGACAACCGGGAACTGAATCAACAGATCAAACAGGATGCCAATGAAGCAGGGATCCTGGCCAGTGTCTGTGATGCCCCGGAACTATGTGATTTCACCTCGCCGGCGATCTGCAGGAAAGAAAACCTGACGATCTCCGTAGCAACGGACGGAAAAGAGGTGAAGAGAGCGATCGCCATACGGAACAGGATACAGGAACTGATTGACAACGGAGTTCTGAATATAAACATTTAACAGCACAACGGATGATGATACAAATAACAGAAACAACAGACAACAACTACGGCAAAGTAACCCTCGTAGGGTTTGGTCCCGGAGATCCGGAACTACTAACAGTTGCCGGCCAAAAAGCGTTACAGCATGCCGACATTATATTTTACGATCATCTCGTGAATATAGCCTATCTGAAATCTTTGCAGATAGAACTGGTCTATGTAGGAAAGCGTGCCGGAGACCATTCCAAAGAGCAGGAGGAGATCAACCAACTGTTACTGCAAGCTGCCATAGCTGGAAAGAATGTGGTACGGGTTAAAGGAGGAGATCCGATGATCTTTGCGCATGGAGGTGAAGAGGTTCATTTCCTCGAAAGTCATCAGGTGAAAGTGGAAGTCATACCCGGAGTCACTACCGCCTGTGCTCTCTCCGCCACGTCAAAGATCAGCCTGACCCGCCGGGGTATTGCATCATCAGTCGCATTTGTCTCCGGGCATTCCTCAAAGCTACAGACTCCGGATGCCGACACGTTAGTCTACTATATGGGAGCAAATAACCTGCCGCGGATTGCCCAAGAATTATTATCTGCAGGCAGGAGAAGTGAAACTCCCGTTCTATTAATGTATAATGTCTCTCTTCCGGACCAGCAGGAGTTTATCACCACTTTATCCCGGTTGAAAACGGAGGAAGTGAAATATCCCACTCCGTTGATCATGTTAGTAGGAGAAGTGATTCACACAAGAAAAGAAAGGTAAAAGAAATGGTAACAAAAGAATTAGCCGAACAATTAAATACGTTGTTCCTTCATAGCAGTCCTGAGGAAGTACTCCTCTTTTTTCTAAAAGAGTTTAAAGGGAAGATCGCCCTGGCATCCAGCCTGGGTCTGGAAGATCAGGTTTTAACCGATATGATCGTGAAGCTCGATCCTCAGGCGTCTGTCTTTACATTGGATACGGGAAGACTGTTTCCGGAAACCTACCGCCTGATCGACCGGACAAACAGTACATATGGTATCCGGATCCGGGTGTTCTTTCCGGAAGCGGAAAAAGTGGAACACTATGTCCGTGAAAACGGAATGAACGGCTTCTACTACTCCATCGAACAACGTAAAAGTTGTTGCCAGATTAGGAAGCTGGAGCCTCTTAAACGGGCGTTCAAAGATCTGGAAGTATGGATCTGTGGATTACGGAATAGTCAGGGAGTGACCCGCCAGCAATTACAAATGGTGGAATGGGACAGTAAAAACAACCTTATTAAATTGAATCCCCTGATCCATTTCTCAGAACAGGAAGTATGGGATTACATCCGTGCCCATCAGGTTCCTTATAATATTTTACATGAAAAAGGATATCCCAGTATTGGCTGTCAACCCTGTACCCGTGCGATCCAGCCCGGAGATGATATACGGGCTGGCCGTTGGTGGTGGGAAAATCCGGAACATAAAGAATGTGGTTTACACCGTTAATCAATCTATAAAATTCTCCTATGAAAACATTCATTCTATCAGATCACCAGGACATTTCACGAATAGGAATATCTCATCTTATCAAAGAGGTGTGCCCGGCCGGAGAGATTATAGAAGAGTTAAACTCCTGCACTAAACTGGAAGTTCTGCTACAACAGTTTCCGGAGTCTATTGTTATTACGGATCTGGCTCTCTCTCCCTTTATGGATGAAAGAGTACTGAAACAGCTACATATAACCTATCCTCAGGTGCAATGGATCATTTTCAGTGAAGAGATGAGTGAAAATATCCTCTCTAACTACTGCACAAACCAGCATTTCAGTTTCGTACTCAAAAAGTGTGAAGCAAATGAGATCTTGTTAGCCCTGAAATATGCTCTCAAAAAAGAGAATTTCATTTGCAATCCGATCATTCGCCTGCTCATGCATTTCCGTAAAGAGACGAAACAGTGCAAAGAGGCTCTTACTCCGACGGAGACCGAAGTCCTTAAACTGATTGCGACCGGGAAGTCTGCCAAAGAGATCGCTTACGAAAGAAATTCTAGCGTGTATACAATCATTACTCACAAAAAGAATATCTTTCGTAAACTGGAAGTCAGAAATATTCATGATGCGACCAAATATACCCTTCGGGCTGGATTGATAGATACCATTGAATATTATATCTGAAGTGCCTACTCCTCCACCGCGTAGTCAAACCAGTCAAAATAGGCTTTTGCTATAGTGGGTTGGCCATTGGAAGAGGCATACATACCGATCATGACGGTATATTTGTTCCCTTTTCTAAAAAGTGTATCTTTACATCCTGTTATCAGAATGATTAAATAAGAATGTATATAGGATTGATCTCTCCCGCTAAAGACCCGATGGGGCATGCAATTTCCGACTATTATAAACAGGGTAAAGCAGGTAAACTGCGTGTTTTTTCTTCCCGGTTTGATGAAGATGAAATTCCGGTTACACAGCTTTTCCGTCCGTTCGAAGAATTTCCGGAGCTTGAAAAAACAGCGATTGAAATGGCGTCAGGCCGGATACTAGATGTAGGAGCCGGAAGCGGTTGCCATTCACTTGCGCTGCAGGCAGCAGGGAAAGAGGTTTGTGCAATTGATATCTCTTCCCTATCAGTTGATATCATGAAACAACAGGGAATAAAGGATGTCCGGTTGGTCAATTTGTTTGATGAACAGTTCACCGGGCCATTCGACACCATCCTGATGTTAATGAATGGTTCAGGGATTATCGGGAAGCTGGAACATATGCCGGCCTTTTTCCGGAAGATGAAGCTCTTGCTGGCTCCCGGTGGAGCTGTGCTGATGGATTCCAGCGATCTCCGTTTTCTGTTTGAAGAAGAGGATGGAAGCTATCTGATCGATCTGGCAGGAGATTATTATGGAGAGATTGATTTCCGGATGAAATATAAACAGATCGAAGGAGAACCATTTGACTGGCTATATATTGACTTCATGACCCTCAGTCTGTATGCTTCGGAGAATGGCTTCAAAGCACAACTCATACAGGAGGGAGAACATTACGACTATCTGGTGCGTCTGACTCCGGATCTGAACCCCACCTCTAAATCATCTAACTCATGAACCGGCGAATTTTCCTGAAACGCTCCTGTAGAGGAGTCCTCTTTTCTGCACTCCCGGGATTAGTCACCTCCTGCTACAAAGAAAAAAGAGTACGTTTTGGCATAGTTACAGACCTGCATCTGTCTCATTCCAGATGGAATTTAATGTAAATCCTCTAAACTTATCTTTCTACTTGTGAAATTCTATTCATAAAAAACATTTATTAAAAACTTTCCTCTATCTTTGCACTCGCTTTGGTGATGTAGTGAGGTGTTCACCTCCTGCATAAAAGGGAATCCGGTGTGAATCCGGAACAGTGCCCGCTACTGTAAGCTCTATGTAATCTTCCGGCATTACTTTTTGCCACTGGCTTTTCAGAGCCGGGAAGGCGGATCGGAAGAAGAGCGAGTCAGGAAACCTGCCAGACGTTATAAGTATAAATTATTCCCGGGGTCAGGAATAAGATTATTAACGTATTTATCTCTTATTTCTTAATGAAAAAACAAATACTGCTACTGGTAGGGGTATGCTGTATCCGGACGATTTTATGTCCTTGCGTGTGGTTGATCTTATTCCTGACCCTGTACCCATTGACTGTATCTGCACAACAAAAAGTGACTTTGTCCGGGGAGGTGAAGAACAGTAGTGGTGAACCTGTCTATCCGGCAACGATAGCCCTCGAAGGAACAGCCACCGGGACATATACAGATGAAAAAGGGCACTATTCATTAGAAGCTCCTGCCGGTAAAAGAACAGTTGTTGCCTCTTCCGTTGGATACGAACCTGTAAAAATGGAAGTGGACCTGCGTAATAACCAAATACTTCATTTCATATTAAAAGAAAAGATCATCTCCCTACAAGGTGTGGATGTATATGGTAAAACCAAAACCCAGGAAACCCGCGAAGGAGTATTCAACGTCAGTGCAGTGGATATCAAATCCTTAGTCAATACCTCTGCCAGTCTAAGTCATATCGTGAACCGCACTACCAGTGTCCGGATCCGGGAGGAAGGAGGAGTCGGTTCTGATTTCAAACTATCGATCAACGGACTCTCAGGTAACTCGGTGCGGTACTTTATTGATGGTGTTCCCCTTTCTGCCATGGGTGGTGGAATCACACTGGCAAACCTCCCCACCAACATAGTGGATCGTATTGAGATCTATAAAGGAGTCGTTCCTACTTATCTGGGCTCAGATGCCCTGGGTGGTGCGATTAACATTATTACCAAACAGGAGAAAAGGAATTATCTGGATATATCCTATGGAACTGGTTCATTCCATACCCACAAATTTGATCTGAATGCTCAGTTTGTGGATACTAAAACCGGTTTTGTGGTACGTCCGGTTATCGGGTTGAACTATTCCCAAAATGACTACACCATGCGGAATATGGAAGTTTGGGATGAAGAACAAAGAAAATATATAGAGAAGGATGTCAAACGTTTTCATGATGATTATTTTTCTTTCATTGCCCAACTGGAGGCCGGATTTGTGAATCGCCGCTGGGCGGATGTATTGCTGGTGTCTGCAACCTGGTCTAAACAGAATAAAGAAATACAAACCGGTAATGTACAAACGATTGTCTACGGAGAGGCACGCCGGGAACGGGAATCTCTGAACATGTCTGCCCAATACCGGAAGAGAGATCTTTTCATCGAAAAACTGGATATGAACCTGTCTCTATCCCATACAAGGGATCATTCCATTACCATCGACTCAGCCTACCGTAGTTATGCATGGGATGGTACATTTACAGAGACCTACCGGAATGAGATACTGAAACGGGGCCAAATGATCCGGAACTATAAACGGCCGCTGACCGTCGTCCGGACCAACTTTGATTATGCTTTGCATCCACAACATACATTTAACCTGAACTATCTGTTAAACAGTATCCGGAATGACCGCTGGGACGAGATTGACACCGAATTCGAACCATCCAAAGATGTACTGACCAAACATATCACCGGACTTTCCTATTCTCAAAATTTCTTTGACAACAGATTAAATAATTCTTTTTTCGTTAAACACTATATCAATCGTCTGGAGGTCCGGCAGCAAGATCTTTACTGGATCACGGGGGCACGGGAAGAACTGGGCTCCTCCACTACCCATTACACAGGTTATGGAGCTGGACTACGGTATCTTCTCCATGATATTTTCTCTATCAAAGGATCCTATGAACACAGTGTCCGTCTGCCGCTTGCAAACGAATTTCTGGGAAACGGGACTACGATACATCCGAATTTCACCCTGAACCCGGAGAACAGTGATAATTACAATTCCGGCCTTTTCGGTACCTGGCAGCCACAACCAAACCACAGACTTTACTATGAAGCCGGATTCTTTGTCCGGAAAGTCCGGGATTTCATCCATCTGGTACTATCCGAATCAGATGGACTGGCACAATATTCGAATGTGGAAAATGTAACGATAAAGGGAATGGAATCGGAAGTAAAATATGAATACAGCGATTTGTTCCAGCTAATCACCAATTGTAGTTATCAGGATGCCCGTAGTAAAACGGAATTCTATCAGGACGGTACTCCTCAGATTACCTATAATAATAAAATACCGAATCAACCCTGGCTGTATAGTAATGTAGAAGCCACTCTTTCCAGGCATAATCTGCTACAGAAAGACACCCGTTTGCGCCTGAGCTATTATTATCAGTATGTACACTGGTTTTTCCTTACGTGGGAAGGATATGGAAGTCTGAAGAGTAAGGCTACGATCCCTACTCAGCATGCCCATAACCTGGCATTCTCTTATTCTATGAAAAATGAGAAGTATAATATTTCGGTAGAATGTAACAATCTGACAAACCGCCGGTTGCATGACAATTACAAATTACAGAAGCCAGGCCGTTCCTTCTTCTGCAAATTCCGTCTTTTTATTCACTAATTAATATTTGGTACAATGAAGAAAATGAAATTTTACTTATGGGCTTTTTTGATGGTATTCGCTACCCTTTCTTTTGTCGCATGTTCGGATGATGATCCGGATCCAGGAAAACCTGATAACCCGGATAAGCCAGACGCACAGGTAACCACTCATTTTGACCTTTGGGTTTCCATGGGTGGCGGGAGTATGACCTCTTCCGATGCTTATCTGGTAAGAAGTGTAACAGACCTGACACAAGGAGAGATAGATTTCATCAATGAAGGAGTAGATGTAACCGAACTACTACACAGGGAAACCATTGTGAAAGGTAAATATTATTATCAGATCAGGGCCGATGGAACCCGCTTTGGAAAATACCGTATCCTTGAAAATGAGATTGAGGTGGTGGCGGAATTCCCTTTCACTACCCTGAAAGACCGTCGCCATACACATGCGTGGCTGGATGATAAGATCTTAGTCCTGATAGGTTCAAATGGGGATTCCAGTAAAGTGCTATGGGTAAAAGTGGATACTGAATCCATGACCATTATCGGCGAAGGGGAGTTAGATTTACCCGCCCCTGATGCAGATGCCAAAGAAACATTTAGTACATCCGGTATTGCTGTATACCGGAAAGCAGATGGAATGATCTTATATTCCTACTTATATAATCCCACCTCCTCTCGTAACCATTTCTATATGGCATTCATAGATCCAGCTGATATGTCTACTAAAAAGATCGTGAAGGAAGAACGTGCTTCCTTTATGGCAGGTACAGCTTTTGGTGAATTATTACAGGAAAAATCATTTTTCACTTCCAATGGAGATTATTATCTGGCTTGCAGTAATCCCCTTCCGGATGCAACATCCAGTACCCAACAAAGTGGAACACTCTTGCGTATAAAAAGCGGAGCCATGGAGTTTGATCCTGATTTTGCGATTGACACAGATAGCAAAATTGTGGTGGCAAGTAATCTGGATGATTCAAAAGCACTTATCTATTTTCAGGACCCTGTAGTAACAGGTGCACCTAATTGGGGCAGTTTCTTTAATTGTTATTATGCTATTCTGGATTTAAAAAATGGTGCAATTCCCCAAATTATCAATGGACTTCCTTTCTGTAGCGGAACATTTTCACAACGTTCTGTGATCATAGATAATAAAGCGTATATAGGTGTTTATCCGGAAACAGAAGAACCTGCGGTTTATATTTATGATATTGCTTCCGGTAACCTTGAAAAAGGACTAACCATCCGCCAGGGATACGCTTTCGAACGTATTTTAGTATTGGAAGATTAATATTTGAAGCTATAAACAAAGTCTGTCGTGTCGCCCGCCTACCCGGGAAGCACGGCAGACTTTCTCTGAAATATCTCCCTCATTATTAAATTATTTAACAAACTGGTTTCCCAAAGAGAGAAATAAATGTATGAATAGGATACGTTTCTTTTTATTTTCATTGCATCGCTGGTTAGGAATAATGATCTGTTTATTTCTCTTGATGTGGTTTATTACGGGATTGGTACTGATTTATCACTCTTTTCCGAATGTGACCAAAGAACAGAAGTATGCAAAAATGGAGACTCTCCCCTCCTCTCTACCTTCCGTAGAAGAGATGACCCGGTCCGTTCCGGAAGAGGATCAGCTACGGGTCCGGAATATTTATCAATTTCAGGGACAAACCCTTTATTC
>JAJQEE010000185.1 GCA_021201865.1 Tannerellaceae bacterium | reverse complement strand
AATATTTGTTTGTTTTTTATTTTATATTAACTTTGGTTTGTTTAATACATGTTTTTTAATATTTATACTTTCCGGACTTTTGTCCATACTTTAGTATTTAATTGATTTCTGACTTAACATAAAAAAGAATGAGCATACAACCTGAATTTACACTTACTGAAGTGAATAAATTTATTAAAGATATCTGTTCCAGAGAGTTTCTCTTATATAATGAAAGTGTTTTGATTGGATATGCCGGTACCTCACTATTCTATTATGAAATCTCTAAAATTATAAAAAATAGCCAGGAAGATATAGCTTTTTATTATCTGGAGAAAGCTTTGGAGAAGTTTGATAAACGAATTTATATTCCAACCTATTGTTCCGGTGTGGCCGGATTTTCCTGGGGTGTTCATTATTTGGTATCCCGGAATTTTATTGATCCTTCCAACGAAGAAATGTTAGACTGTTTTGACGAATATCTGGAAGAGGCTTTTTTGATGTATCTGCAGGAGAAAAACTATGATTTTCTGCATGGATCAACCGGTATATTATATTACTATCTGCAAAGGGAAAATGTTCCCTTAAAAGATAAACTCATTTCTCAGTATCTGGATTCTCTGCAAGTAGCTGCTATCTATACGGATAAAGATACTTTTTACTGGAATCATAAGGAAAAAGAGGGGCTTTTTCCGGATATTTCCCTTTCTCATGGGATGAGTGCCATCGTGATCCTGTTGACCAAAATAGCGAAAGATGAGGCTTTCCGGCCCGCTTGTGAGTTTTTAATAACAGGGGCTGTGAATTATATATTGACTCAGGAATTAGAGGGGGAATATTCGCTATATCCTCATTCTTCTTTGGTACGGAAAAACCGGAAAGATAGTTATTTAGGGTGGTGCCATGGAGATCTGGGGGTTGGATTAGCTTTATATTATGCCGGGAAAATGATGGATAACCAAGCTTGGATAGAGAAAAGTAATTCAATCTTTTATCACTCTTTCAACAGGAGATCTGTAGAGGAACGGGGGATGAATAACGGGTTTATTTGCCATGGGGCAGCGGGAGTGGCTCTTATTTATTACCGGATGTATCTGAATACGGAGAACGAACGATTCTATCAGGAGGCTCTCTATTGGATTAAAGAAGCAGTGGCACTTTATACAGACCCGGAAAATGAGTTTGAAGAGGATGACAATCTGCTGACCGGTTCTCCGGGAATTGCCTTAACACTGGCCTGTATTTATTATAAAGTAGATCCTGCATGGGATACCATATTTTTAATAAGCTGAAGACCCTATGTTACATTATAAACCCTTTCCAACTTTTATTTTACGGACTCCGTGTTATCCATTGGATAAACTGGACCACTTTGATAAAGATCATTACACGGAAGATCTGTTTTTTGCAGACGCCTTATTTCAGGCTTCTCCGGAATTATATGAATTAGCCTTTGAAAAAAAGAGAGAACGGATAAAGTGATTTTTTCTCTCTATAAATATTATAAAAGACTTTGTACACGTGCCACTCCTTTCGGTTTGTTTGCCGGTTGTTCGGTTGGTGAGTTGGGAGCGGAGACCTCCCTAAAGCTGGTGGAGCGGGCTGGTTATAAACGGGTGACCCGTCCGGATATGCATTATATATGCACATTGATTGAATATCTTTGTAAAGACCATACCCTTCGGGAAAGTTCGTTGTTTTATCCTAATGATAGTATTTATACGGTAGCTGGAAAAATCCGGTATTATACGTATGAATATGAAAATAATATGCGGGTATATAACCTGAGTTCCGTGGAAATGAATCCTTATATCCGGATGGTATTAAAAACCTGTAAGGAAGGAGCTTCTTTCCATACCTTATATGCTCTGCTGGCAGAAGAGGATTTTTCGGGAGAGGAAATCAATTATTTTTTGCATGAGCTTATTGATAATCAGCTTCTTGTAAATGCAATTGAACCTTCTGCTACTGATCCGGATTTTTTGAATACACTGATCAGAAATATAGAGGGTATACATGGGACAGGGGAGATAAATAAATTTCTTAGAGCATTGGGAGATCTGATAAAAAAATCAATCATTCTTATTGTCATAAGGATTCTTCCCTTTATAAGGCTTCCTATGAGATGGCGGAAAAATTACCGGTTCCTTACCAGAAGAAGTTTTTCTTTCAGACAGATACATTTATTCCGTTGAAAAATAATATCCTGCGATCATCTGCTTTGAATAACCTGTTAGCCGTTTTTACTTTCTTCTGGAAAGTAGAAGAGTCGGCTGTTCATTCCCGGATGGATCACTTTAAAAAGAGATTTTCTGCCCGTTATGAAACACAGGAGGTCCCCTTGTTAAAAGTGCTGGATCCTGATGTAGGCATAGGATATGATTTAGTCGCTCAAACAATCGGAGAAAATACCTTGATAGATGATCTTTCTTTTAAAGAGGAAGGAAATCCGGAACCTTTCTTAACTGCTTATGAAAGAGAGTTATTAAAAAAATATTACAGGCTGTTTCGGAGGGGGAAAAGATCGTGAAGGTAAAGGAGAAGGATTTTGAACCCTTTGAAAGCAGGAATAAAAAATTACCGGATATATTTACTATCCAGGGTTCATTATGTTATGATGAATTAGGAAAAGAGCAGATCATCATGCATTCACCTTTTTGCATAAACGGAGAAAATATGGTAGGTCGGTTCTGTGCTCTGGATCCGGTTGTAGAAACGCATTTAAGAGAAATTATTAAGAAAGATGAGGCAGGTAATACAAAAGATGTGATATATGCGGAAATTGTGCATCTTCCTGATCTGCGGGTTGGAAATGTTACGTTAAGGCCGGTGACCAGAAATTTTGAAATTCCGGTTGTAACTCAATCTTCATTACCTGCGAAAGACCAGGTTTTATTATCAGATCTGTATATTAGCCTCCGGAATGGAAAAATCCGGTTGCGTTCAAAAAAAAGAAATAAATATGTCATACCCCGTATGGCCAATGCGCATGTGTATGATAACGGTACTATTCCGGCATATCGGTTTCTGGGAGATATGCAATATCAGGGAGAGACTGCCTGGGGAGTTAATTTTATTGCTTTCTTAAAATATACCTCTTATACTCCCCGCATAGTATATAAAAACTGTATTTTGTCTTTGGCCAAATGGAAAGTTACTTATGAGGAAATAAAAGATTTTTTCCAACAAACTTCTGGAACAACTCTGGAAGCGTGGAGAAAGAAAAGAAAGATTCCATTAAAGGTGCTGGTTATAGGAAAGGGTACCCGGTATTATGTTGACTTTTCCCGGCCATTAGATGTGAAAGATTTTATGTTTGATTTGAAAAAGGTAAAAGAGACCATTTTGGAGGAGTTTATTATTACTTCACAAAATTCTGTGGTAAAGGGTGAAGATGGTGGTTATAATAACGAAGTATTAATCTCTTTTTATAAAGAAGATCTATGAACAGGAAAAGACGTTATTATCCCGGTGATCATTGGGTTTATTATAAAATATATGCAGGCGAGAAAGGTATAGAACAACTCGTAAAGGATCTTCTGCTTCCGGTGGTCCGGAAAATGGAGAGAGAGAAGTTGATCTCCCGATGGTTTTTCTTACGATATGCAGATCCGGAGTTTCATCTGCGGGTACGTTTTTATACTCCGGATCGAAAAGACCAGTATGCTGTGATGGAATATATCTATCAATCTATTTCCAAAAGAAAATATACTGATCTGATCTATAAAGTTCAAATAGATACCTATGAACAGGAAATAGAACGTTATGGTGCTGAAACTATAGATCTGTCAGAATCTCTTTTTAGTGTGGATAGCCATGCTATTGCTAATCTTATTTCAGGATTGCAGGGAGAAGAAGACCGGGAAGTGGTGCGCTGGCAACTGGCTTTACTGTTGATTGACGGAATGCTGGAAGCTTTTCAACTGGATATTGTACAAAAGTCGGATTGTATGAGTTCAATTGCATTGGCTTATAAAGAGGAATTCCAGATGATAAATCAACCGTATAGTGGCCAGTTAAATGAGAAATACAGAATCTATAGGAAGGTGATTGAACAAGTGATGAAAGAACAGGGAGAGAATGAACTATTGATGAAGTATAAAAAGATCTTGTCACAACGATTTACTAATTTCCTGAAATTAGCTCCCCTCTTTAAAGAAAGAGTTACTACTATACGGCTCAATGAATTACTTTGGAGTTTTATGCATATGAGTATGAACCGGTTATTTATCAATAAAAACCGTATTCACGAACTGGTAGTCTATGATTTTCTGGATCGATATTATAAGAGTGAAATAGCAAAAAGAAAATATATGGGTTGAAACGTTTTTTATTAGAATGGTTGGTTACCTCCCCCGCACAGAAGACATATACACCCCAACCAAACACAACCCACTACAAATACTAAACGTCAGTCGCATGCTGGACATGAGTTGGGTATGTGCATCGGGAGAGAGCTGAATGTTTCCTACATATATCGAAATGGCCATGATCGCGAGACCCATACTGAAGGCTTGTCCGGTCAGGCGCATGGTGCCGGTGGTGGCGGATGCCATGCTGTAATCTTTTTTCTCTACTGAGCTCATGATGATATTAGTGTTAGGGGAGGGGAAAGTCCCGAACCCCAGTCCGAGGATCATCAGTAATCCGACCAGATAAATGTAGGAGGTGTTCTCGTGTAGAAAACAGAGACCTGCTAATCCCGCGGCAATAATTCCCATACCGGAGGTAGCTAACAGAGTCGGCGAAAACCTGTCGGATAATCTGCCGGAAACGATCGAGACAACAGATTGAACGACTGACTGGGAGATTAGAATAAAGCCGGCATCCTGGGGTGTCAATCCACGTACATATTGTAAGTATAGGCTCAGCATAAAAGCGATGGCTGAAGTGGCGGAGTAATTGATCAGTGCGGAAATAGAAGATAATTTGAATACCCGGTTAGAGAGGAACAGATGAATATTGAAAACCGGATAGGTATGCCTTTGTTCATAGAAAGCAAATCCGGTTAACAGCAGACTGCCTATGATAATAAGAACTACACTTTCCCACTTCGGTAGTTCAGTGAATCCATAGATCAGGGCTAATAACCCAGTGGCATATAAGATCGCTCCCACCGTATCGAAAGTGGTTTTCTGTTCTTCTTTCCATTCTTCTTTAATGGTGATCAGGGCACCTATAAATACAACTAATCCGATCCCGGCAGATACCAAAAAGATACTATGCCAGTTAAAATACTGAGTCAGCATACCTCCTAACAGCGGACCTGTCGCTAAAGAGGCATAGACGACTGCCGTATTGATCCCGAGCACTTGTCCCCGTTTAGCGGATGGCATAGAAGCGGTCAGGATAGCAATACTGGTCCCAAACATCATGGCGCTACCGAAGCCGGCAAAAAAGCGATAAATAATCAGTGTAAGCCCCGACTGGGCAAATCCACTTAACAGGGAGAAGATCGTAAAAGTCATCACACCGGTTAAAAAGATCTTTTTCCGCCCGATCATATCAGCGATCCTGGCGAAGGGAACCTGGAATATGGCTGTAGACAGGATATAGGCTGTCGGGATCCAGCCGGAAGTCACTACATCCAGCGATAACGACTTATTTATATAAGGGAGGGCCAGATTCAGTGCCGATCCTGTGAAAGGGACTAAGGAAGAGGCCATACATATAATAAAAAGGACTGTGTAATTAATGGATTGAGGTGTTTCCTGTGCCTGATTCATCTTTTCTATTTCTTATCGTACAAATATATAACAGTTAATGTAAGTTATGAGATTTTTCTTATTCGTAATTTAAATCTTCTCTCACAATGTTTAAGATATGCTTACTGAACAAATTTCAACAGGGGGATGTTTGAGGAGTACTAAAAAGTAAACCAAAAAGTATTAACTAAAACGGAAAGGAAAGATTTATGGCTAATCTGATGCGGAGAAATGATAAGGATAACGGGACATTCCCGTCTTTCTTTAATCGGTACTGGAATAATGATTTCTTTGGCAATTTCACAGAGGCGGATCTGCCGGCAGTGAATGTAAAGGAAAATGATAAGGAGTTTAAATTAGAAATATCTGCTGCCGGATATGATAAAGGAGAGATCCAGGTGAAGGTAGACAATGATATTCTGACGATATCCGGTAAGAAAGAGATGAGGAATGAAGGGGGAGAGGATAAGGATAAGGTCCTGCGCCAGGAATTCCGTTCTTCTTCTTTTTATCGTAGTTTCTCTCTTCCGGAGAATATTGATACGGATAAAATAGAAGCTGTACAAAAAAAATGGAGTTTTGGATATTATTTTACCCAAAATGGAAAAAGCACCGGAAGATAAAAAGAAAACAATTGAAATTAAGTAATAAGATATTGTAGTAAAGGGATTTAAAACAGTAGTGGAGATGATGAGTTTGTATGCAATAGATACACCCCAAGTCAAGGGGAAAGAACGATCTCTACTGTTTTGACCCTTTACTACTCCTATTCTATTTGGAAGTATAAAATAATAGTTGTACCTTTGCATCGCAATTGGGAAACAATTGTACTATATCGCGGAGTGGAGCAGTGGTAGCTCGTTGGGCTCATAACCCAAAGGTCGTAAGTTCGAGTCTTGCCTCCGCAACATAAAAAAAGGAATCCGGTCAGGATTCCTTTTTTTGTTTCTTTTTGAACCATTTGGTGAACCAGTTCCCCCAGCGGTCATAGGTTTGGGATTCATTCCTGAGCCATGGATTGGAGAAGGTCACGATTTCTTCCGGATCCCCATGTTGTTCGGGATAGATGACCATCAGGCTATTATTGCTAAAGTATTTGGTAGTCTGGGAAGGTAACCGTTCGAAGGATTTATCATAAGACAAATAACCTTTACGGGCGGTTACGATGACTAACAGATGATCATAGTTGACCTTGTTGGATATGATCAGCAGGTCATCCCAATTCTCCATCTCGGAATATTCACTGCGCAGGCTGGAATATTTTTTGTTTATATAATCTTTGATATATAATATGGTATCCGGATGGGCAAAGAAATGTACACGGCAACCCAATTGGCGTCCCATCCGGCAAACTCTTTCCACCCATTTCAGGAAACCGTCTTCGAATTCAGCTTTGGGAGGCACGGCCACAATGATTTTTCTTAATGTATTGACCGGCATAAGGGGTTTTACGATGATCACCTGCCGGTAGATCCCTTTTAACAGATTCTCGGTCATGGTTCCTAAAAAGGTATCTACCAGTTTGGCTTTCCGGTGGAGACCGATTACCACTTCGGTGGCATTGTATTCTTTGAGACTATGAATGATCCCGGAGGCAATGTTTACATCGTAACGGATCGCCGTATCTACGGATACATCTGCTGCTGCCGCCACTTTGACTGTTTGTTCCAGATAACGGGTACTCCGGGCCTTTCCGGCATCGGTATCATTGTTATCATTGATGATGCTGATCGCAACCATCCCATCTTTTTTGGCCGGATTTTTCATCAACAAGGCCATGCCGACCAGGTCTTCAATCGTTTCCGGATTGGCAACAGGAATCAGAATCTTTTCTTCTTCTTTTGATTTCTCAGACAGATTGTCCAACTCCTCATTCAGTGCCAGTTTTTGTGCTGCCCGTTCTGTCGCAAAAGAGCTGATGATACAGGTGAACAGGATCATGACAATGGTGCCGTTTAGTACATCATCATTTAAAAGGAGTACGCCAGGAGAGATCTCTATTTTGTTTCCGATCAGTACAGCTGCTAAGGTTGCTGCCGCCTGTGCATTACTAAGACCGAACATGAGTCCGCGTTCTTCTTTGTACATACGGAAGATCTTCTGTGTGCTCCAGGCTGCCAGCCATTTACTCAGCGTGGCCACAATGGTCATGACGATCGCTACCCGTAAGGCTTCTCCTCCGGTGAACAGGGAACGAAGGTCGATGATCATTCCGACACCGATCAGGAAATAGGGAATGAACAGGGCGTTTCCTACAAATTCTAATCGGTTCATAAGCGGAGAAAGGTTCGGGATTAACCGGTTGAGTACCAATCCGACCAGAAATGCCCCTAATATCCCTTCCATGCCGGCCCATTCAAATAGTCCTCCTCCCAGAAAGACCATGGCCAGAACGAAAATAAACTGCATGATATTGTCGTCATAGATCCGGAAGAACCATCTGCCGATCCGTGGCATAAAATAGACTAAGGAAAAGGTCACCAGAGAAACTTTAACGACCAGCGTGATCCAGAAAGCCTGGTTGATTTCTCCTTTATATATACCGGATATGATCGCCAGGATCAACAGGGCCAACGCTACCGTGATAGCGGTTCCGCCCACGGTTATACTTACACAGCGCAGCCGGGACAGACCATAGCGGCTAACAATCGGATAGGTGATCAGGGTATGGGAGGAATACATACTGGCTAAGAGTACAGAGGTGGTCAGTCCGTATCCTAAGAATTCCATACTACTCCATATCCCCAGTCCAAGGGGAATAGCAAAGGTAAGTAAACCAAAAACCAATCCTTTGACACGGTTTTGTTTGAAATCTTCCAGATCCATCTCCAGACCTGCGAGAAACATAATGTAATAGAGCCCTACTTTCCCGAATAATTCAAAACTGCTATCCCTGACCAGGATATTCAGTCCATCTTCTCCTATCAAGACTCCTGCCAGGATCATACCTATAATATGCGGAATCCGGATCCGGTTCAGCAGCATCGGGGCAAAAAGGATAATGATCAATACAAGAAAGAATATCCAGGTTGGATCCGTAATGGGTAAGTCTACATTCAAGTCAAAAAACTTCATGGGCGCCGGTTTTTTTTAATCTCATACAAAGAAACAAAAATAAATGGTTTTTTCTTTGTTCTGTGGAGGATTAGTTTAGGAATCTCCATGCAGATAGAGGAAAAAAACAGCTTTCCGGGAACGGTTATGGGGACAAATTAAAAAATAATGTTTACTTTTGTGGACCGGATTAACTATAGATAAGAAAAACACATTATTAATTCTAATATTCTGAAAGAACAATGACTTTTATTATTGTGATCCTTTGTTTAGTCTTATTGATCGTGCTGATTTCCTACTTTAAAGTAGATGCATTTATCTCTTTCCTGATCACCTCCATTATTGCAGGTATTACGTTGGGTATTCCTTTAGAGCAACTCCCCCCGGTCGATTGATTTGGGAGTAGGTAGTATTATGGGTAGCCTGACGCTGATCATCGTTTTAGGGGCTATGTTAGGAAAGTTGGTTGCCGAAAGTGGAGCGGCCAAGGAGATTGCCTCCGTGATGGTGGATCTCTTCGGAACGAAATATATTCAGTGGGGGTTGATGGTGACCGGGTTTATTGTCGGGATACCCTTATTCTATGGTATCGGATTTGTTTTGTTGGTACCTCTTATTTTTTCTGTGGTGAATAAATATAAGCTGCCGGCTGTTTATATCGGTCTTCCTATGCTGGCGGCTTTGTCTGTTACCCATGGGTATCTGCCTCCTCATCCTTCACCGGTAGCGTTAGTAGGATTGTTTAATGCCAATATGGGTATTACTTTAATTCTGGGACTGTGTGTGGCGATTCCGGCTATTATTCTGGCAGGTCCTGTTTTTGCACAAACATTGAAAAATATACAGACAGGACCGTTGAAGCTCTTTGAACAAAAAGAGGAGGTTTCCTCCTTTGGAACGCCGGGTAAAGCGAACAGTCTGATTAGTGCGACCCTGCCCGTCTTTCTGTTAATCCTTGTCACAGTCATCCCTTATTGTTTTCCGGATATGAATGCCCGGGCAGCTTCGATTGTTTCTTTTATCGGGGCGCCTTCGGTGGTGATGCTGATCGCTCTCCTCTTTGCTACCTACACACTGGGTATTCGTCAGGGAAGAAGTATGAAACAGGTGATGGATATTTATACGGATGCCGTGAAGGATATCGCCATGATCCTGTTGATCATTGCCGGTTCCGGGATCTTCAAACAGGTGATGGAAGATAGTGGTGTCAGTGAACAACTGGCTGTTGCCTTACAGCAACTTCCTGTGCACCCGCTTATTTTAGGCTGGCTGATCGCTGCTATTATCCGGGGATGTGTCGGGTCTGCCACAGTGGCGGCTTTGACTGCTGCCGGAGTGATCATGCCGTTAGTCACACAGGCAGATGTGAATCCGAACCTGATGGTGTTGTCTTTGGGAGCAGGAAGTCTGATGTTCTCCCATGTGAACGATTCCGGATTCTGGCTGTTTAAAGAGTACTTTAATCTGAGTATAAAAGATACCTTGAAGTCCTGGTCTGTGATGGAGGCAATTGTTTCTGTTGCCGGACTCGCCGGAGTATTGATACTAAGTTTATTTATATAATCATTTATTAAAAGAAAACGCTATGTTTAACGCAGATGAACAATTTGAAAAATTAGGCTTATCCCTGCCGCCTGCACCAAAACCATTGGGGGTATATAAACCTTGTCTGATCGATGGTAAATATTTATATCTTTCCGGACACGGACCGGTTCAGAATGATAAATCCTTAATCATCGGGCGGATTGGCCGTGAGTTGACGCAGGAAGAAGGAAAACTGGCAGCCCGTCAGGTAGGTTTGACCATGCTTTCTACAATAAAAGAAAATTTAGGTAGCCTGAATCAGGTAAAGAGAGTGATCAAAGTACTGGGAATGGTAAACTGTACGCCTGAATTTGAAAAACATCCCTATATCATCAATGGATGTAGTGAACTTTTCGCCTCTGTGTGGGGAGAAGAGAATGGAGTAGGGGTACGGAGTGCCGTAGGTTTTGGCTCTTTGCCGGATAACATCCCGGTAGAGATAGAAGCACTGTTTGAATTGTATTAATTAACAGGTTCAAAGTTCAGGGTTTCAACTCTACACATGGAACTTTGAACTTCCGGAACCTTGAATTTTTATACTTGTTGGATTTTGAACCTCCAAATTCCCTATCAATATGCAGGAATGGTATCAGGTTACGAATATAGACCGGATTGATTCTCCGGCGTTGCTGGTTTATCCGGAACGGATAGAAGAAAATATCCGTCTGGTGAAAGAGATGGCCGGAGATGTTTCTAAGCTTCGTCCTCATGTCAAAACGAATAAAATGGATGAAGTGTGCCGGATGATGATCCGGTCAGGCATTACTAAATTTAAATGTGCGACTATTGCGGAAGCCGAAATGCTTGCTATAGCGGGTGCTCCTGATGTGCTGTTGGCTTATCAGCCTGTCGGACCCAAGCTGCACCGCCTGATCGATTTGATGGAAACCTATCCGGGAACTCATTTTTCCTGCCTGGTGGATCATCCGGAGAATGCGCTTTATCTGAATGCCCAGGCAGAAAAAAGAGGAGTCGTTATTCCTCTATTCATTGATTTGAATGTGGGAATGGACCGGACCGGAATCTCTCCGGAAAAGGCTTCGGGGCTTGTCCGGGAGATTCTTCAGATGAAAAATCTCCGGATAATAGGTTTACATGGATATGACGGGCACATTCATGATTGTGATCCGGTGGAAAGGCAGAAAAACAGTGATATCTCTTTTACGGCAGCAGAAAAGGTGTTCCGGGAGATCCAACCCTGGTTTGATGAGCCTTTAGTGATCGTGATGGGGGGAACGCCCACTTTTCCGATGCATATCCACCGTCCACACTGTGAAGGGAGCCCGGGGACATTTGTGTTCTGGGATTGGGGATACAGTCATATGTTGCCTGATCTTCCTTTTATCTATGCGGCTTTAGTGATCAGTCGGGTGATCTCTGTAGTGGATGATCATCATATCTGTATTGATCTGGGACATAAATCGGTTGCCGCTGAAAATCCGTTACCGAGAGTGCATTTTCTGAATGCTCCGGAAGCAGAACCGGTTGCGCAAAGTGAAGAGCATTTAGTGCTGGAGGTAGCGGATATAAACGCCTATCCGATAGGGTGTGTTTTGTATGGAGTACCGGTCCATATTTGCCCGACAGTTGCTTTGTATGACAAAGCGTATGTAGTCCGTAACCACGAAGCCGGGGAAACCTGGAATGTGGTGGCACGGAACCGATGTATTAATGTTTAGTAGTGGGTCGCTACTTTAAAAAGAGAAATATGAAACAACCATTGATCGTTGATGTGCATTTGGACATGAGTATGAATGCACTCGAATGGAACCGCGATTTGCGGGAATCCGTACATGAAATAAACCGCCGGGAAGAGGGGATGACTGATAAACCGGACCGGGGTAGGGCTACGACCTCTTTCCCGGAATTGAGAAAAGGAAATGTGGGGTTAGTAGTGGCTACCCAGATTGGTCGTTATGTAGCGCCGGATAACCCATTACCCGGATGGCATTCTCCGGAACAGGCCTGGGCTCAGACACAAGGACAACTGGCCTGGTATAAGGCGATGGAAGAGGATGGACATATGATCATGATCCGGAATAAGGAGGAGCTGGATGCCCACCTGAATATGTGGAACGACGGACAGCCGAATGATCACAAACCGATCGGATATGTGCTTAGTATTGAAGGAGCAGACTCTTTCGTTTCTGTAGAGCATGTGGAAAGGGCTTATAATTATGGCCTGCGTGCGGTTGGACCGGCACATTATGGTCCGGGACGTTATGCCAACGGAACAGATTCAAGTGGTAAACTGAATGCTATGGGGCGGGATCTGCTGGACCGGATGGACCGGTTGGGGATGATCCTCGATGTGACCCGCCTGAATGATGAGGCTTTCTGGGATGCTTTGGATCTCTATAAAGGAGCTGTGTGGGCAAGTCACAATAATTGCCGGAAATTTGTTGATCATAACCGCCAGTTCAGTGATGAAATGATCCGTGCCTTAATTGAACGGGATGCTGTGATCGGTGTGGCACTGGATGCCTGGATGATGGTCCCCAATTGGGTCCGGGGTAAATCCACTCCGGAGGGGATGAATTGTACCATGGAGATTATGGCAAACAACATGGATCATATCTGCCAGTTAGCCGGAAACACTAAACATGCCGGTATCGGTAGTGATCTGGATGGAGCTTTTGGTACGGAACAATGTCCCTGTGACCTGAAAACGATTGCGGATCTTCAAAAAGTACCGGATCTGTTGAAAAACAAAGGATATAGCGATGAAGATATTGAAAATATCATGAGTGCTAACTTTATCAATTTTATGCGGAAAGCGCTTTGAGAATTGAAAATTGAAAATGGAGAATTGAAAATAAGAAGAGGGTTCATTTTCAATTCTCCATTTTCAATTTTCAATTTCTCTTATGGGAATGTAAACTTCTGTAAGGAGGTCTTCTTCTGCTACCAGGTCCGGAGAGTTCAGGTATTTTTCAAAGAAGCAGGTGTCCCGGAGTTCATAGTTGCTTTCCGGGATCCAGCTCCGGTAGATATTACAGTAGAGATTTTCTAATCCTTTGTAGGAGCCTTGATGAAGGAAAACGGCATATAATCCGCCCGGGATGGTTTGTATTCCGAAAATACCGTTTGCCTGAATTTCTTCCGGGCAGCTCACACAAGCGTATACTCTGCAATGTTCCGGTTTGGTGATCGTGGAGATGTCCTGGCTCAGGCTGATATATTCATACTCTTTTCCCGGTATCCCGTTTAATTTCATAAACCGTAGCAGCTTCTTCCAGGCTTTGATGTAGGCGTCTGCATGCAGGTAAGGATTGTGTACACGCGTGTACACTGCTTTTTTATCCGGAATGGTTTTTAGTTCAGGGGTTAAAGAGCGTTTCTCAATCCAGTGAACAGGTGCTTTGACCTCTTCCGGCTGTTTCCGGAAAGTGGTAGGAGACACTTTAAACCGTTTCTTAAATGCTTTGCATAGGGATTGGGTACTCTGATAACCTGTCTGCTCTGCAATTTCCAGAATGGTCAGGTGGGTCGCCTGCAGTTTAAAGGCGCTTTTTCAAGCCGTAGACGCTGAATATAGTCCCCCGGGCTTTCCCCCATCACAGCCTTGAATATCCGGTGAAAATGATATGCTGAAAGATGGGCCACGGAAGCGAGGTCCGCTAAGTTAATGGGTTGATGCAGATGATTGTTGACGAAGTCAATGACCCGGTTCACCGCTTTGAAATATTCCTGATGGGTGGTCTGGTGGGCACTCCATCTTTTAAGATGAGGAAAGTCCACCCTCATCCGGAGGGCAGCTTCTTCTTTTGTTAAGGTGTGTCCATCTACTTTCTCATTTCCATCTAAGTAGGAAAGATTCTCTTCAATCACTTCCAGCATGGTTTGCGAATGGGTAAACTGTCCTTTCTGAAAACAAAAGCAACAATAGTCCTCATTCTGACTATTGTCGCTATTGGTTCCGAAATGATCGACAGCCACCATAGGCATGCCGCAGCTTTGGCATACATTTGTTGTGATCATACAGGATGTGGAATTAGTTTTGTTTCCAACGTTTCAGGGTAGGGAAGAACTGTCTCATTTCTTGGATTGCATCTTCCTTTGTGTAGTTTACCTGACTGTCTTTATTGAACTCATCCAGATATTGGATACAGTGCTGGATCATTTCTTCCATGGATACATCTTTCGTAAAGGAGCCGTCTTTGAAACAGTAAACACAATATTCCTCATTTTTACTCCCGTTCTGATTAGTTCCTAACTCCTCTTCCTTTTGTAAAGGCATTCCACAGCTTTGACAAAATTTTGTTTCCATTTGATTGTTTTATTTGATTTATACTATGACAAAAGTATATGCTCCGGGGGAAATATCAGGTGTCCAATTTTGCCAAATATATAAAAATATCCAGTGGAAAAGATCCGGGACCAGGTTTTTTCTTCTGTCTCGCTGCTGTTTTTCCGGTTACCTCTTTATACTCCGGAAGCCCATCAGGAGGTAACTCCATAATGGGCTTGAGTGAGCCCGGAGGCTCTATAATAAAATGATCTAACCGGGTGCTGTTTAAATGCCGGGGAATTATTTCAGAAATTCCCGGGCGATGTATTCATAAATAGAAATACTATCCTGGTAATCTTTTATTATGACATATTCATCCGGCTGGTGAGCCATTTCTCCGGTTCCCGGTCCAAGGATGATCACGGGAAATTTCTTTTTGGCCATGATAAACCGGGAGCCGTCCGTGAATCCGGGTGAACCGGTCTCTTTCTGTTCCTTTCCGGTTATATAGGTAATGGTTTTGGAGGCTAACTGAACAAATGGATCCGTAAAGTCAGTCTGTAAAGCCGGCAGATCATTGGTAATCTCCATTTTGATGTGGAAATTATCCATCTTTTTGGAAACTTTCTTTCCTAATTCCTGTAGTTCTTCTATGAAACGGGTGTGGTCCAGGGTAGGGACGGTGCGTATATCCAGTTCTGCCACACAATGATCCGGAACCACATTGGTCGCATTTCCTCCCTGAAGGACATTCAGGCTGGCAGTAGAAACTCCGAGAATGGAATCTGAATATCGGGACAGATTGATCTTCTTTCTGAACATTTCCAGGAAATAGAGCATATGATCGATGGCATTCACGCCTAATTGGGGTGCAGACCCATGGGCCGTTTGTCCCGTCGTTTCCAGTTTCAGCCAGATCACCCCTTTGTGGGCTGTGACCATCTGGTTTTTGGTGGGTTCGCCGATAATGAGTGCATCCAGATCATCGGCGTATCCTGAATCGGTGAGTTGTTTGGCACCAATCGCTCCCGTTTCCTCTCCGATCGTAGCTAACAACCGGATGGCTCCTTTCAGGGGGATATTTTGTTCTTTCAGGTTGATCATGGCAGCTACGGCAGCCATCAGTCCGGCTTTCATATCACTGGCTCCCCGTCCATAGATTTTTCCATCTGCTTCGATTGCATTGAAAGGTCCGTATTTCCATTGCATGATCCCTACCGGTACTACATCCATATGTCCGGTGAAACCCAGTACATTTCCGGGTGCATTTCCATTTAATGTAGCAATTAACTGGTTTCTTCCGGGAGTATATTCGATCTGCCGGGTTTCGATTCCGGCATCATTGAATAGGGAGGTGAGATAGTCAGCGACTTTTTTCATTTCCTATTGTAGAATCTATACGGAGAATGTCTTTCAGCCATTTGATCTCTCTTGGTTCATATTCCATAGTATGTTTCGTTCGTTTGGTTATGAATTCGCTTAATTAACCATTCCCCGGATCGGAATGTTTCCGTTTGAAAAGTTAAAATAGGAGTTTAACATTTTGGCTGGTTTATGAAATCCATCTGGTCCTTCACTGTAAGTAAAAATATATTCTTACTTTTGCATATTGCAATTTAGGCAGATATTAAATATGGATACAGAAAACAATCCTATATATGACCGGAATACACTTGAATTTGTTACGGTTGCACTGGAATATTGTACTTTTGCTGAAACCGTAAACCAGTTGAGTGTGTTCGATTTTGTTGATAAAGCAACTAAAATTTTACCTCTTTTATATCTGAAGGCAGCTCTCCTGCCGGAAGTGTTGCCGGATGAGGATACGGAGCTGGAATATACCGTCACGGAAGATATGTATGAGTCTGTCCGGATGAAGGTAGCAGATCTCTTAGGAGAACATGACACCTATCTGGAAACGTTTCATCCGGATATGCAATACAGTGATACTCCGGTCGCAGCTTTTATTTCTGAAAATCTGGCGGATGTCTACCAGGACACCGGAAACTTTGTTTCCCTGTTCCGGCAGGGCCATGAAGAGGTGATGCGGGAGGCGATTGCAGCCTGTCAGGAAAATTTCCGGTCTTATTGGGGGCAACGGTTATTAAATGCATTGAAGGCTCTTCATGCAGTGAGATATGAAGGGGTAGAGGGACCAGAAAGTGAGGAAGAAGAATGACGGCATATGTAAATTCCATTACGAAAACGGAAATAGCGCAACTCCCGGTGGAGGAGTACACCGGAAGAGTGATGGTCATAGATACGGAAGCGGATGCAGAGAAGGCGGTTGAATACCTTGCCAAGCATAAGATCGTAGGTTTTGATACGGAAACAAAGCCCAGTTTCAAAAAGGGACAACGCCATAAAGTTGCTCTTATCCAGCTTTGTACGGAGGAGATCTGTTTTCTGTTCCGGTTGAACCACATGGGATTCCCTAAGGCTTTGAAGGAATTTGTCGCCGGGGAAGATACGATGAAAATCGGTCTGTCACTCCGGGATGATTTCAACGCGATGAAAAAACGGACCCATGTAGAACCCGCCAATTTTGTGGACCTGCAAAATGTAGTGGGATCGTATGGAATTGAAGATTTCAGCCTGCAGAAGATCTATGCGATCCTGTTCGGGAAAAAGATCTCCAAAGGACAACGGCTGACGAACTGGGAAGCAGAAGTGTTAAGTGAATCACAGAAAAAGTATGCCGCTCTGGATGCGTGGGCATGTCTCAGAATATATAATCAATTGAATCAGAAAAAATGAGTTATTGCAAAGTTACGCTGAAACCGAAAAAAGAGGATTCTTTATTACGTTTTCACCCCTGGGTTTTCTCCGGGGCTATCCAGTCCATAGAAGGTAAACCGGAAGAGGGTGATCTGGTAGAGGTGTATGGTTCAAATGGACGTTTCCTGGGAGTAGGACATTGCCAGATCGGCAGCATTGCCGTTCGTATTTTGTCATTCCAACAGATCCCTGTGGATGAAACATTCTGGGAGGAACGGATCCGTTCCGCTTATGCCCTGCGCCGGTCCTTAGGGTTAGCCGGAGCGGAGGACAATAATACGTATCGATTAGTGCACGGAGAGGGCGACCATCTGCCGGGATTAGTCATTGATATGTATTCGGAAACCGCAGTCGTTCAGGCTCATTCAGTAGGGATGCACCTATCCCGGCATGCGATTGCAGATGCACTGAAAACAGTGATGGGAGAGGATCTGAAAAATATTTACTACAAGTCGGAAGCTACCCTGCCTTACAAAGCTGATCTGGCCTGTGAAGATGGATATTTGTATGGAGGAGAGGTAGAAGATATCGCCTTGGAGAACGGATTAAAGTTTTATGTAGATTGGCTGAAAGGACAAAAACCGGCTTTTTTGTGGATCAGCGGGACAACCGCTCTCTATTGGAACGGTATGCCAAAGGCCGTTCCGTGTTAAATATGTTTTGCTACACGGGAGGATTCTCTTTTTATGCCATGCGGGGAGGAGATGATCGGGTTCATTCGGTCGACAGTTCTGCCAAAGCCATTCACATTACTAAAAAGAATGTGGAGTTAAATTTCCCCGGAGATACCCGTCATGAAGCCTATGCGGAAGATGCTTTTAAATATCTGGAACGGATGGGAGAAAATTATGACCTGATCATTCTCGATCCTCCGGCATTTGCCAAACACAGGAATGTCCTCCGGAATGCTTTGCAGGGATATCGCAAACTGAATGCCATCGCTTTTGAGAAAATAAAACCCGGAGGTATCCTGTTCACTTTCTCCTGTTCGCAGGTGGTGAGTAAAGCGGATTTCCGTCTGGCAGTGTTCAGTGCGGCAGCCCAATCCGGAAGAAAAGTGCGCATTCTACATCAGTTGACGCAACCGGCCGACCATCCGGTGAACATCTATCATCCTGAAGGTGAATACCTGAAAGGATTGGTATTATATGTAGAGTAAAAGAAAACCTGCTCAAACAAAAAAACAGACGAGAATCTTTTACGCCATTAATTTCATTAAAATATTTAGAGAAAAATTTCTTTATTCGATAACGCGTTGTAAATTTGTACACCGCTAACAGCGGGAAATTGATTTATAAATAACACATATAAAACGTATTAATTATGTCTAAAGTAACAGTTGTTGGCGCCGGTAATGTAGGCGCAACTTGTGCCAATGTTCTTGCATTCAATGAAGTGGCCGACGAAGTGGTAATGCTGGATGTGAAAGAAGGTGTTTCCGAAGGGAAAGCAATGGATATGATGCAGACAGCTCAACTGCTTGGTTTTGATACTACAGTAGTGGGTTGCACAAATGATTATGCTCAGACAGCAGATTCAGATGTGATCATCATCACTTCAGGTATTCCCCGTAAACCAGGTATGACTCGTGAAGAGTTAATCGGTGTGAACGCTGGTATTGTTAAAACTGTGGCTGAAAATGCGTTGAAATATTCGCCAAACGCTATTCTTGTCGTTATCTCTAACCCAATGGACACCATGACTTACCTGGCACTTAAATCATTAGGTCTGCCTAAAAACCGTATCATCGGTATGGGTGGTGCTTTGGATAGCTCACGTTTCAAATATTACCTGTCTCAGGCATTAGGTTGCAACGCCAACGAAGTAGAAGGTATGGTGATCGGTGGTCACGGGGATACGACTATGATCCCATTAGCTCGTCTGGCTACTTACAAAGGTATTCCTGTAAGCCAGTTGTTAAGCGCAGAAAAACTGGAAGAAGTAGTGAAAGCAACCATGGTAGGTGGTGCTACCCTGACAGGTCTGTTAGGAACTTCAGCCTGGTATGCTCCGGGAGCAGCAGGAGCGTTGGTAGCTGAATCCATCATCCACAACCAGAAGAAAATGATCCCTTGTTCTGTTGCTTTGGAAGGTGAATACGGTGAATCAGACATCTGTATCGGTGTACCTGTGATCTTAGGTAAAAACGGTATTGAAAAGATCGTAGAACTGGATCTGAACGCAGAAGAAAAAGAGCTGTTTGCCAAGAGTGCAAAAGCGGTAAAAGCAACCAATGACGTATTGAAAGAAATCAACGTTCTTTAATACAATAAAGATTTTCCAGAAAAGAGCTGCAGGTTTCACCTGCAGCTCTTTTTTTATTCCTCTTTTCCTGTGGCAAGATCGTTCCCCGCGCAGGCGGGAAACGCATAGGAAGAGACGGTTCTCGTATTATGAAAGAGTTGAAACTGCCGGTTCTCATGCGATCCCCGCCTGGGAGGCTGTGTAAAAACTAAATTTTAAAAATGACAAAGTTACGAATCGTAAGTCCGGAGGACTTGAATGTGAATCGAAGATCGGCCTTAGCCAATAACCGCGGGCGAAACCCGTGGCAAAAAGCTACTCTGCTCTATGAACCCCGAAGCGGGTTCAACCCTTTCAGGGTTGTTATAGAGAGGATTTCTGCCTACCCCGGGTTACACCCGGGGTTATTCACATTGCACCCCCATTCGGGGTACTTACTTACGATTTATAACTTTATCAAAGAACCATGAAAGTTTTTACACAGTCTCCTGCGCGGGAAACAGGGGGCTATTTTAATATCTATTTAGGTTCTTATCAAATCTTCCAACCATTACTGACCCGGAGATCTTCTTCGACAAAGGAATTTTCTCTCTGTAATTATTTTTCAATTTTCTCAGTCACCGTCACTTTTCTATTTATAAATAACTTATTGTCAGACCAATATATGCATAAAATGGGGTGACCGAAAAGTGACTGAGAAATCTCAGTCACTTTTCGGTCACCCCATTTTATAGGACCAAAAGATAAAGAGAAACTACACTTCCCCTACAGAGGGGTTGCTCCTATGTTTGTAACAAACTATAAATTTAATAGCGATCCGGTAGGTTGAAGGTCAGGAGGTATAGGGTTGAAGGTCCTGAGGTTCAACCCTGAAGGTGCCGATGTTTAACCTTGAACCTCAGGACCTTCAACTTACCGGGATGGCAGGAAACAGGTAATATGTCATAGACTTCCGGATAGTGAATGATAAGTTAAACATTAATACCCATATAGCTTATAAGTACCCCATACCAATTACTTATACCACCCGAATTGCAAATTTTAGTCCCCAGGAAATCCGGAGATTTATTCTTCATATTATTATTCTTATTTCTGGCTCTGGTCTTAGTTTTAGTGATTTTGCTCCTTAGCAGAAGGGTTTCCATATTATAGAAGTTATGGTTGAAGGAGGTCTCCTGATTAGTGGTGGTCGGAAGATTTTATTTCATCTTTAACCATTTGAAAAATAGAAGATTTACCTCCCCTCTGGAGAGCCTGTGTAAAAACACTTATCGTTCATTGATAAAGTTACCAATCGTAAGTACCCCGAATGGGGTGCCATGTGAATAACCGCGGGTGAAACCCGGGGTAACAGCTACCCGCTCTTTTGTGCACCCCGAATGGGGTATAACCGGTTCTCATGCGATCCCCGCCTGCGTGGGGAACTGGTAAGGTTTTATAGACATTTATATTTTTAATAAATCTTTATGGTTGAAGGGGATCTCCTGATCCCCGCCTGTCGGGTATACGGATCTCCAGA
>JAJQEE010000071.1 GCA_021201865.1 Tannerellaceae bacterium | reverse complement strand
TCTTGTACAGCATACAACAGCGACCTTTTCATCTTCTGAACATCACTGGACTTGCATCCCAGGCTATTATGTGCCGTCCCTGCGGGACTTAAGAGACAAAGATCACCCTTCGCCAAATCTTCTGAACATGACTGGGTTTCACCCAGAGCTATGGACAGGGCGCCGCTATGCGGCTTGCTGATACTCTATAACAAAGAGAAAGAGGCAGCTCATAATTGAGCTGCCTCTTTCTTTATATGCTGCAAAGTCTGTTTATTATTGGATTTCCAGACGGATGCTTTTCAATGCTTTGTTATCAGAAGAGCCACCATACAGGATCTCATAGGTACCCGGGCGTACTTCCATGGTTTGAGTGGCATCATTGAATGACCAGAACGCTTTGGGTTCCAGTTCCACTTCAACGGGTTGCTGGCTACCGGCTTTCACTCCTACCCGTTTGAATGCTTTCAATGCTTTGACCGGTCCTTCCGGATCGTTTGGATTTTTCACATAGATCTGTGCGACTTCTTCTCCATCCATCTTTCCGGTATTGGCAATATCAAATGTCAGGGTTACTGCCTGATCTTTCGCGATCTTATCCTGTGACAGTTTTGCATTTTTATACTCATAGGTGGTATAGCTCAATCCATGTCCGAACGGATACAAAGGAGTCTGAGTCATATACCGATAGGTACGGCCTTTCATGGTGTAATCTTCAAAATCCGGTAACTGGTCCGCGGATTTATAGAACGTGATAGGTAAACGTCCGGAAGGATTATAATCTCCAAACAGAATATCCGCTACAGCCGTTCCACCTTCCTGTCCACCATACCAGGCATTCAGGATGGCATCTACATTCGCATCTTCCCAGTTCAAGGCTAAAGCACTACCCGTACAAACCACATACACAATAGGTTTTCCGGTGGCTTTCAATGCCTGGATCATTTCACGCTGAACCTTCGGCATTTCGATGTTGGTCCGGTCTCCTTTTCTGAATCCTTCCGCATCTACCGGCATCTCTTCTCCTTCCAGACGGGGAGAAATACCACCGACAAATACAATCACATCGGCCTCTTTCACTTTATCGGCCGTCCCTTTGTAATCTACGGCAGTACGTTGTCCCAGATCAAAATTCAGGTCTGCAGTTCCGGCACGTTGCATATATTCAATGGTCAGCGGATACTGTTTTCCTTTTTCCGCATGCAAGGTATACTTCCGGCCGTTGGTATATTCGCTTTCCCACATTTCAGCGACTTTCTCTTCACCGATGAACAGACGGAAGCCATCATTCCCGGAGATCTCCATTTCAACCGGACCATCTACCGGAGATTCAAATACGCCGGTAAAACGGGCAGAGAAATTGATCAGGTTCACGTTCGGTGCAAACTGCGTGTTTCCACCGGTTGTGTAGTGCAGGCTGGCGGCTCTTCCTTTATAAACAGGAGTACCTTCAAAATCACAGTTATTGAAAAACTCAGAGGCAAACCCTTGTCCTTCCGGAGAAGAGACATACTGCATGAAATCTATCAGGACGAAGTTATCTGTGTGGTTACATCCCAGTCCATAGATCACTTCCGCTCCTGGTACTTTGTTTTGTATACCTTCCAGAATGGTAACTGTATGAGTCGGGAAACCATTGTAGTTTGCCCACAACATGGTGGAGTCGGCAGCATTTGGACCTACCACGGCAATTTTACGGATCTCCTTGCTCAACGGCAACCTATTATTTTTATTTTTCAGCAGTACCATACTCTTACATGCCATATCCAGTGCCTGATTCACATGCTTCGGACTTTCCACCACACTATAAGGGATCTTAGCGAAAGGTACCCGGTCATCCGGATCAAACATTCCCAGTTCAAAACGGCCCTTCAGCAAACGGCGCAGGGAAACATCCAGTTCATCTTCCGTGATCAATCCATCCTGTACCGCTTTTAATAATGCCTGATAGCTGTTACCGCATTCCAGATCCGTACCCGCTCTTACGGCATCCGCAGAAGCCAGTTCCGCACTTTCATGAGTCTCATGACGAGGAGTACGCGGGTCCCGTTGCCAGAAATCATCAATGGCCCCACAATCCGACAGGATAATGTGTTCATATCCCCACGAATTACGCAGAATATCAATTAGCAGTTTATCACTACTACAGCAAGGCACCCCTTCAAACCGGTTATAGGCACACATGACTTCCTGCACATTTCCCTCCTTTACCAATGCTTCAAAAGCCGGCAAATAGGTAGTCCACAGGTCACGTGGAGAAGAGGTCGCATCATACTCATGGCGGTTCCACTCCGGCCCGCTATGGACGGCATAGTGCTTCGCACAAGCATGTGTTTTAAAATAATGGGGATCATTTCCCTGTAAACCTCTCACGACAGCTAATCCCATCCGTTCTGTCAGATAAGGATCTTCTCCGTAGGTTTCCATTCCTCTACCCCAACGCGGGTCACGAAAGATATTGATATTCGGAGTCCAGAAGGTTAGCCCTTTGTAGCGGTCATATTCACCGTCTTTCTGATACTGATGATATTTCGCTCTCGCTTCATCACTGATCATATCAAAAGTCTCAAACAGGGCGTCTTCATCAAAGGTGGCAGCCATCGCAATGGACTGCGGGAAAACGGTCGCTTTACCGGCACGGGCGACGCCATGCAGGGCTTCGTTCCACCAGTCATATGCAGGAATTCCCAAACGTTCGATCGCCGGGGTCTGGTTCATCATCTGACCTACTTTTTCTTCCAGCGTAAGGCGGCTCAGCAGGTCATTGATCCGTTCTTCCTGTGAAAGATCCGGATTCCGGAAAGGAAACTCCGACGTGTTATTGTTGCACGATAAAAGAAAGAAAGTAGCTGCAACTGCTACAGATAGTTGTTTAAATCTCATACTTATTGCTATTTGTACAGTAACTTATTTATTGTAATTTTTTTGCATAAACACCTGTATTGAACGTGGTTTCACTGGTTGAAGTTAGTATTTTTTTAACAATACTAACGCATTTTGCGCACTATTCCAGCATTAAAAACTTAATTTTTCTTATATCGGGAATTATTCCTTTAATTATCCTATTTTTGCATAGTCTAATCATAAATAGAAAAAGAGATGAAAAAATATATACTACTTTTTACAGTTTTTACTTTGTTCGCTACTTCCTGTAACAAAAACGATGATCCGGAAATTATTAAACCGAACAGAATTACGAAAATCACCTGCACGAAAAACAGTACTCCCTATTTCACGGCAGATATTAGCTATCATTCAGTGGATGGCACGATCAGCCGGATCGTTACCACCGACGCAACGATCCGGTATGAATATATCGGCAATACAATTCTGGAAAGTATTACTAAAAATTCCGAATCAACGGCCATCAATATTACCCATACTACCACACAGGGAGTGATCAAAGAAACAACAGAACAGATAGAAAATCCTTATTATCCGAATGAGACCTATGTGAAGAATCAATATACATATCACTATGAAAGAAGCCAGTTAAAAAATACGGATTGGACGTACAAATGGCCTAAAATGGATGGTGATGAGAAGTATGGAGAGGATACAACAGAAGGGATCGATCAATACACCTGGAGCAATGGGAACATCACCCAATATAAACTTTTGGCTCAAAGCATTATGGAATATGAATACAGAGCGGAAGTTCAGCCGGAAAACTTTCCGTTCCGTTTACTCAACACTTTCACTCCCGTTGAATTTGAAAACTTTACTCCTTTCAACGCATATTACGGAGCCAATAATTACAACCTGCCCGAAAGAGCCTATTGGTATAATATTCTTTCAGCTAACCAAAATATAGGGGAATATACATTCAGTTATACCGGAATGGGTGATTATATCACAGGAATGACTATCGTTGAAAACATAGCCGGTGAGTCTTCAAATACGTATGTATATACATTTGAGTATAACTACAACCCGAACTGATCTGTTACTTCAACAGATCCGGACGTAAACGGGCAGTCCGTTCCTGCGCCTGTTGCAACCGCCATTCATCAATTTTACGTTCGTGACCGGAAAGTAACACATCCGGCACTTTCCATCCGTTGTAGTCAGCAGGGCGGGTATACACAGGAGGAGCTAACAGATTATCCTGGAAAGAATCGGACAAGGCACTTTGCTCATCCCCGATGGCTCCCGGGATCAGACGCACCACCGCATCCGTGATCACCGCGGCGACCAACTCACCCCCTGTCAACACATAATCCCCGATAGAGATTTCTTTCGTGATCAGATGTTCCCGGATCCGGTAATCCACCCCTTTATAATGTCCACAGAGGATGATCATATTTTCCAGGAGAGACATACTGTTAGCCATGGGCTGATTAAAGGTTTCTCCATCCGGTGAAGTATAGATCACTTCATCATACTCCCGCTCCCTCTTCAGGACGGAGATCGCCCGGTCAATCGGTTCGATCTGCATCACCATCCCGGCTTCACCACCAAAAGGATAATCATCCACCCTCCTCCATTTATTGGTGGTATAGTCCCGGAGATTATGAAGATGAATCTCGGCCAACCCTTTCTCCTGGGCACGTTTAACAATGGAGCAATTGATCATCCCGTCGATCATTTCGGGAAGTACTGTTAAGATATCTATTCTCATTCGTTCAGAGGAATTAATTTCTAACCTGATTTCAGGCGGACAAAGATAGTGATTTTGACTCATTTTTATATGGGTTTGAAGAATTCTTCTTACCTTTGGCGGGCATAAAAAAGAGTGACCAGTAGTCAGGAAGCGAAGGAGTCAAAGGAGGTAAGATGAAAGAAAAATAAATTCTACTTACGACTTAACACCTAACGGGCAAAGTGAGTGTTAACTCCTTCCACTACTAAAAATAAGAATAAATTTTAAAAGCGATGAATATATCTTACAACTGGCTTAAGTGTTATCTTGATTTTGATTTACAGCCTGATGAAGTGGCTGCCGCGTTGACATCTATCGGTCTGGAAACCGGAGGTGTTGAAGAGGTGCAAACCATCAAAGGCGGATTGGAAGGGATCGTGATCGGAGAAGTCCTTACCTGCGTTGATCATCCGAATTCTGACCATTTACATATCACGACTGTGAATGTCGGTGAGGGTGAACCATTAAAGATCGTTTGCGGCGCACCGAACGTAGCTGCCGGACAGAAAGTGGTGGTTGCAACCAATGGTACGAAACTGTATAAGGGTGACGAATGCTTTACCATTAAGAAATCAAAGATCAGGGGAGAAGAGTCTAATGGTATGATCTGTGCGGAAGATGAGATTGGTATCGGAACCAGCCACGATGGCATTATCGTCCTACCGGAAGATGCTGTGGTAGGTACTCCGGCCAAAGATTACTATAATATAAAGAGTGATTATGTACTGGAAGTAGACATTACTCCTAACCGGGTAGACGCGACTTCCCACTATGGTGTGGCACGTGACCTGGCGGCTTATCTGAAACAGAACGGTAAACCGGCAGCGTTGAAACTTCCATCCGTAGAAGCTTTTAAAATAGAAGATCCGGCTCCGGGTATTCAGGTGACTGTGGAAAATCAGGAGGCATGTCCCCGTTATACCGGAGTGACCATCAAAGGAGTGACTGTAAAAGAGAGTCCGGAGTGGTTACAGAATTACCTGAATGTAATAGGTCTGCGTCCGATCAACAATGTGGTGGACATTACCAATTTTGTACTGCATGAACTGGGCCAGCCCCTCCATGCTTTCGACGCCGGAAAAATCAAGGGCGGACAAGTGATCGTGAAAACCATGCCTACAGGTACGAAGTTTGTGACGCTGGACGGTGTGGAACGCACACTGACTGATCAGGACCTGATGATCTGTAACACCGAAGAAGCAATGTGTATCGGAGGTGTATTCGGTGGATTAGACTCAGGGGTAACAGAAAGCACAACGGATATATTCTTAGAATCGGCGAACTTCAATCCCACTTCTGTCCGTAAAACAGCACGTCGCTTTGGTTTGAATACGGATTCTTCTTTCCGTTTCGAAAGAGGTCTGGATGCTAACAATACGATGTATGTACTGAAACGGGCAGCTCTGTTGATCAAAGAGCTGGCAGGTGGAACTATTACCGGAGATATCCAGGATATCTATCCTTGTCCGGTACAACCCTATACCGTAGAAGTTTCTTTCCGGAAGATCAACACGTTGATTGGAAAAGAGATTCCGGTAGAAACCGTGAAAAGTATTCTGGACAGTCTGGAGATCAAGATCACAGAGGAAACAGCAGAAGGATTAACCCTTCAGGTACCCCGTTATCGTATCGACGTTCAGAAAGATGTGGATGTGATCGAAGATATCCTGCGTATTTATGGATATAACAATGTAGAAATCGGAGAAAATGTAAAATCAAACCTGAGCTACGAAACTCCGACAGACAAAAGCTATAAATTACAGAACCTGATCTCCGAACAGCTTTCAGGAGGTGGTTTCCATGAAATCATGAATAATTCCCAGACCCGTTCAGCCTACTATGATGAGCTTTCAAGCTATCCGGTAGCACACTGTGCGATGTTACTGAATCCGCTTAGCTCGGATCTGAACTGTATGCGCCAGACGCTGTTGTTCGGGGGGCTGGAAAGTATCGAATATAATATCAAACGGAAAAACAGCAATATCCGGTTCTATGAATTCGGGAACTGCTACCAATATGATATAGACAAGCAGAAAGAGGGTGAAAATCTCTCCGCTTATAAAGAAGAGTATCGCTTAGGTTTATGGATGACTGGTAACAGAGTGGGAAATAGCTGGGCGCATCCGGATGAAGCAACATCGGTTTATGAACTGAAAGCGTATGTTGAAAATATCTTCACCCGCTTAGGCATCAATAAAAAGACGATTCTTTTCGGAAACCTGAGCAATGATATTTACTCGGTAGGCCTGAGCATTAACACGATTTCCGGACGTTCATTGGGAACCATAGGGATTGTCAATAAAAAGATCTGTAAAGCAATCGATATTGATGTGGAAGTGGCTTATGCCGAACTATCCTGGAACCTGCTGATGAAAGAGATTAAAAAGAATAAAGTGAAGTTCTCGGAGATCTCTAAATTCCCGGCGGTCAAACGTGACTTAGCACTGCTACTGGACAAATCCGTACAGTTTGCAGACATAGAAAAGATTGCTGTGGAAAGCGACCGGAAACTGTTGAAACAGGTAGAACTATTCGACGTATACGAAGGAAAGAACCTGGCACCGGGGAAAAAATCCTATGCTGTCAGCTTCTATCTGCAGGATGAAAGCAAAACATTAAATGACAAACAGATCGACGCGATCATGAAGAAGATCCGGACCAATCTGGAACAGAAATTAGGTGCACAATTAAGATAACATACAAAAAACGAAAAGTGAACATCCTCCGGGAGTCATTCACTTTTCGTTTTTCACTTATCAATCCAACTGATTCAATTAAAAAACAATAAAACATGGGAAGAGCGTTTGAATATCGTAAAGCAACGAAACTAAAACGTTGGGGTAATATGGCCCGCGTTTTCACCAAATTAGGAAAACAAATCACAATCGCAGCAAAAGAAGGGGGTCCGGATCCGGATACCAATCCACGTCTACGTGTCCTGTTCCAACAGGCCAAAAAGGAGAACATGCCTAAAGACAACGTAGAACGCGCGATTAAAAAGGCGACCTCTAAAGATTTTACAGACTATAAGGAAATGAACTATGAAGGATACGGTCCGTTCGGTATTGCTATCTTTGTAGAAACAGCGACAGACAATACCACTCGTACAGTAGCCAACGTAAGAAGCTATTTCAATAAACACGGAGGTTCATTAGGAACCAGTGGCAGTCTGGAGTTCCTGTTTGAGCATAAATTCATATTCCACATTGTAAAGAGAGAAGATATTTCTCTGGAAGAGCTGGAGCTGGAGTTAATTGATTACGGTGTGGACGAGCTGGAAATTGATGAGGATGAGATCATCCTGTATGGTGAATTCTCACAGAATGCGGCTCTACAGAAGTATCTGGAAGAAAACGGCTACGAGATCAACAAAGTAGAATTTGTCCGTCTCCCTAATGATCTGAAAGAGGTCACTCCGGAACAACGGGAAACATTAAACAAGCTGATCGATAAATTGGAAGAGGATGAAGATGTTCAGAATGTCTTCCATAATATGAAAGAGGAAGAAGAGTAATTCTTCTATTTTCTAATATAATGAGAAAAGCTGTTTCAAAATAAAATGAAGCAGCTTTTTTATTTTATTGATTTTACCAATACAGTTCATCCCTCCGGAGGGATCTGTAGTTCCAAACCGGCTTTCATTCTGGATTTTTCAGACTTTTAGCTTTACAATAAAGATGACTGAATTCCCGGCATGGGGAAATAGATCTTTACATTCTGCTGCTGTTTTTGTAAAACAGTAAGTTTGATTATAAACATCCATCCGTTGTAAATCCGTTACCTTTCCGGTCCGGTAGAAATTGTCATCCAAACCGTCCTCCACCAGCCAACACTGGTTTTTCTCCCAGTCATAACAGTACAAATATCCCGGCAATTCACCGCGGTCTTCATTCTGATAGGAGGCAAGCCAGAAACGGCTTCCGACAGCAAGCGGATAGACCGGTAAGAGATCCTGATGATTCAGTTCTTCTGACTCATATAAATGATCTTTCATATATAATGTGTCCCGGATCAATTGATCGGAACATAAAGAAGGATTATATAGATACTTCATTCCGGTATGCGGCATTACTGAAAACATGGGTTTCGCCCAGAAAGGAAGTGGCTGCTCCCGTCCCAGATCTCCCGGGATAACCGGATAGGTATTAAGTTTACGGAAAGAGGTATCATATTCCACCACTTTTCTCTCTATGCAAAATCCTTCAGAATCCATGGCAGGAACGACTTCTTCTTCCGCACACCAGATGCTCCCATTAAAAAAAGACAGGGATAATAAACGGTAATCTTCATACCCATGCTCCAGACGCTTTCTATCCAACAGTTCTCCGTCAAAAGAATAATAATGAATATCCCGCTCATTCCCGATTACGATCAGTTGTCCGGCCACCGGATCGATGACATACTCTCCCACCCGCATCATCTCCGGTTGAGTGACCTGGCAGATAAACGCTCCATTCCGGTCAAACCGGTAGAGTGTATGTCCACTCAGCAAAAAGAGATCATTTCCAGATTGCCGGATATTCCGGATCTTCTCTATCTTGCATTCGGCTCCGGCCTGTAAAGGAACAGCCATCACTTTATCTGCGATATCTGATAAAGAACCTACCTTAAACGCTGTTGGAATATCTTCCGCCGTACAAAGACGATACCCCTCTTTTCCATAGAGGACCAACAGGAGAGCTAATAAAAACAGATATGCACGTTTCATAAATGATGATCTTTTTACATGATAGAACGCTAAAAATAACGATTTATTGGGAAAATCTCTATCTTTAAGGCTGATATCTTTAATCTATTATATCTATGAAACCATTAAAAATAGCAACTGTCCAGTTTGAACCTCAGGATAATAACAAAGAATATAACCTTTCTGTTATCCGTACGATCTGCCGGAAAGCATCCCGGGAAGGGGCAGATGTAGTTGCCTTCCACGAGTGTTCTGTTTGTGGTTACACATTTGCCAAAGAATTAAGTAAAGAAGAATTGCTGGCGATAGCTGAGCCCATTCCTACAGGAGAAAGCACGCAGGAACTGATCCGGATAGCCAAAGAATTGGATATTACCCTCCTGGCCGGATTCTTTGAAAAGGATGAGAACAATAGGATCTATAAAGCACAGGTCTGTGTCGATAAAGAGGGATTAAAAGCGAAATACAGGAAATTGCATCCGTTTATCAATCCACACATTCAACCCGGAGATCAATACATTATTTTTGAGATTAAGGGCTGGAAATGTAGTATCCTGATTTGCTATGACAATAATATAGTGGAAAATGTCAGAGCAACAGCTCTTTTAGGAGCGGATATTATATTTATGCCGCATGTAACCATGTGCACCCCTTCTCCACGTCCGGGAGCCGGATTAGTAGCACCTGAATTGTGGGAAAACAGGGAACAGGATCCCACCACTCTCCGGCAGGAGTTTGACAGTTTAAAAGGAAGAGCGTGGCTGATGAAGTGGTTACCAGCCCGGGCTTATGACAATGGAGTATATGTTGTGTTTTCTAATCCCATAGGGAAAGATTACAATGAGATCAAAAACGGTTGTTCCATGATACTGGATCCTTTTGGAGATATCCTCGCCGAATGCAGGAAGTTAGGGGATGATTATGAGATCGCCACACTCACACCGGAGAAACTTCAGCAAGCCGGGGGATACCGCTATCGGAATGCCCGCCGCCCGGAACTCTACCGGGATATTATCGGCCGGGAGCATACACCTGTGCAAAAAGTAGCCTGGTTGCATAAAGAATAAACCATTGCCCTCCAATGCCTGAGGGACAAGGTTACTTGTATCATCATATCCATAAAAATCCTTACGGATTGACCAGGCTCCAGCTTTGTCTTTCCTGAGAGAGGAAAGGGTTATATTGATAAAGGATCACCTTTTTCTCTTTAAGAGAACGGGGTACATCGATCAACCGTTGATTCCGGCTTCCTCTGAACAGAAGGGATTCGTCTCTTAATGACTGTTCGTAGCGGCCGTCTACCAGTACATCTATATACTCAAGGAGTGGGAAGAGTTTTTTATTTTTATCAATGCTTCAAACGTATAACCAGTGTAACACCAGATCGTCTTCCGGCTTTTCTCTTTGATACCACGAGCCAGACGCATAAATCCTTCCGGTTGAAAGAATGGATCTCCCCCGCTAAAGGTAACATTCGCAAAATCATCTGCCAGAATTCTCTTCAACAACGAGTCTATAGAGACCGGTTTGCCCTGTTGAATATCCCAGGACCCGGGATTGTGACAACCCGGACAACGGTGCAGGCATCCGGCAGCATAAATAGCTGTACGGAAACCCGGACCGTCCACGGTTGTATCTTCAATAATATCTAAAATGGAGAGCATCGTTAGTTATGGATCACACGGTCATTCAATTCGGAAAGTTTCGCATGGTTCCAACGGTCAGTCGTACCGACCAGATACCCTGTAATGCGTTGTAGCTTATCTAATTGTTCACTGCCGCATTTCGGACAGGTTTCCAACTGTTCGGCGGCATTTTCATATCCGCAGTCTAAGCATCTATTGCGATTATGGTTCACAGAACCATATCCAATATTATACTTATCCATCATATCCACCACCTGCATGATCGCTTCCGGGTTATGGGTGGCATCTCCATCAATCTCCACATAGAAAATGTGTCCTCCCCGGGTCAGGTCGTGATAGGGAGCTTCAACCTCAGCCTTGTGACGGGCACTACATTTGTAATAAACCGGTACGTGGTTGGAGTTGGTATAGTATTCCCGGTCTGTAACCCCCGGAATTAAACCGAAGACAGCTTTATCTTTCGCCGTAAATTTACCGGCCAGACCTTCTGCCGGCGTGGCTAACACACTATAATTATGCTGGTATTCCTCTGCAAATTGATTGACCCGGTCACGCATATAGGTCACGATCTTTAATCCTAATTTCTGGGAAGTTTCATCTTCTCCATGATGTTTTCCGGTTAAAGCAACTAAACATTCAGCCAGTCCGATAAAACCAATTCCTAAAGTTCCCTGATTGATGACCGGAGCGATCGTATCAGTTGGTTTCAGCTTTTCACTACCCAACCAAAGGGCTGACATCAGTAAGGGGAACTGTTTAGCATAAGCTGTTTTCTGGAACTCCATGCGTGCATGCAGCTGACGGGCAGCAACAGTCAACACTTCATCTAACTTAGCAAAGAAACGGGCAATACGTTCTTCCTGGTTGACAATCCCCATACATTCAATGGCCAGCCGGACAATATTAATCGTAGAAAAAGAAATGTTCCCACGGCCGATAGATGTTTTAGGACCAAACCGGTTTTCAAAGACACGGGTGCGGCATCCCATCGTAGCCACTTCATGCTCAAACCGTCTCGGATCATCTTCCCTCCAATCTTCATGTTGGTTGAAAGTAGCATCCAGATTAAGAAAATTAGGGAAAAACCGTCTGGCACTTACCTGAGCCGCTAATTGATACAGGTCATAGTTTTTATCTTCCGGCAAATAGCTGACTCCCCGTTTTTTCTTCCAGATCTGGATCGGAAAGATGGCTGTTTCCCCGGAACCGACTCCCCGGTAGGTACTATTCAGGATCTCCCGGATAATGCAGCGGCCTTCTGCTGATGTATCTGTTCCGTAATTGATGGAACTAAATACTACCTGGTTACCTCCTCTGGAATGGATCGTATTCATATTATGTATGAAAGCTTCCATCGATTGATGTACCCGGCTGACCGTCTGATTGATAGCATGCTGGATAATCCGTTCTTCTCCGGATAATCCTTCCAGCGGTTTTTGCACGTAATCTTCCACCTCTACCTGATACAAATGGGCGTAGCTCTCTCCGGCCAGTTTTTCAAGGGTTTTCAGTTCTTCGATGAAACTGGAACGAACATAAGGAGCCAGATAAAAATCAAAAGCAGGGATGGCCTGGCCACCATGCATCTCATTCTGAGCAGTTTCGAGAGAGATACAGCCTAAAATGCTGGCTGTCTCGATCCGTTTGGCCGGACGGGACTCCCCGTGTCCGGCTGAAAAACCATTCTGAAGAATACGGTCTAACGGATGTTGCACACAGGTCAGACTCTTCGTCGGATAGTAATCCTTATCATGTATATGGAGATAGTTACCAGCTACGGCTTCTTTGATCTCTTCTGTTAGCAGGTAATCATCTACAAACGGCTTCGTTGTTTCACTGGAAAACTTCATCATCATTCCCGCAGGAGTATCTGCATTCATATTGGCATTCTCACGGGTAATATCATTCGATTTGATATTAATGATCTCGAGAAACATATCCCGTGTTTTTGCTTTCCGTGCAATACTTCGCTGGTTCCGGTAAGCAATGTATTTCTGAGCCACATCCTTCCGGCTACTATTCATCAGTTCCAACTCCACTGCATCCTGGATAGCTTCCACTGTCATTTGTGGTTCTCCCTGGAACGCGACGTGATCCGTAATCTGAGCGACTAATTTCCGGTCTTCTCCTAATTCTGTGTGCAGCATGGCTTTACGGATCGCAGTCGCTATCTTATCTTCATTAAAACCGACAATCCTTCCATCTCTTTTAATAACCGTTTGTATCATCTTCCCATTTAAATTATTTTTCAACAAAAGTAATAATGATAACAAGCGAATTATCTTTTTGGGAAACTTTTTCGTAGTTAAATTATGTTACTTATTTAATAAACAATAGATTAAAAAATATTTTAGAAAACTTCACATCGATATATGGTAAAAACATCTTCCAAATAGAGAGACTTTATTCATCATAAACCTGCTAAAACTATCATTATCAAGCCATATTTCTCCTTCTTGCAAAGAATGTTTTAATGATGAATGTATACAGAAAAAGAAAATAGCAACCTATAAAAAGAAGGCGGGAAAAAATAAAAAACAAGATTATATGCTCAAAAAAACGTTTCCTCTGAATAATCTTTTTATATTTGCAATTAGAAGACATAACGAAAAGTGTCGGACACTCATGGCCAGCAGAGAACCGCTAAATTTTTGAACCACCCAGTTCCAGCGCCAGAGTGTTCCGGCACTGCCGTACCCATAAAAATGGGGGCGAAAGGCGGTGTGAGCTGGAACTGGGTGGCTCTTTTTCCATATATAGCTTTGCTATATTTTGCTGTAACACCGCTGATCGTCCCCTTTCTTTTTACTCTATCACATACAAGCAGGTCTTTCATAATTTTTTACGAACCTATTAATAGCTCGTTTATGAAAAGATTTTTACTCTTTACAGGCTGCATGCTGATCACTGGTTGTTTCCTATTTCTCTTTTTACAGATGCTCCCTGCTCCTGATAGTGTACGTACCTGGTTCCGGTATCCCCCTTACGGGATATTGATCAGTATGGGAATTGGTTACCTGCTCTTTTACAAGATCCACAAACGGAAAACAAAAAGTAAATAATTACAGTCAATCTTCCGGATAAAATAGTGGGCTGTTTCATAAGCGGAAAAGAGTATGTCAAAGAGCCATTGCGGATATTTTTTTCAATCATGTTTTTACAAATATACGATCCATTCAAAGATTGTCAATAGTAAAAGGAACTTTTAATTTCACGATAAATCTATTTATAATTATTCCAAAGTAGAAACCTTCCTCAAACCCTTTCTAACAAAGGAAAAACAACAAAAACAGGCATTTGAATATGTAACCACCTGTTTTTTCGAATATTGAAAATTGTCAAACTATCTTTTTCAATATTTGAAAAGATCAATCGCTTCCCAACAAAAAATCGCATCCCTTCCGGAGAAAGGATGCGATCATTATGAAATCAGAAAGATAGGCTTATTTACGGTTGGTCCACCACAATGGAGTGGCCACTTTGTTATCACCGCCTAATAGCTCTACAGCCTTATTATAATTATCCTTACTGTTTACTTCCATACTGGAAGGATACATAAAGCGTTCTGCATAGAATTCCCACTTACATTCCATGTAATTGCTGGTGGTCAAAGCCACTTCATGAGCAGAAGGGTTATAAGAGACTTCCACAGCAGGGTTTTCAAAGAAAGGAAGGCCTAAACGACGATGGTCAGACCATGCTTCTAATGGTAACCATGGCATTTGTGCCAGGTATTTCTGAGTGATGATCTTCGTCAGTACATCGTTATTATATGCTCCGTTTCTATAGATGGAGTTTTTAGGGTAGTTATACGTTCTTGTTTTCTTTTCTCCTGTATATCCATCTACATATTCAACCGTATACGGTTGTGCTTCTGCCGTATGTCCAATCGCAACAGAAGTTCCGACACGATTGTACTCCTGTGAGTTCAGGTAAGCATCTAAGAACTGGGTTACTCCGTGATATTCAAAGTTAGCCGCAATACCTGCCTCATAGTTCTCTTTCAAAGATCCGGGCACATTCCATCCATAGTGAGCCGCTTCCGCTAACAGGAAGTAGGTTTCCCACGGAGCGAACCAGACACGGCTCATCACATGAATACGATATTGTTTGGAAAGACTTGGATAATTCTCTGTTTCACTTATTAAACGGGCAGACAAAGTGCCTTTTTCATCCCATTTACCGGTTACCCAGGTATTCCATGTATACTTAGTCTTTAACACCATGTATTGATTTCCATTCTTATCCTTTTCTTCTTTGGTTTCCGGATCGAACAAAGCCGCTTCGTCTGCCAGTTGAATATTGGGAAAAAAGACATTACCATCATCATATCCGGGAATATGGAACAGGACAGTGGCACGCGGGTCAATCTTAGAAGGCAAAGCATCAAAAAAGAAACCGGCTGCCGGATCATTCGTATTCGTTGTCAGGTGTTTTGTCAACTCAAGACCTAAATAAGACCGGGCATCCTTCAGGTTCACTTTCCCTTCCAATTCCGTAGGAACCTGGAAGTCAATCCCCCCCCTAATCCGATCATCATATTATTTAAGGTCACGGAAATAGGTTGTGCATTCCATCCGCGAGACATCACACCGGCCAGTCCACTCCAGCTATCCACTTCCTGCACTTCAGCGGTTTCAGATAATGTTTTAATAAAGTTTCCTGTACTTGCAGCGTCTTCAAACTCTTTTCTTGCCATTTCAGGCTCTACTTCCGACAGTCGCATCGCATACCGCAAACGAAGTGAATTCGCATATTTCACCCATTTACTTACATCTCCAGCATAGAAGGGGTCTGTTCCGGCACTTTTGATCTCAGACATATCCGCATCCGGGTCCAATTGGCTTTGGGCATCTTTCAACTCTGACAGGATGAATTCATAGATTGTTTTCTGATCTTTATATTCAATCACCCCATCATATTTATTTTCGATCGTAACCGGACCGAAACAGTCTGTCAATTCAGAAATAAGGTAGGCTCTCCAGATACGTGACATTTGCAAGACATTGTGTTCAAAGCTGAATGCTTCTCCTGACTCTAATCTCTCCCGGCTCAGGTTAATAGCCAGATTCACATCATTGAACCATCCCGCACCAAAATCAACCCCTAAATAGTCACTGTTGTAAGAATCATAATTAGTACCTACCGCCATACCCGCTCTTCTTTCAAAACGGGCAGCTGTTTTCCAGGAATATACAAATATACGTTCTGCAATATGAGGATTCTGCTGCGCGTCTACAATAGACTTATTCAGCAGGTAGTGGGTTCTCACCTTTTCTTTGTCCACTTTGGTCGGGTCATTGTTCAGATCCTCAAAGTCACTACATCCGGAGAGTAGAACCACTGTGGAAGCCAGACCCATCAGTATTTTATTGAATGTTTTCATAACCTTGTTTTTTTGTTTTTAGAAAGTGGCTGATACATTGAATGTAAATGAACGGGATGTAGGAGCCGCCAGATTTTCGAATCCGACAGCATTCGTATTCGTCGCAGATACAGCTTCCGGATCAATTCCAGGAAGGTTGTAATGGATCATCCATACATTGTTAGCAGTAAATGACAGGAATACTCGTTGCAAAGGAGTGTTCTGTAACCATTTTTTCTCCAGGTCGTAACCTAAAGTGATATTACGCAAACGGATGTTGGAAGCGTCATAAATGAAGGCTTCGCCTACTCCGATATTACCACCACCGACACGTTTCCAGTATAGTTCCGGACGCACTGCTTTATCATTCGCTTCAAATCCTCCCCCATCAGTTTCCTGAACAGAGTTAGGTACTACAAATTCTTCACGGGCACCGTTTACCACTGTCCCGGCTGCATTTCCCAAAGCATGCAGCCTGGCAGTAGTGGAAGAATAAATGCTACCACCAAACCGGGCATCGATCAGGAAGCTTAAAGAGATATTTTTATAGCTGAATGAGTTGGTCCAGCCTAACATCCAGTCTGGTTGCTGGTTTCCTAAATAATACGTATCATCCGTAACCAAAGGCAATCCTTCATCATCCACGATAATCTTTCCTGCATCCGGTCCTTCTTCCACACGCTGGAATTTCTTACCGTAAATATCCCCCATATAACCTCCTACCGGAGCAATGATACGCAGGTTATCAAATGTTTCCAGACCATATTCATTAATACCATCCGCCAATTCAATAATCTTATTTTTGTTGGTTGAAGCATTCAGGGTAGTCTGCCAGTTGAATCCTTTCGGATTGCTCAGGATGGTTGCATATAACATGATCTCAACCCCCTGGTTCTGGATATTACCCGCATTGATCTTCCTGTATTTATATCCGGAGAACGGATCCATAGGGATCTCCAGTAATTGGCGGGTCGCATTGGTTCTGTACCAGGAAACGTCTACTCCCAGCCGGTTGTCTAAGAATTTCAGTTCCACCCCGGCTTCCCATGATTTGATCAGCTCTGACCGCACGGTCGAATCAAACAGCGTTTCTCCAATCGAAGCAGTCGGATTACCACTGGCATCCATCTCTGTCTTATATAATGTATACAACTGATAAGGATCCAGGTCATTACCAACCATCGCATACGAACCACGTACTTTGGCAAACGTGAACCATTCCGGCATCGCTGAGCCGTTTTTCTCCACCATATCCGAGATCACACCCGCTAAGCTGAATGACGGATAGAAATAAGAACGGTTTTCCTTACTCATCGTAGAGGACCAGTCATTACGTCCGGTCACATCTAAGAATAACCAGCCATCCCAGTTCACCTGGACTGTTCCGTACAGAGAATTCATCTTCCGCTGGATATCTTCCTGGTCAAAAGAGACTGAATTTTTATTTTTAGCATTGTTCAGAATAAAGAGGTTCGGGATTAACAGGTCACCTGTCTCTGCTTTGGTTTTCTTACGACGTTGCATCATCAGGTTTCCTCCGAATGTGAATGAACCACCCAGTTTACTGATCAGATTATCTTTGCGTAAAGAGGTCAGGAAACTATAGTTGTTTTCGTAGAACGTATCTGTCTGTTCCGAATAATTACCGGCAGGTCTTGTATTACCACCTGCATATAAACGGTTGGTAATATTGGTAGTATAGGTATCCGTACCTGCTCTCAATTCAGCACTCCACCACTCAGTGATCTGGTAAGAAAGAGCCCCGCTCACTAAGATACGGTTACGGGTATCTTCATTCTGGCGATATTTCTGCACCCAATATGGATTTTCCTGTGGATTATCTTTCGCATCCCACCAGATCATTTTTCCTTCTGAATCCAGACAATCTTCGAAACGGGTAATATCCAATGTACGAGGCAGGCTATAGATCGTGTTAAACATGTTTCCCTGGTTGATCCCCTGTAACGGACGATTCTTCATCTGGGTATTAATGTAGTTCACTTTCGCATCTAACTTCCAACGTTTATTTTCACCAAATTCAGTGGTTCCACGCAGGTTAATAGAAGCTTTGTTTTGCTGAGCCTCCGGAACGATCCCTTTGTCATCCGAACGGTTGATAGAAGCAAATACACCTGTGCCATCATAATTCTGCTGGAAAGTGATCCCTTCATTGAAAGAAGTTCCTGTATTAAAGAAGTTGTCCACATTATCATAGGCACGATAAGAGAAATTGTTTCCTTTCCAGTCTTCCCGGCTTCCTCCATCAGCAGCGGCTCCCCAGCTTTCGCTTGATCGGAAATCATAAACTCCGTTTTCCCCAGGGCCGAACGCATGCTGGCAGTGAGGCTTCAGGAAAATGCTTTCCGTCGTCACACCTGCATTTACAGTGATCCCTAAACCAGTCTGTTTTCTACCCGATTTAGTGGTGATCAGGATCACCCCGTTACCTGCGCGTGAACCGTACAAAGCGGCAGCAGAGGCACCTTTCAATACACTCATCGATTCGATGTCTTCTGGATTGATATCCGCCAGACCGTTACCCATATCCACTCCGTTGTTTCCATAGGGGTCTTTTACTCCACTGACGAAGTTATCCATCGGCACACCATCAATTACAACTAAAGGTTGGTTGGAACCGGTCAGCGAGCTGTATCCACGCAGTACGATCTTGGAAGAACTACCAACCCCGCTACCCCGTACGACCTGCAAACCCGAAACTTTTCCCGACAAAGCATTGGTGACATTGCTTTCACGGGCACTTACCAGCGCATCCCCTTTCAATTCCTGAGTGGCATATCCAAGGGCTTTTTTCTCACGTTTGATACCTAACGCAGTGACAACCACTTCATCCAGCGTTTGAGTATCTTCCACTAATTTTACCATCACAGAACCTTGTCCTGTATAGGTAATTTCCTGAGGGACATAACCAATAAATGAGATACTGATCACGTCTCCACTTTTCACTCCATCCAATTCAAAGTTTCCATCAAAATCCGTGATGGTACCATTGGTTGTTCCTTTCACTACCACTGAAGCACCCGTAACAGGACCGAAGTCATCTTCCACTGTACCGGTGATCTTCCCTTGTTGCTGGGAGATTTTGGCGTCATGCTTAACAGGCATAAGGTCAGCGTATGCATTTCCGGAGAAACACATCAGTCCTGCCACTAACCATAAGCTAACAGGCTTTAAGTTTGTAAACATACATAATTGATTTAATTAAACAATAGGGTCTATCTCTATTAAGGTTTATAATATTTGACGTTATATGCTGTACAAATAAATACAGTTAGATTGATTGATTTCACTCACATTCTTTCTGGCGCATCTTCACTTGTTTTTATTTTTCATAGTCAGACAGTTAACTTTCCAACTGAGTGCAAATATAAAGATAAATTTGATAATCGCAATACTTTTACACAACTTCAAATGTTAAATCTGATCTGCCTCTCTTCCGGATGATTGTTTGGCAGGGAAGCGGAATCTCACCCTCTATTTCAAAAACATTTATTTGCTTTTTTACAATATCCTTTCGATTTGTAAGCACTTGTTCTTTTATAGGATCACACAACTTACTCTTTTTTGAAATTAATTAATATCTGCTTATCCCGAAAACATTTAATTTCGCATTTCCATGCGAAAAATCATACATATAGATATGGATGCTTTCTATGCTTCGATCGAGCAGAGAGATCATCCGGAATACCGTGGGAAACCCCTTGCCGTAGGATATGCAGGAGACCGGGGGGGTGGTAGCTGCTGCCAGTTATGAAGCCCGGAAATATGGGGTCCGTTCTGCGATGGCTTCCAAAACCGCATTGAAGAAATGTCCCCATCTCATTTTTGTTTCCAGCCGATTTGATGTCTACCGCAGTGTATCCCGGCAGATCATGGATATCTTTCTGGAATACACAGACCAGGTAGAACCCCTTTCGTTAGATGAAGCCTTTCTGGACGTAACGGTCAACCATAAAAATATCCGGTCAGCCATTCAGATCGCCCGTGAAATAAAAGCCCGCATCAAAGAAGTAACCGGACTGACCGCCTCTGCTGGTGTATCCGTCAATAAGTTCCTGGCCAAGATCGCCTCTGATTATCAAAAGCCGGATGGACTGTTTGTGATTCTCGAAAAGGATGCGGAAGCGTTTGTAGAGACCCTTTCCATTGAACAGTTTTATGGAGTGGGAAAAGTAACCTCGGAAAAAATGCACCGGTTAGGGATCCACACTGGGGCCGACCTGAAAGCCCGCTCTGAAAGTGAATTGACCCGGCTTTTCGGAAAAGCAGGCCATATCTATTATAATAATGCACGAGGAATTGATAACCGGTTGGTGACTCCGGACCATATCCGTAAATCCCTTGGATCAGAAAACACATTCCTGAAAGACCTGAACACCCTGCCGGAACTCCGGGAAGAACTGGAGGATATTGCTCAAACGGTCTGGCAACGGATCAAAGACAAACGGTTCCAGGGAAGGACCGTTACCCTGAAGGTGAAATATGCCGACTTTGAACAGATCACCCGGAGTAAAACGTTGATTGATTTCATTACAGACTACGAACTGTTCCATCGCATTTCCATCGAATTACTGGAACAGGTAGATTTCACCACAAAACCGGTCCGGCTGATGGGATTAACGATCAGTAACCCCATTAAAGAGTCCATTTCTCAGACAAAATATATCCAATTAGAGCTGGATTTTAAAGATTAAATTGGATTTCCCCGGAAAGAAATTCCGCACACCCCATGTTAGATTCCCTTATAGCCCGTTGTCGTTTCCCGCAGGGAGAGACACCCCGTTCCGCAGGGTAAACAC
>JAJQEE010000089.1 GCA_021201865.1 Tannerellaceae bacterium | reverse complement strand
CGGAGATGTGTATACGAGACCGGTGCATATCCAATCCGGTGGGAAGACCAGTCCTGGGGTACTCCCTGTCCGATCCAGCTATTTAAAGCATTGGTAGCAGCCCACATCAGGTTGGCCCGTATATCATAATCGTACGGATGCTCCAGTACTTTTGATCCCTCTTCTACAATCACTTTCATTAAACTTTCTGCAAAGTAATCCTGTACTTTGGCATTTACCGGATAGGTCAGATATTGCTCTACTACATGAATAAAGGAGTCCACTACCCCATTAGCAGTTTGACGGGCCGGTAACGAATAGGTCACCTGAGGATCCAGTATGGCGAACTGGGGAAATACGAATGGGCTCATAAAATTGAGCTTCTGCTGCGTGGAAACACGGGAGATAACAGCCCGTTCATTCATTTCCGATCCGGTAGCCGCCAACGTAATCACAGCCCCTAACGGAAGTGCTTTCCGAACAGGTTTGCCTTTAGAGAGAATTTCCCATGGATCACCTTCTGAAAAGGTGGCCGCGGCAATAAACTTAGTGGCATCTATCACAGAACCTCCTCCGACTGCCAAGAGGAAATCTATTTTTTTCCCGCACCAGCTGTATAGCCTTCATACAGGTTTCATAGTGTGGGTTTGCTTCAATACCGGCAAATTCAGTAACATCAAATCCATTTAGGGCATCCATGACCTGTTCATAGATGCCATTCGTTTTGATACTTCCTCCTCCGTAGACCATCAGTACTCTATTACCCGGAGAGATCAAAGCTGATAAACGTTGAATAGTGTTTTTCCCAAATACAACTTTTACCGGATTACAGAATTCGAAATTATTCATTGCTTATTTGGAGTTAAATCCTCTTAGTTTGATTTCCGTAAACATTTTTTTTGTGTTCAGAGGAAAGTCACCATTCATGATCCATGAATAATAGCCCGGATCATTTTTCAACACCTCCTCTGCTAACTGGCCTTTATATTTACCAAAGTTGATCACCTCCTTGCCTTCCTCATTATAGATCATACGACCGGCAAAGTCAACATTACTATTAAAGCAGGAAAATTCCGCCAGATGATTCACATCGTTTTGAAGCTCAGGGTACCTATCCAACTGTGCTTTCAGGATTTCGTATGTCGCATATGTATCTGCTTCTGCCGTATGGGCATTTTCCAGTGTCTTATCACAATAGAATTTATAAGCAGCCGAAAGCGTGCGTTGTTCCATTTTGTGGAAAATAGTCTGAACGTCTACAAACTTTCTTTTGTTCAGATCCAGGTCTACTCCCGCACGCAAAAACTCTTCTGCCAGCATCGGAATATCAAAACGGTTGGAGTTAAATCCTGCCAGGTCACATCCTTCAATCTGGGCTGCCAGAGATTTGGCAACCTCTTTAAAAGTCGGACAGTCTTTTACGTCTTCATCGGTTATCCCGTGAATAGCAGTAGATTCCGGAGGAATAGGCATCCCTGGATTAATCCGGCGGGTTTTACTTTCCTCTTTTCCATTGGGGTGTACTTTGACAAAGGAGATCTCTACGATCCGGTCCTTTACAATATTAATACCCGTTGTCTCCAGGTCAAAGAAGACTAACGGGTTTCTGAGGTTTAATTGCATTTCTTGTTAATTAGTCATTTAACATCATCGGCATAAGTAGCATGACCAGATCCTCGTTCTCTTCATTTTCAGTAGGAACGATCAAACCTGCACGGGAGGGATCAGCCAATTCCAATACTACCTCTTCCGAATTGATGTTACTTAATATTTCAATCAGATAAGTCGCTTTAAATCCTATCTTCAGTTCTGCTCCGTCAAACTGGCAGGCAATCTTCTCCTCTGCGGAAGTAGAGAAGTCAATATCCTGTGCGGAAACCACCATTTCACTTTCCGTTAAGTGTAGTTTCACCAGACTGCTTGCCTGATTAGAAAAAACAGATACACGTTTAAGTGCATTCAGGAAGGAAATACGGTCAATCGTTACTTTATAAGGGTTTTCCTGTGGAATAACGCTGTTGTAGTTCGGATAACGTCCTTCAATCAGGCGACAAACCATTTCGAAATTAGAGCAGGTTATATAAGCATTGTTATCATCAAAACGGATCTGCACATCTTCTCCTTCTTTCGCCAGAACACTTCTCAATAAGTTTGCCGGTTTTTTAGGTAAAATGAAAGCAGCTCTTTCCGGTGATTGCACAGCCATATTACGCAGCTTTACCAGTTTATGACCATCTGAAGCAACAAAAGTAATATCTTCGTTATGAATGTCAAAGTAAATACCATTCATGACCGGACGAAGTTCATCATCAGCGGTTGCGAAAAGACATCTGCTGATCCCATTCAAAAGTGTCGGAGCAGCCATGGTTAGTGAAATAGCGGTCTCACTTAATGGCTTTTGTTGAGGATAGGTATCCCCTTTCTGTCCAATGAAATTATATTTACCATTCTGGAAATGAATAAAAATTTCCAGATTATCATCATTTATCTCAAATTGCAACGGTTGTTCAGGAAGTTCTTTTAACGGGTCCAATAAGATCTTAGCCGACACGGCAAACAGTCCGGCACCATCCGGATTCATCACTTCTACTGAAGTAACCAGACGGGTTTCAGCATCTGAAGCGGTTATTGTTAACTTATTTCCATTCAGATCAAACAGGAAACTATCCAGGATCGGTAGAGAATTTTTAGATGCAATAACTTTGCTTATAGACTGTAAGCGAGACAGTAGAGCTGTACTGGATACTTCAAACTTCATAACGATTAATTTATTTATCAGTTATTATTACTTATAAGAATTAACTGAACAAAAATAAGAAAATATTTCTATTGATGCTGCATATAATTCTTTCAAACTTATGACCTGATTTCCTCTATTTTTATATAGCCACCCGGGACAGGAGTGATGAGTTTCCGGAATTATGTTCTGATAGTAACAGATTATCATCAGGATGTAATCTATAAAAGATACGGAAAAAGAATGGATAAGACATAAAAGAAATAAAAAGCCCCTTTCCATAAAGGAAAGAGGCCTTTCAAGATTATGTATATATTTCTTATTTAGCGAAATAATCTTTAACTGCTTCGTTAGGAACCATTTCTTCCTGGAAGATATAAGCACCTGTTTTTGGAGACTTAACCATTTTGATTACTTTTGAATAAGTACGGCCGTCACCTTTCTTAAATGATGCAACTGCTTTCTTTGCCATTGTTTAATCTCCTATTTATTATTTAATTTCTTTATGAAGGGTCATTCTCTTCAGAATTGGATTATATTTTTTCAATTCCAATCTTTGAGTTGTATTTTTTCTATTTTTAGTAGTGATGTATCTGGAAGTACCAGGCATTCCACTTTCTTTGTGTTCTGTGCATTCCAGGATAACCTGTACTCTGTTGCCTTTTGCTTTCTTTGCCATTTTTATATCCTCCTAAATTAAGCGTTTAAATAACCTTTTTCAGCCGCTTGTTTAATTGCTGCGTCCAAACCTAACTTGTTAATAGTACGTAGACCTGCAGCTGAGATACTCAGGCGAATCCAACAATCCTGTTCTACCCAATAGAACTTTTTAGTAAACAGGTTAACATTAAATCTACGTTTCGTTTTCTTGTTAGAGTGAGAAACGTTGTTGCCAACCATTGCTTTTTTTCCGGTAATTTGACAAATTTTAGACATCTCGTATCTTATTTTTATTTTGTGCTAAACAAATATATACTTATAATCTCGTAATCAGGGCGCAAAGTAAAGAATAAAAATTCATTCCCACAACTATTTAACCCTTTAAATTGTTTGCAAATCTCTTATTCTGAACTAGCATCCGGACTGAATCTGAGATTTTTATATGTAATTCAGGATTTACCCATGGCTTACGGGGTGCAAAGGTAAATATTTATTCCATTAATTCCCAAAGAAAGTTTATAAAAATTAATAGGATTATCAGTTTTCAGGCCTATTCATCGACGTACCGGATACAAAAAATACACAATAGGTATATAAAATAGGATTCTGATAAATCCTCAATTTCTACATATTTGAATAAGTAAAAAGGAAAGAAGGTAATTTAAAAAACAATCTTTTTCAGGTATTTGTTTTTAATATAGAAACAATAGACAAATGAGTTATGAAAAGAAATGTAAAAGATGCCATTGAGCATCGCAGAAGTTATTACGCATTGAAAAGGGAAAGTCCTATCTCTGACCAGGAAATCAAGGATATGGTTAATCACGCGGTTCTGCATGTACCCTCTCCTTTTAATTCTCAGTCAGCCCGCCTGGTATTATTACTGGGAGAGCAACACACGAAATTCTGGGATATTACAAAGGAAACACTGAAACAAATCCTGAATGAAGAGGCTTATTCAAAAACAGAAGCGAAGATCAATCATAGTTTTGCATCCGGATATGGGACAATCCTGTTCTATGAAGATGAAATGGTTGTGAGAGGATTACAGGATGCCATGCCTACCTATGCGGAAAAATTTGGTCAGTGGGCAGAGCACACATCTGCTATGCACCAGTTTGCTTTGTGGGTAATGCTGGAAGATGCAGGTTTCGGGGCCTCCTTACAGCATTATAATCTGCTAATTGATGAGAAGGTGGCTGAAACATGGAATATTCCTTCTTATTGGAGATTGATTGCAGAGATGCCGTTTGGTATACCTGCCGAAGAGCCGGGAGAAAAAGTGTTTCAACCATTACAGGAAAGAGTTTTAATATATGAATAAAAGAGTATTATTTGTGGTCACCAGTCATGGGACAAAGGGTGATACGGGAGAAAAAACCGGATATTATCTGTCAGAGGTCTCCCATCCCTGGAGTGTTTTAACCAAAGCCGGGTATGAGATTGATTTCGTAAGTCCTCAGGGAGGAGCAGCTCCAGTGGATGGGTTTGATATGAATGATCCGGTGAATAAACGGTTTTGGGAAGATGAGCTTTACCATTACAAAGTTCAGAACACAATGAAACCAGATGAAGTGCATACGGAATTGTATAATGCGATCTTTTATGCCGGAGGACATGGAGCAATGTGGGATCTGCCGCAAAACAGGCAATTAGCCGATATTGCGAAAGAGATCTATGAAAACGGCGGCCTGGTAAGTGCAGTTTGTCATGGCCCTGCGGGCCTGTTAAATATCCGTTTAAGTGATAATAGCTTTCTGATTGACGGGAAAAGAATGACAGGTTTCACCAATGAGGAAGAAAAACAGGTAGGTATGGAATTTGTTGTACCTTTTTTGTTGGAAACAGCGCTGGAAGAGCATGGGGCTTTATATGAAAAAACACAGCCTTTTCATCCCTATGTCATTGTCCATCACCGGTTAGTCACCGGACAAAATCCACAATCCGCTTTAAAGGTTGGGGAGGCTTTAGTAGAAGAATTATCATCTTTGGAGGAAGAGGAGAGAGTGTAATTATCTCTCTTCCACCCAAAAGGAGCAGACAAATCCACCCATAATACCACCGGTTAAACAATTTATCCAACAGACCGCAGAAAGTGGATAAGTTCCCCAGTAACATCCAATATATTCCCAATAGATATATCCTAAGATGGCTCCAATCAGTATACCAATCAGGACCACTTTATTCACTTGCAAAAAGATTTTTATTGACTGGCTCATTGTGTATCAATTCATTCGTTTGTAAATACTTTTCAGGTTGAAAAGAGGAACTACTCCCAATATACGGTTCACTTCAAATCCATTTTTACATATCACAATACAGGGTGTGCCGGAGATCCGGTACTCTACTCCTATTTCTTCATTCTTCAGCACATCTACCTTACTTATATGTACCGGATTCTTTTCACTCTGTTGCCATTTTTCAAGGATAGACTCCATTCGTTGGTCTGTCGGGCTATTTCCCTGATGAAATAAAATAAAAGAAGTTTCCGGGAAAGAAAAAAAGGAAATATCTTCGATCTCCGGTATGTGCCCGGATTGTATAGGTGAGTGAAGACTTTCTATTCTCTCTATGGTATAGGTATACATGCCAAGTATAAAAAAGAATAGACAAAAATGGATAGGATTCAGACGAAAAATACGTTTTTGTTTTTCCATGGAGCGTACTAATTGATCTAACTTATTTAAATAACAAGCGAAAGCTAAAAATAGATGCGGAAAAACGTTTATTTTTATCTGTTGAAAAAGAAAGAATATAGAAATGAGAATATAACACGAAATGTGGCTGGTTGTGATTCTGGTTAAAGCTCTTTCCTCCGGATAAAAGAGAGGTAGTTTTTTCTTTATTAGAAGAGAACCTGAATCAATATCCAGTAAAGCATAATGGATTAAACTAACGGTTCCTATATTATTTATGGAAGGAAGTAAACAGGGCTTTTTAAATGCCCCATTGAATGTTTAATTTATCCAGTCCAATAGAGAAAAGAGAAAGATCAAACTTAACAGGATCTGCCGGGTCAATCTCTTTTAGCCGGTCTGTAATGAGATGGACTTTCTTTAGGTTGTCTCCTTTTGGAAGGTCTTTCCATATTTGCGCGGCAATATTGGAAACATGGGTATCCAGGGGGATGAGTAGTTTCTCCGGACCATAGGACTCCCAGATTCCTATATCTATGGCATCTTTACGTACCAGCCATCTCAGTAACATATGAAGACGTTTATTTACGGTACGGGGTTTTCCAAAGCAATGATAGTCTGCCGCTTCAAAGCATAAAGACGTATGAATATCTTCAATAAAACGGGAGATTGTCAATGTATCATACTTACGTAAAATATCTTCTATACATGAGCAGAGATAATAAAAATCCCTTCCTTTGAACATACGGTAAATACTGGTATGATCATTAGAATAGGAGATATATTCACTTCCCAGAATGTAAGCTTGCAGAGAACCGGAAGTCCGGAGCATATGATTATGGATCTGCTCCACTTTTTTAAGGATCACACTTCTCCTTCCAAAAGTGAACCATGCTGTAATAATAGCACTGATCAGTATTTCTTTCTCATCACTTCCCTGTACCTTAAAATGTCTTGGAAACTGGATGAGATCACTTTGTATAAATTTCTCAGGGACTGCAATCACTTCATTATATTGTTCTTCTAAGACAGCCCTGATATATTGCTGTTTGCTATTCATTTCAACTGTAAAGATAACTGGTTCAGACAAAATGAAGAGCAGGAAGGAATTTAAAAAAACAGAAAGTAGTATCAATTATTAATAAAAAAGCCGTCTGGGATATCCCGGACGGCTCTTAGCAGATAAATAATATCTTCCTTATTTAGAAGAGGAATCCAGCGTAAACTCCAGGGTTCCTGCATTGACTAATTCTTCATGAGAAAGGGTAAATCCTTTTACATCTTTACCTCCTGCTTTTATATTTTTGATATAAATAGCATCCGGTGAACTCTTTTTCGTAGTTATCACCAGCTCTCCCTTAGGGTAATATCTTTCATCCAGTTGGATCGTCACTTTGTCAAACACCGGAGAAGTAACCACAAAGTTCACATCTCCCGGGCAGGCAGGATAAAATCCCATCATAGAGAACAAGGCCCAGGTTGACATGGTTCCGGTATCCTCGTTTCCGGGAAGTCCATCCACAGCATTCTTATAATAATCCTTTAGTAACTGGCGAACAATCTTTGAAGTACGCCACTCCTCTCCTTTAAAGTAACTGAACAGATAAGGATAAGCAATATCCGGCTCATTGGCAGGGTCATAGTAGCCCTTATCAAACACCATTTGAAGTTTATCCACGAAATTCTTTTGTCCTCCCATTAATTTTGCAAGTCCTTTCACATCATGAGGAACATAGAACGTATAGTTCCATGCATTTCCTTCATGGAATCCGGGATTAGGCTCAAAATCTGCACCCTGTAACGGGTCAAAAGGGGAATAAAATGTTTTGTCAGGCAGGATCGGACGGAAAGTTCCATATTCTTTAGAATAATAGTGTTTGTACCCCATAGAACGGTCATAGAATAGTTTTGCATCCTCTTTTTTACCCAATGCCTGAGCGAATTTAGAAAGGTTCCAGTCCGCTATATAATATTCCAGTGCATGAGAGACAGAGTTGTCATATTGTTCACGAAGAGGCACATATCCTTTACTAAAGTAGTCATTCGCATCCGGACGTAAAAGATTGTATTCCCCGGGAGTAGTAGCTCCTTTTCGCATCGCTTCATAAGCAAAATTTGCATCAAAATCCCGTAATCCTCTCATCCATGCATCCACAATATAAGGAATAGACGGATCCCCTTCCATGGTGAATGTTTCCCGTCCGTAGAGTTCCCATTTAGGTAACCAGCCGTTTTCTTTATACATATCCAACATGGTATTAATAATATCCATCTGTCTGTCCGGGAACAATAAAGTCATCATGGTGCTTACATTACGGTAAGTATCCCATAAAGAGAAAACGGTGTAACGGGTTTTATCTGTATAACCTGTTTCCAGGCTTTCCATTTTTGGATATTGGCCATTCACATCCTGAAGAATGTTCGGATGGATCAACAGATGGTACATGGAAGTATAGAATACAATCTTTTCTTCTTCTGTTCCGCCTTCTACCTTAATACGGGAAAGGTCCTTGTTCCACTGGCTACGGGCGTTGGCATACACTTTATCAAAGTCAAAGCCTGGTTGCTCTGTGTTCATATTTAAACGAGCGTTTTCAATACTGACAAAAGAAACGCCTACTTTCACCTCGATCTGTTCATTCTCTTCCGTATCGTAGGTGAACCAGACACCAATATCATCCCCACTCATCTCCCGGTTGTACTGAGTATAGATCTTATATTTTCCGGAGTGAATATCCCACTCAGCTTCAACGCCTTTCATCTCACGCTGTTTTTTCCAATAGCCCATTTCTTTCGGTGCTTTACTTACTTTCATGACAAAGTAGATCGGAAAAACAGCCTGAGGGACATAGCAAAAAGTTCCTAATAACTTACTTCCTTCAATCTCCGTATCACTTACCATCCGAACAGTCGCCCCGGATTCATTGGTCAGTCCCTCACCTAAATTCAGAAGAATGTTACCCTGCCCTTTTGGAAACGTAAAACGGCTTAAACCGGTACGCATACTGGCAGTTGCTTCTGTCTTAATACCATATTTAGACAGTACATTACTATAATATCCCGGATGAGCGACTTCATCTGTGTACTTACTACCATATTCATGATAGTCTACATTTATTTTACCTGATGTCGGCATCAGTAACAGGCTTCCTAATTCCGGACACCCTACTCCACTCAGGTTTACATGAGAAAATCCTGTAAAGTATTCGTTATCTGCCGAATAAGGAGTAGACCACCATTGGCTATCCTTGTCAAACCGGTTACTTTCCGATCCCATCACATTAAAGGGAGTTACACTCATGAGCCCCTGAGGACAAACCGCACCCGGATTGGTGGTTCCATAGTTACTGGTTCCAATAAATGGATTTACAAAATCTACCGGCTCCTGTGCCATGGCAAACAGACTGCCACACAGTAAAAAAGTCGTCAATTGCTTCTTCATAAATTGTTTATTTTATTGATATGTTTCTGAAAGGCATTTGATTTATGTTTTGGCAATAAGCATGTTTTCATGGTTTGCTTATTGATGGCGTAAATATACAAAGGAAAAAACAAAAGGAGAAACCCCGTATGAAGTTTCTCCTTTGTATATAAAAGAAAGCCGCACTGTAGATATGAACAAACTCCGTAGACAGGATTTGAGTGCTTTGAAGTCTTTGTAATCCGCCGTGCTAAGCATACCCCGAAGGGCGCGGCCCGCCATTGACAACAAGAGCTATGTCTCGGAATTATAATAAACTGATGAGTTTCCCAATCGGACAAGTGCGGCTTAACTCATCTTTTTCTTATTACAAATATATATATAAGATTGAAACTACCAAAGAATTTAGTGTTAAAAACTGGCTTAAATCCTCCGTTTTTACACAAAAAAAAGAGCCTCTGGTGAGAGGCTCTTTATAACGTCTTTTATAAAGTGTTTACTTATTTCACTTTAGCTACGATTGCTTTGAAAGCTTCCGGATGGTTTACTGCTAAATCAGCCAACACCTTACGGTTGATCTCGATTCCATTAGCATGTAAAGCTCCCATCAAACGTGAATAAGACATACCTTCCAAACGTGCAGCCGCATTGATACGTTGGATCCATAATGCACGGAAACTACGTTTTTTGTTACGACGGTCACGGAATGCATAGGTTAAACCTTTTTCCCAGGTATTCTTTGCTACTGTCCATACATTTTTACGAGCTCCGTAGTAACCTCTCGTTAATTTTAAAATCCGTTTTCTTTTTGCTCTTGAAGCAACATGATTTACTGATCTCGGCATAATTCTAATCTGTTTTTGAATGTTAGCGCCACTCTTTACAAGTGATCTTTATGTGCTAAATACATTCGGTTAATAAAAATCTAAAAAAACTCGTTACTTTTAATCGATTACTTCAAACAAAGCATCTGTTTTACGTTGTTCACGTCTACAGCATTCACAGTACCTGTATGTGTCAGGTTTCTTTTCTGCTTCTTTGTTTTCTTTGTCAGAATGTGACTTTTAAAAGCATGTTTTCTCTTGATTTTACCTGTTCCGGTAAGGGCGAACCTCTTTTTGGCACCGGAATTAGTCTTCATCTTAGGCATTTTCCAAATTTTATTTAATTATTAATCATGTGTTACTCCCTCCGGAGTAATTTTTTTATTCTTCTTCTTTCTTTTCCTCAGAAGTGGGTTCAGCAGGTTTAGGTTTTGTAATGACCTTTTTCACCTGAGGTTTAGGATTAGCAGGGCTTACCGCCACTTTTTTAGGAGAAAGCATAATAATCATTCTTTTTCCTTCCAACACGGGCAACTGTTCCACTTTTCCATAATCTTCCAGGTCGTTGGCAAAGCGAAGCAATAATACTTCTCCCTGCTCCTTAAACAGGATCGAACGTCCTTTGAAGAATACATATGCCTTCACTTTGGCTCCTTCTTCAAGAAAACCTTTCGCATGTTTCAATTTGAAATTATAATCATGGTCATCTGTCTGTGGTCCGAAACGAATCTCTTTCACTATCACTTTAACAGATTTGGCTTTCTGTTCCTTCTGACGCTTTTTCTGTTGATAGAGAAATTTCTGAAAATCGGTTATTCTACAAACGGGGGAAGCAGCATTCGGTGAAATTTCAACCAGATCAAGTCCTTGATCCTGCGCCATACGCAATGCTTCAGAAGTAGAATATACTCCAGGTTCTACATCATCACCTACTAAACGAACCTCACGAACACGAATGCGTTCATTGATTCTATACTGGTCTTTCAGGTTGTCTTTCTTCATTCAAAAAGATTTATTCTCCTCGTTATTTTAGTTTTAATTATCCTTTGTATTTTGCCAACGATTCATCATTTCTTCAACTTCATCATTTAAAAGCGCTGCAAATGTAGTAATTTTCATCGAACCTTTATCACCTTCACCCTGTTTTCTTACAGAAACTTCATTATTTTCCGCTTCTTTCTCTCCAACAATCAACATGTAAGGGATTCGTTTCATTTCGTTATCACGGATTTTACGTCCGATCTTCTCATTTCTATCATCCACAACCACACGAATATCCTGTTCTTCCAACTGGCGGGCTACCCCCCAGGCATATTCATTGAACTTTTCACTGATCGGCATGATCGCTACCTGATCCGGAGTCAGCCACAAAGGAAATTTACCCCCGGTATGCTCGATCAGTACCGCAACAAAGCGTTCCATAGAACCAAATGGCGCACGATGGATCATAACCGGACGGTGTTTTTTGTTGTCCTCACCGGTATATTCCAGTTCAAAACGTTCCGGCAGGTTGTAATCTACCTGGATCGTTCCTAACTGCCAGCGACGGCCCAGAGCGTCCTTCACCATAAAGTCCAGTTTGGGACCATAAAATGCAGCTTCACCATATTCAATCCTTGCTTTCAGTCCTTTTTCCTGGCAAGCTTCCACGATCGCTGTTTCCGCTTTATCCCAGTTTTCATCCGTACCGATATATTTTTCCTTATTATTCGGGTCACGTAAAGAGATCTGAGCTTCAAAGTTCTCGAAATCAAGTGCCTTGAAAATGATGAATATAATATCCATAACTTTCAGAAACTCATCTTTCAACTGATCCGGACGACAGAACAGGTGTGCATCATCCTGGGTAAATCCACGTACACGTGTTAAACCATGTAATTCCCCACTTTGTTCATAACGGTAGACAGTACCGAATTCCGCAAAACGGATTGGCAGGTCTTTATAAGAACGGGGAAATGCCTTGAAAATCTCACAGTGGTGAGGACAGTTCATAGGTTTCAGCAAAAACTCCTCTCCTTCCTGCGGCGTATGGATAGGCTGAAAAGAGTCTTTTCCATATTTTGCGTAGTGTCCGGAAGTTACATATAGCTGTTTCGCTCCGATATGTGGAGTAATTACCTGTTGGTAGCCATATTTTTTCTGGATACGTTTCAGGAAGTCCTCTAACTTCAGGCGTAATTGAGTGCCACGTGGCAACCACATCGGCAACCCGGCTCCTACGGATTGAGAGAAAGTAAATAGCTCCAGCTCTCTGCCGATCTTCCGGTGGTCTCTTTTTTTAGCCTCTTCCAGCATCACCAGATATTCATCCAGCATTTTCTTTTTAGGGAAAGTAATACCATATAAACGAACTAACTGTTTACGGGTTTCGTCCCCACGCCAGTAAGCTCCGGCCACACTTAATACTTTTACAGCTTTGATATAAGATGTATTGGGAAGGTGCGGACCACGACACAAATCGGTAAATGCTCCTTGTGTGTAAGTAGTGATCGTACCATCTGCCAACTCGCTGATCAACTCTGTTTTATATATTTCGTTCCGGTCGCCAAACATCTTCAGGGCATCCTCTTTGGAAATACTTTCTCTGTTGATAGCCTCTTTTCTGGCCACCAGTTCCTGCATTTTTGCTTCAATTGCCGGGAAGTCACTTTCTTTAATCGTAGTTTCTCCCGGATCCACATCATAGTAGAATCCGTTTTCAATAGCAGGTCCAATACCAAACTTAATGCCTGGGTATAGTTCCTGCAGAGCTTCCGCCATCAGGTGAGCACTGGAATGCCAAAAAGCATGTTTTCCCTGCTCATCATCCCATTTTAATAATTTTATAGAAGCATCCTCTTCAACCGGACGACTTAAATCCCAGACTTCTCCGTTTACTTCAGCAGCTAAAACTTCCTGTGCTAAACGGGAACTGATACTTTCCGCTATTTGCATAGGAGTCGTACCTTTTGCATACTCCCGTACGGAACCATCAGGAAATGTAATCTTTATCATATTCTATTTTACTGTTATTCAAAATTCAATTAAGGTGCAAATTTAGGATTAAATTGATAATTGACAATATGGCAATTAACATTTAATCCTTTCTGATATTAATTTTTACAGATGCATATTTTTTTATATGCTTTTATAAACCAAAGATACAGCGTTAATTGGAAACTGTCATCCTTTTGATAATACTATAAGCATTAATGATACCTAATTCTCCGGCTTTACTCAAATCCGCAATTCCCCGGTTTGCATCTCCCTGGGAAAGACGGGCTAACCCTCTGTTAAAATAGGCTTCTGCAAATTCCGGATCCCGTTGAATAGCCTCATTATAATCCTGTATAGCTGCCCGATAGTCCCGTTGAGCGCATCTTAGATTCCCTCTGTTGAAATAAGCATATATAAATTCCGGGTTCAACCGGATAACCATATCATAATCCCGCACAATTAACTCATGTTCATACGCCCGTTTGTTATCCCTGGCCATGTTAGCAGTTGCATCAGGTGTACTTCTTCCCGGCGTCACCGGACGGGAAGGATTCAGATTCAGGCTCAAAGAGGAAATATCCTCCAATTCATTGGAAATCTGCGCCAAAGTATAATCCAATTGCTTATAACGAACCACTGCACGGTTAAAGAACGCTAAAGAGAAAGAAGGATCTAAATCAATTGCTTTGTCAAAATCACTGATTGCTTCTGCAAAATCCTGTACTAACATAAAATCCAGTGCCCTACCAAAATAAGCATCCGCATTGGTTGGCTGTTCATCAATTTTAAAAGAGAACTCATCAATGGATGCAAAATGTTCCGCGATCTGGTCTTCCGTTAAGGCTGCCTCTTCGTTTGTCAGACGTAATTTAAGCGGAAGCACCATCCGGTTGTTATAGGCCTCAATCGTTTTATCATAGTACACTAACTTTTTAACCGGATCCGGTTTTTCGTAATAGGTAATAATAAACTGGGATTCCAGATCGACACGGACATTCCGGTCCTGCACTCTTCCCCGCACTTCACTCTGATACTTACTCTTTCTTTCTTCCTCTTTATCATATACCACCAATCTGTTAAACTTATTGATGTTCGTATCGGATTGCTCACGGGTATTTTCCCCTTCTTCCTCATTATAAGAAGGATTCTGTGAAGCCAGATTGCCGGATGCCACTCCCTGGCCACCATTCTTCATATTCTTCTCTATTTCATACGCAGTCCAGTAATCCCGGTCTGCACCCGTATGGTCATTCATTTTGCGTTTTGCCTCCGCACGGCTATAGTAACCAGGTATGAAATTCGGATATTGGTTCAGTACCACATCAAAATCCCGGATTGCTCCAAAATTATCGCCTGTCTCCAAACGAAGCAGTGCCCGGTTATAATAAGCCATGTAGTTGTCCGGTTCTTCCTCTATTACAATATCAAAGTCTTCAATAGCCCGGTTATTATCCCCTACCTGGAATCTTAATAAACCCCGGTTAAAGTGAGCGATCAGATTCCGGCTTTCCATAGCGATCACCTGATCATAATCAGCCATAGCCCCCCGCAAATCGTTCATCTGATAACGAACCAATCCCCGGTTGATATAATACCCTGTTTCACGGGTACTTAAACGGATCGCCTCATTTAAATCGGTTAAGGCTCCGTCGAGATCATTAGTCTGATACCGCACAATAGCCCGGTTTCCATAAACAGGAGCATAATAAGGATCGAGTTCAATGGCTGAATCATAGTCTGCCAACGCACGGATCGTATCCCCTTTTTCCAGGTACATAGCTCCCCGGGTCATATAGCTCATAGAGTATTTAGGATAAGAGGTAATCAGGTCCTCAAAAATCTTTTCGGCTCCGTCAAAGTCTTTTTTCTGGATATAAGCCACTGCCAGATTAACCATCATCTGCCGGTCTCCGGGTTTAAACTCCAACCCTTTTTCATAATCCTGAATAGCACCGTCAAACAGATCCTGACTCTGGCGGGCAATTCCTCTGGCATAATAGGCCTGTACTAAAAAGGGGTTCCGTTGAAGACATAATGAACAGTCTTCTTCGGCCCCCTTATAATCATCTAATTGTATTTTCGCCACCGCCCGGTAAAAATAGGGCTCAGCTAACCAGGGTTTTGATTTAATAACCTGGTTAAAATATTGTATAGAAAGGACGTAGTCTTCAAAATATAAAGCATTCCGTCCAATCGCCAGTACACGATCCGTATTAATCTGGGCAACTAATGTAAATGCATATATCTGTAGTAAAATAAAGAGAATAGCCTTCTTCATCGCTGTTTCAACTGATTGAAAGGCAAAAATAAGGAAATTATCTTACTTAGGCTCAATTTTAATCATCAAATGATTTTTTCCGATTTTCTCCCCTTCTTTTACTTCCACCGAGGTAACTTTCCCATTTACAGGAGCTACTACCCGGTTCAGCATTTTCATAGCTTCATGGATTAACAATAATTGTCCCTCTTTAACCTCTTCTCCTTCCTGAACTTCTAATTTAATAATTGTTCCGGGAAGGTTTGAATGGATCTCTCCAGGTAAAGGCTTCTGCCAGACCTGTCTTTTCTTATATTTATTGGTAAGTAATGTTTTGTATTTACGGGCAGTAACTACAAAATCTACCAGTTCTTCCTTTTTTCCATAGGTAAAAGAATCAATTAGAATGGTGGTAATCCATGTTTCTTCGCAGGTCTGTATTCTTCTTTCAATACAGAAAGCTTCAGCGCATGCAGCAATAAAGAACGGGTTTCTTTCGGTTCAATAACAGCATCAATGAAACCTTTGGAAGCCGCCACATATGGATTGGCAAATTTTTCAATATATTCTTTCACTTTTTCCTGACGCATCACTTCTTCATCTTCCGCTTCCATAATTTCTTTACGGAAAATAATGTTGGCGGCACCTTCCGGCCCCATGACAGCTATTTCGGCACCCGGCCATGCAAACATGAAGTCAGCTCCTAAATGACGTGAGTTCATAGCAATATAGCCTCCCCCATAAGCCTTGCGTAAAATGACAGTGATCTTAGGCACAGTAGCTTCTGAATAAGCATACAACACTTTCGCTCCGTGACGGATCACACCGGCATGCTCCTGATCTACTCCCGGCAAATAACCCGGCATATCCTCCAGCGTAATGATGGGGATATTAAAAGAATCACAGAAACGAATAAAGCGGGCAGATTTATCTGCACTATCACAATCCAGTACACCGGCCAGGACCATCGGTTGATTAGCGACAAAACCAACGGTTTCACCATTCATACGGCCAAAACCGATCACAATATTTGCAGCCCATAATTCCTGTACTTCCAGAAAATCAGAGTCGTCGACAATACATTTGATCACATCCCGTACATCATACGGTTGTTTCGGATCCGAAGGAACCACTTCATCTATATTCAGTTTGCTCGACGGCTGTTTAGGCTCTATGGATTTCGCTTTTTCCTGATTGTTCCATGGAATAAAGCTCACCAGGCGTTTGATCTGATCAAAACATTCCAACTCACTTTTTGCATAGAAATGAGCATTCCCGGTAATCTCCGCATGCACTCGTGCACCGCCCAGATCTTCCATCGAAATGTCTTCTCCTAAAACAGTTTTGATCACATTCGGACCAGTAATAAACATTTTAGAGATATTTTCTACTACAAAAACAAAGTCTGTCAGTGCTGGAGAATAGACCGCACCTCCGGCACAAGGACCTAAAATAAGTGATATCTGGGGGATCACACCGGATGCAATGGTATTACGGTAAAAGATTTCACCATAACCGGCCAGAGCTCCTACTCCTTCCTGAATACGCGCACCTCCCGAGTCATTGATCCCAATGATAGGACATTTCATCTTTAATGCGTGATCCATGATCTTTGTGATCTTACGGGCATGTTGTAGCCCTAAAGAACCTCCGGCAACAGTAAAGTCCTGTGCATAAATACATACAGGAGCTCCAAAAATAGTTCCGGTTCCGGTTACTACCCCATCACCAGGAAACTCCTTTTTATCCATTCCGAAATCACGTCCATCATGTTTTACGAACATATCATATTCCTGGAATGAGTTCTCGTCAAGTAGAGAAAGTATACGTTCACGGGCTGTTAATTTACCCATGGCCACCTGCTTTTCAATGGCAGCTTCACCACCACCCATCTGAACAACAGCTTTTTTCTCCCGCAGAGCCTGAATGTTTTTGATTAAGTCTGTCATAGTATCAATTTAATTTTCATTTTCCCACGGCTTTTGCTCTATAAGAACAACGGGCCGTACCTTTAATAATATTATTTAGTTTTGCTTTATTCAACTGACGGCGGATGGCAGAAATATTATCGATAAAAACGTGTCCATCCAAATGTTCGCATTCATGTTGCACAACCCGCGCAGCAAACCCTTCAAAGATTTCTTCATGTTCCACAAAATCCGCATCGACATACTTTACACGGATTTTACCGGCTCTTTCCACTTTTTCATGAACACCGGGCAAGCTCAGGCATCCCTCTTCGAGTGCGATTGTCTCTTCACTGCGTTCGACAATATCCGGATTGATCATCACACGTTTTAACCCCTGGCATTCAGGAAAATCTTTTCCCATTACATCTGCATCAATCACTAACAAACGGATAGATAAGCCCACCTGTGGTGCTGCTAACCCCACACCATCCGCATGATACATGGTTTCAAACATGTTTGCAACTAATTCTTTTAAACCGGCATAATCCTGAGGAACATCCTCTGCTTCCTTTCTCAATACCGGTTGACCATATAGATATACTGGTAAAATCATAACTTATTATTCTGAAATTTTTTACTTTCCATATATGATTGCAGGATAATCGTAGCGCTGATCTCATCCACCAACCCTTTATCCTGCCTCTTTTTCTTTTTCAGTCCTCCTTCCAGCATGGCTTTATGGGCCAGTACCGAAGTAAAACGTTCATCATAATATTCCACAGGAATTTCCGGGATCGTACGTTGCAGATGAGTAACAAATGCCTTTACATATTGCATATTCTCTGAGACTTCATTATTCATCTGCTTTGGAAGACCTACAACAAATAAATCAACAGGTTCTTTCCGGATATATTCTTTCAGGAATTGAACCACTGTTCCACTGGGTACAGTCTCCAGTCCATTGGATATTAATTGAAGAGTATCCGTCACAGCAAGCCCGGTCCGTTTTCTTCCATAATCTATCGCTACAATCCTTCCCATAGCCTGCAAAGATAGTATAAAAAACAAAAAGGATTACACAAAATAAGAGAAAGTGTGCAGTTTAACGTTTAGCAGGCGTTTTCTTCTCCCCGGAACATATTGATGATGGTCACGACAATGATTTTCAGATCCAGAAAGAAGGTCCAGTTCTCAATATACCATACATCTCTTTTCACACGGCCTTCCATTTGTTCCAGTGTTTTGGTCTCTCCCCGGTAACCAGTCACCTGTGCCCAACCGGTCACGCCTGGTTTGACCAAATGGCGAACCATATATTTATCAATAAGTGCCGCATATTGATCGGTATGTTTTAACATGTGCGGACGAGGTCCGACTACCGACATTTCTCCTTTTAACACATTCAAAAACTGAGGAAATTCATCTAAATTAGTTTTTCGCAGGAATGTACCTAAGCGGGTCATTCTTGGATCATCTTTGGTTGCCTGAGTAGTATCTGCCTGCGTGTTCATTTTCATAGTTCTGAACTTATAACACATGAAATCCTGTCCGTGTAAACCCGTTCGTTTTTGCTTGAAAAGAACCGGACCCGGAGACGATAGTTTTATTAATGAACCAATGATCAGATACATTACCGGATAAACCGTGATCAGTATAATGAAAGAAAAGACAATGTCAAAGCCTCTTTTTATCGCCCGGTTGTAAGCAACCTGCAAAGGTTCTTTCCGGACAGACAATAAAGGAACAGACTCCATCATCCCCAGAATAAGGCTTTTCTTTACATTCCGGTAAAATTCCGGTACGATAAAGAACCGGACCATATGTTTCTCTGAAAAATTAAACAGTTTCAGGATTTTATCATCTTTTGTACCGGGCAGTGTACAATAGATCTCATCCACATGGCTCTTCAGTACAAATTCTTCTACCTCGTCCGTGGTTCCGATATAGTCAGGAAGAACATCTTTCAAAGCCTTATTATCATCAAAAAAGCCCATGATAGTGAAACCATACGTAAGGTCCTCTCTCATAACCTGATATAATTCTATACCATTTTTACCTGCTCCTACAATAATCACCCGTTTAAAGTTATATCCTTTTTTTCGATAGATCTTTAACATCACCCGGACTAAAACCCGCCAGAGAGAAAAGACAATAATAGAAGAAAAGTAATAAACCACGAGAAAAGTGGCCAGCACATCCCCGACATTTAAAAAGATCAGACAGGTAGAAAAAAGAAAGATGAGAAACGTCATTAAAGCAAAAGCCCGCTTCACAATTTCATCAATAAACACCACCGAGACATGCAATTGGATCGGAATAAAATAAAGGGCAAAAAAATAACAGAAGTTGAAAAAAAGCACTATTTCCCGCAAATTGGCCGTAATAGCTTCCGTATAGAAATCACTTAATCCGTAATAGATAGCAAAAAAGAGTAAATTGAGGATTAATAAATCCCCAACTCCTATCAACCATTGAATAAGATAGCCACGTTTTTTATTGAATTCCATACTTCTATGATAAAATCGCACAAAGGTAATAAAATTCATACATAAAAAGAAAGGATTATCCCTTTTCAGAAGACTCCTTTCTTTTAATTATTCTCCCAATAATTCAGTAAATATGTACGAATGAACATACCGCCAGTTATGAAATTGTATATACATAAAAAGAGCCTCCCGGACAGGAGACTCTTTTATTAATTGTATAACTATTTCAAATACTATGATTAGTCTGCACTCATGATTACTACACGGTTCCAGTCGTTTACATCGTATGGTTGAACTTCTGAACCTTTCCACTCAATAGTGATCTGGCTTGAAGGAATACCATATTTGTCTGTCAACTGTTGAGCAACAGCTTTAGCACGTCTTTCAGAAAGTGCCATGTTATACTGTGCTGTACCTGTGTTTCTATCAGCATATCCTACTACTTTAATACGTACATTATTTTCTTTAATGAACTTAGCTGTATTATGGATGTTCACTTCCTGGTTGCTTTCAATTTTAGAGCTGTTGATACGGAAACGTACTACATTTTCTCCAAATTTATTTACTGTAGTCGGAGGAACTACCTGTGGACATTCAGGACAAGATACCGGACGTCTGCTCAATTGTTCGTTTTCTGCACGTAGAGCATTGATACGGCTATTCAGGTCATTTAACAAAGCGTAATCCATCGGCTCGATCACTTCGAAGTCTGTTTTACCTAAGTTGAAAGAAAGACCCGCACTTAACTGTCCGATACCATCTGACAATTTACCCATTTCAACACGGTTGTACGTTTCATTCAACAGGAATCCCTGAACTTCAAGCGTGAAGTCTACACGTTTACTTAAACGGAACATGGTAAGGATACCAGCGTTCAACGATGGAGATTCTGCTCTTGGGATACCCTGGCTTTCAAAACGTTGTGAGTAACCAAGACCGATCCAGGGAATAAAACGGAATACTCTGTTCGCATTGTAGCGGCCCCAGTGATTAGTTACATCATACATAAAGTCAAAGTGACCGGATACAAATCTGTTATGTTGCATAAATTGTGCATTGTCTCCTTCAAATCCATGCAAAATACCACCACTGAACTGAACACGCATAGCGAAATAAGGATTCACCCATTTACCGATAGATAATTGTGGATTTGCATTCAGACGATCTTTAAAATCAGCTTCGCCGTTCTGGTCTCCAAATAGAACACTCATAGCACCTGCTGCTCCGATAAACCAGTTGTCGCCAGCTCCATTTTTCTTGAAATTCGTTTTAGAGCCGGGCTCGTTACTATACCCTATTTGGGGGGCATATT
>JAJQEE010000138.1 GCA_021201865.1 Tannerellaceae bacterium | reverse complement strand
GTTTTAATTAGTAGCTGTCAGGACAAAATAGAACTTGAGGACCTTCCATTTGAAGAAAATCCACAGGAAATTCAGGGAGAAACACCTTTAACAAAAGCATTATCCTATCAAACTCCTTCGATTAGTAATCCCGGCTTACACTCCAATTGGGAATCTGTTAATAAAGTTTTTCCAAATGGGCAGTCCGGTAATTATGCGTATGCTCCCTGGTCAGTGGAGGGTGGAAATTCAAACCCTATTCCGGAGGAATACAGGATGGACATCAAGCGTGAAGATGGATGGATGATGGTTTCACATACCTTAATCGACATACAGAGTACTGAGCCGAATTATATCATTTTTTATAATAAACGAAGTTGTGTATTAAAAGTGTTTTACTATTTAAAGCCCGGTATAAATAATAACTCTTTAATCTGGATGTTGGAGTCAGCAACAGCTACCTCTGTTTTTCCATCTAATACGATCCTGCAGGGGGTATTGAATGCTACTTCCCAATATGCAACATCTAATAACGTGATCCAACAAAGTGAATCCAATTTTGGGCAATTATGTGAGGGATGGAATGCCTTTTCTATCGAATTAGTATATGGAACAACAAATAACAAACCGAACACGGTAAGTATTAAAGCTTTTAATCAAATCAATTCTACTGTTTATTTGGGTGGAAATTTCACAGGACAGGTACAGGTTCCTAAAGTAAATAAGAATGATCCCGTGGGTGCTTTCAGTAAAATTCTTACTTCTGCGGGAAAAGTAGTGTCAGGGATTGGCACGTATGTTCCTGTGGTGAAAGGAATAGGGCAAGGAATTTCAGCCGCGGCAAGCGTGCTGGGAGGAGCTTCCGGATTTTTTCCTAAATCGAGTACTACGGTTTATACTACTCTACAAGCAAAAGGGAAAGTGGATCTGACCGGATCGGTCATCACAAATTTAGGTGGAGCAGTAGCCTCCTTATATAATATTCCGCTGGCAAATATCATCAATGAACCATTGGGTTTGTGGAATTTAAAACAAACTCCACAATATTCCTATGACAGATACCAGATATTAACCAGGACAGGAACGGATCGTTTTATGGCAACTCCTCAGATTACTCCTCAGATTAGTATTCACGATCTGATTACGGTAAATCCAAATGCGGGAGTTAAGAACTATAAAGTGTTAAGTACCGAATTGGTCAAAAAAATAGGAGTAGGGAATTGTATGCTTACCAAAGTGGCAAATGATCATTATTTCATAAAAAACATGTTTTATGTGCATGGCTCGGAAAATCCGAATAATGAAAATTTATCACAATATAACGTGGCATATGTCTATCCTAATTTCACGGAAACAATAAATTATATAACCGTGACAGTGGAGTTTGAATTTACGGATGGGACAAAATATATTTCCAGCAGGAATTATGGCATTAATCTAAAACAGAATGAGAATCCATCCCTGATGAATCAATTGGAGAATCAAGGGAAAAAGGTGATTGTGGTATATGGATCCATTGTCAATCCTGCTTCCTGATCCAATCCGGAAGTCTTGAATTTACCTCTGTAAAGCGACTCCGTATCCACCTCTTTTCTTACACCCCGGCGGGGGAGTATCTGTTCGCCACGGACATAGTCCAGTGTTGTTTGGAAGATTTTTTATATCTGCAACAAGCAGAAAATCAACATGGTGGACGTGAGGATTTCGCTAAGGCCGATCTGCGATTGTAATCCGAACCGCTCCGGATATCAGGATCTCCAGATCCGGAATCTACAAAATACCCATTCAAAAAACAAAAGGTATTGAAAGTGGATCTGGAGATCCTGATATCCAGCAGGCGGGGATTGCAAATCCCCTTTGACCCAAGATTTTCAACAGGCCGTAGGCCTTGCTTAACTCAGCCCTGGGTAACACCCTGGGTGGTTGAAGAATTTCCCACGGGTCATAGACCCAGTATATGTCAGACCCCAGCAACGCTGGGGTCTGATTGATAATCAAAGAATTGCGCACCGTAGGTGCAGTATAGTAAGAATAATATATGTTATTCACAATAGGATATGACTGGGCATTGCCCGGGGTATTGGTTCCTCCGAAAAGAGAGAAAAAGGGATATCTCTGCTGACATACAGTTGTCACCTGGTGTCTCTACTTTTGTAAAAAACAAAAAGTAATCACATTCAAAAATCAATTTGTATGAACTTTAAACTATTTTACATCGGTGAACCCGCTGCCATGCCGGCAGAAGATAAAAAAACAGCAGAAGCCTTTATCGCAGGACTGGCCTATGCCGTGTTAGGAACCTGTAGTCATGAATCCGGAGCCCGTTTGTCAGGACTGAGCCATTTCCCCGGAGCCAACCTTGAACAACTTTGTTATGCAACGGATTGCAACTCGCAAAAAGTGAAGAACCTACAGGAAAATCCAGTGTGTGAAATCATGTATACCGACGGAAACGGACAAGTCATCCTAACCGGGAAAATGGAGATTTGCACAGACCCGGAAACAAAAAGAACCTACTGGGTAGAG
>JAJQEE010000101.1:677-21416 GCA_021201865.1 Tannerellaceae bacterium | reverse complement strand
AAATGATACAGAGGCAATTAAACATCAAAAAGATCCAGCCTTAAGATTAAGCAAAGAGAAGATCAAATATTATGATAAAAATAAATTGCGAATATATATAGTGAGGATAATTATATGGATATTTGCTAGTATCCTACTTTTTTTATCATCTCCTATTATTAGTTGGTTAACCTACCAGGCAGCTCTTATCTTGACATTATTATTATATCAGATATATAATAGAATAAATAATTGTAGCATTATGCTTATTTATTTTTTATTAGTTACTATACGCTATATAGCACCCGTATTAATTTTTTTACCTGCTCTAAATATGCAAATTTTTATTTTAGCTATTTTAATTTTTCCCTTAAATAAAACGTTAGAATTTAGATCCGAAAAATCTCCTGATGAAAAAACAAATTTATTTTTCCGCAAATATATTATTAAATTTAATCCTAATAATCTTTCAGGATATAGAGTGCTTGCATACGGAGTCTTATTCACTTTATCTCTTATGTTTTTTTTGTTGAATATTTTCTCAATTCATTCGGTAATTTTAATTGGATATATGTTAACATACAGAACACTTATATGGCTTTCTATAAAGCCGGGAGTTACATATCGGGAATATTTAAAAAGTTGATACGTGGCATTGCGGCTATAAAAAATTATAATGTTTTTAGTTCTTAAAACTATTCTTGTAATTAATTTCCAATAAAACTATTTATAAATAAAATTTATTCTATGTAAAGCTGATAATATATTGCTGATTTGATTTTGGTGTTATACTTTTGTATGTTATTAACCCGATATATGTATATGAATATTTATAATAAAATAATATGGTTATTTCTCAGTAGTTTTGTAGTAAGCAGTTTATTTGCTCAAATTCCGCAGGATTTATTAGAAAAAGCTAAAGCTATGGGGATTACTGATGATCAAATTCAACAGGAATTAGCAAAGCGTGGATTGACTACTAATGATCCTACTTTAGACTTTGGCTCTGAAATTGACCCAAAAGTAATAGATCGAACAATTTCTCCAACTGTAGGAGATATTTTACCTGTGGAGATTCAGCGGGAACTAAATCAACCAGAAGAAGAATTAGAATATACCGTTTTTGGACGGGAAATTTTTTCTAATAGATATCTGACTTTTGCTCCGGATTTGAATGCTCCAACTCCTAAAAGCTATCGGTTAGCAGCAGGAGATGAACTTTTGATTAATGTCTGGGGGGGATTCTGAATTGAATTTAGAACTGATCGTTTCTCCGGATGGGACTATCATCATTCCTAATCTGGGACCTGTTAAGGTGAGTGGATTAACCATAGAAGCTGCAGAAAATAAGATTCGGATGGAATTAGGAAGGATCATGTCTGACATTGTGAATGCTGATTCTGCTAATACATTTGTTTCTGTAAGTTTAGGCCAAATACGTAGTATTAAAGTGCATATTGTTGGGGAAGTGGTGGCTCCTGGTACCTATACGCTAAATTCATTTGCAACTCTTTTTAATGCTTTATATGCTTCGGGTGGTGTAAATGATATAGGCTCTCTCCGTAGTATTAAGCTTTTCCGGAATAGTAAGGAAATTGCTAATCTGGATGTCTATGATTATTTATTGAACGGACGTTTTGAGACAAATGTTCGATTAGAAGATAATGATATGATTATGGTGGATACTTATGATCAGTTAGTGACAATTACTGGAAAAGTAAAACGGAAACGTATTTTTGAACTGCGGCAGGGTGAAACGTTGAAACAGTTATTAGATATGGCGGGTGGATTTGCCGGGGATGCGTATCGGGATGATATTCGGGTAAACCGTAAGTCTGGTAGAAGATATCAGATTGCTACAGTTAAAGAAAGTGAGTTTGGCTCTTTTGTCATGCATGATGGAGATTCCTGTGTTGTAGATTCGGTGATTCCTTTTTATGAAAATCGTTTGATTATTACCGGTGCTGTCTGGCGTCCAGGTGAATATGAATTAAATGAACAGGTTCATACAGTAAAACAATTAATTGATCAGGCAGCAGGAGTAAAAGGGGATGAGTTTACCGGGCGGGCACAGATCACCCGGTTAAATCCTGATTTTACTTCTACTTTAATTGCAGTGGATATTCGCGGTATCCTGAACGGAGTTTCTCCGGATATTCAATTACAACCGGAAGATCAACTGCACATTCCTTCTCTTTTTGATTTGAGGGAACCCTATACAGTAAAAGTCAGTGGAGCTGTGAATATTCCGGATACTGTTTTCCCTTATCAATACAATATGACAATAGAAGACGCTATTATGATGGCAGGTGGTTTGAAAGAATCGGCTGCGGCCATTCATGTAGAGGTGGCCCGTCGTATTAAAGATCCTATGTCCAGTAGTATAGGTAATAAGATAGCGGAAGAGTTTACTTTCACGTTAACGGATGGATTCCATTTATCAGGAGATGATATCATCTTTACATTGGAGCCTTTTGATGAAGTGTATGTTCGTTTCTCTCCCGGGTATCAAGAACAACAGGTTGTGAAGATCTCCGGAGAGGTTACTTTTGCCGGGAATTATGTACTGGCAGAGAAGAATGCACGCCTGAGTGATATTATTTTGAAAGCGGGGGGAGTTACTCCGGATGCGTATGTGAAAGGTGCCAGCTTAAAGAGACAGCTCACAGATGATGAAATGCGCCGGATTGAAACTTTGTTGGAATTGTCTACCGGCGCACAGGGACGGGATTCGGTTGCGGCAGATGCTATTAATCTAACAGATTATTCCGTAGGAATTGATCTGGAAAAAGCATTAGCTAATCCCGGAAGTGCGCATGACGTCGTGCTACGGGATGGGGATGAATTATTTATTCCGCAACTGCAAAGTACAGTGAAAGTGAGTGGAGCTGTGACCTATCCGAATAGTGTGACTTACACAAAAGGGGTAGGAGTTCGAGGATATTTATCACAGGCAGGTGGTTATCATGATCTGTCCCGTAAATATCCGATTGTTGTTTATATGAATGGAAAGGTGTCTACAACGAAACGTACGGGTATTTTCTTTAAGAAATATCCGAAGGTAGAACCCGGTTGTGAGATTTTAGTTCCGACAAAAACAAGAGGACAACGTATGAGTATGGCTGAAATAATGAGTTTGAGTAGTACAAGTGCATCCATGGCTGCGATGGTTGTTTCTATCATAAACACACTTTCAACAAGTTCAAAGTAGTTTCATGGAGAAGAATATTTTAAGAAATAGTACGGAAGAACAGGAAATTGACCTGGTTGAACTGGCTAAAAAGGTCTGGAAGAAGAAAAAACTAATTTGTAAGGTTTGTGGAGTTGCTGTTGTCCTTGCATTCATTATAGCGTTTAGTATACCGAAAGAATTTCAGACGGTTGTTAAGTTAGCCCCTGAAAGTACGGAAAGTTCTAAAAAACCGGGTAATTTGGGAGGATTGACTGCTATGGCGGATATTAACTTGGGATCAGCCTCCACTGCCGATGCCATATCCCCAGACTTGTATCCGGATGTGGTTCAGAGCACTCCTTTTATATTGGAGTTATTCCCGGTTGAGGTAATGGATCTGAAAGGAAATTATACGGTTTCTCTATATGATTATATGGATGAGTACCAGAAAAAACTTGGTGGGGATATTTCTTTAAATTGTCTTTGGATCTCTTTAAATGGTTCCGGAATTTGCTCGTCGGGGAAGAACATCTGTCAGACGGATTGCTAAATCCTTTTATTTTATCTGAAGATCAGGAAGAAGTTATAAAAAAGCTTAGAGAACGAATCTCTGTTTCAGTAGATAAAAAAACGTATGTCATTACTGCTTCCGTAGAAATGCAGGATCCTCTTATCTCGGCTCAGATTGCTCAATTGGTGGTGGAGAAACTCCAGGATTATATTACGGAATATCGGACACAGAAGGCTAAACAGGATTACGAATTTACGAAACAGGTTTATGAGGAGTCAAAGGGAACCTATTACAAAGCTCAACAAACGTATGCGGCTTTTGAGGACTCCAATAAGAATATTATTTCTGCCAGTTACCGGACGGAAAAGGAACGGTTGAAAAATGATATGGACCTGGCTTATAATATTTATAATACACTGGCGCAGAAATTAGAGCAGGACCGGTTGCGGGTACAGGAGCGGACCCCGGTGTATACAGTAATTGAACCGGCAACGGTTCCGTTGAAAGCCTCTTCTCCTAAAAAGCTTTTGATCCTGATCGGGTTTGTCTTCCTGGCGGGTGTTGGAGCTGTGGGGTGGATCCTGTTTAAAGACGCGGTCTTTAGGAATTGAAAATTTTGACACCTATACTATTATGAAGATATATACTGCGGACTCATAAACAAGTTTGTTTATTGACTGTTCTATATATGCTGTTTGCTAATGAAGTAAAAGGAAATATATAACATGAATAATAGACTGACTTTATGTACTCTTTTTCTTTGCTACCTGATCACCGGATGTAATTCACTCTATACCGTAAGCGACTGTAAATTGGTTGCGCACAGGGGATATTGGGATACGGAAGGATCCTGTGACAACTCGATTGCCAGTCTGGAAAAAGCGATTGCGTTTGGAGTATATGGAGTTGAGTTTGATGTGGTGCAATCTGCGGATGATAGTTTATTGGTGTGCCACGGGCCTGATCATGGGCAGTTGGAGATAAAAAATCTTCCTATGTTGACTTACGGAATGTAAAGCTTGAAAATAAGGAGACCATGCCTTCTTTAAGGGAATATTTTCAGGCGTGTAAAGCTCTTCCTCCCTGTATGCTTTTTCTGGAAGTGAAAGATCTGGATAGTGTGGAACAGATCTTGGCTTTGGTGGATGAATTTTCTTTTCAGGAAAGAGTGGTGTATCTTTCTTTTTCTAAAACTGCCTGTGTGAATATAAAAACGGCAACTCCGAAAAATGAGGTCTTCTATCTGAATGGGGATCTTTCACCGGATGAACTGCTGGAACTAAACCTCGATGGATTTATCTATAGTTTTTTAACCCTGAGGGATAGACAACACTGGCTGAACCGTGCCAAAGTCCTGGGAATGAAGCATGGAGCCTATAATGTAGATAGAAAAGCCCATCTCAAATGGTGTTTATTGAATGACATCACCTATGCTTTGACGGATAATCTGATTTTATTCAGAGAACTATCTACAGAATAATAAACCCCGGCGGGGTTGCATCAAAAGCCCAGGGCCGAGCGCAGCGATTCCCTGGGTAAAGAGAATCCTATGATAACCTTGTAAAGGTTTCATTTCCCTGCTCCACTGGGTGCAACCCCTTCAGGGTTGACATGGGACCATCCTACCCAGGGAATCGCCTTTGGCTCATCCCTGGGCTATTGTTGGAACCCCGCCGGGGTCTTTGGCTAACATTGATTATAAATCTCCTTCGACGAACAGAAAACGACCAAACCTCTCCACTACATGAAATTTGTTGTTTTCATCTCTCATCTCTCATATTTGCTTCTATCTTTTTAGAATACAGATGGTTAAATTATTAGAGATGCGAAAAATACATCTCTAATCATCTCTCATCCCTCATGCTCTTTTTCGGCTACATGATAGCGGGTTCCTTTCATGGTGACCCGCCTGGGGATCTCTTGCTTGTTGAGGATCCGGCCGAAACTGATGGCTTTTTGTTCGGAGAGGGGGATGCCGCTTTTTTTGCATAGGATTTGAAGGATCTCTACGGCTAATAGCCATTGACCGGGAGCATCCGGGGTGCCTGCCCGGAAGTAGCTGTTGAAGAGTTGCTCTGCGATGGGTTGGTAACGGAACTCTTCATTGCTTTTGGCCAGTTCGGTTTCCTGTTCCGGAGTAAGCCAGTATTGTGTGCCCCGGTAGAGGAGGGTTTTGGCTTGTGCGTAGAGTTGAGGATAGTGGATGTAGGTCGCATTGTCTACCGGTTTTTTGATCTCTATACAGATAAAGCGACGGTTGCCGGAGATATCAGTCAGTAGCTCTTTGTGGTTACTGGTGGCTATAAAAGAGGCGTACCGTTTAAGATTGACGAACGTAGACTTATAAGCTGCCCGGGTGGTGACCTCGGTCTTGGTCAGGATGTGTTTCAGGAATCCCTGGTCCCGGGGACTGATCTGGTCGAATTCGTCGATATTGATCAGGGCAAAGCGGTGGAGGGAGAGTTCTGCGTCTTTTTTCCGGCTGAAATCGATCCGGTCGGTATAAAGATTGCGTAGTTCGGGGGGGGTAAGAGGCCTTTACAAAAAGTGGTTTTCCCGAATCCCTGCGGACTGATCAACAGAGGAGAAAGACTGTTGCCGTAAAGTTGTTTCCTTCCGGACCATTGGGCCACCATACTCAGGAACCAGCAAAAAAACAGTTCCGGCCATAATGGATTTTCGCATACGATCATCCGGGCGATGGAACGGATATGATCTTCTCCATCCCATTCGGGAAGAGTAAAGAGATAGTCTTCTAAGGGAGAGTAGGAGGGAATCCGGTCCGAATGAATGTAGCGCTTGATATCCCGGTCCCAGATGTTTAACCCTTCACTCAAAGCATCTAATGACATGCTGTTTAAGACCCGTTCGTCAATAGGGGAGAAATGGAAGTGAGCCGCCCGGTTTTTCCGGTATTCTACTTGTTGGGTCTGGGTATTGAAGCGGACCTCATAGCGTCTTTTCATAAATTCCGCCAGCCGGATGGAAAGTTCCTGTTCGGGACGTATACAGGGTTTACTTCCGAATCCTGCCTGGTTTTGATAGACATTCCCAAATGTTTCCCGGATCTCTGTCTCTTCTTCCGGATGGTCCGACCGGGAAACAGTCCACCAGCTTGCGTCTTCCTGTGGGATACCTGAATGAAAACAGTTTTTGGCTAACCGGACTAAGAAGGCTTTCCTGTCTTTTTCTTCCGGTATATAGCTGTTAGCTTCCCGGAGAGAGGTTTCATAGAGAAGAGATACCATTTTATACTTATCATATCCGGAAGGCATGCGTTGCAGTGGATTGGGTTCATCTAACCGGATCTCCGGTATATCCGTATGAACAGGCATCGCATCCGGCTGTTTCATCAGGACCGGATGGGCCGCCGGTGCATAGTAGAGGTAGGGATCATAGGTGAAACGGCATCCTCTTTCGGGAAGTGGCTCTTTCAGATCGACCGGGAAAGGGATCTGGGGCTGGTAGATCCGGATGGCCATGATATAGGCATGCGCCTGATAGACCCGGATATCCTCCTGTGTTACCGGTAGAGTTCCGTCCGGCCTGGTAAAACGGACCAATACTTTGACGGAGCGGCCACTTACCCCGGTAAAAGCAGCTAAGGTCTGGGGTATTTCCGCTGCCAGTTTGCAGATCTCCCGGGTTTCATGTATACCGGAAAGTTGATTGAATTCCAGCAGGATGATCCCATTATAGGTAGTCATCTGAATTTCCTTCCCGGTTCGCCGGAACGAGGCGGTGAATAGTATGACCGGTAACTTCTGGGCACTCTCCGGAGCCGACCGGGGGGTGTAATAACGCAATTCCTCCCTGAACCGGGAAACCGGACGTTGTTTGGTTTCCGTTTTCAGTTTTTCTATTAATGCGTCCAGTTCGAGGGTGTGGAGGGTCTCGGAACGGTTATCCTTGCGGTATAAACTAACTTTCATAAGGGTACGATTTAGTGGGCAGTCCGGGAACTGCCGGCGTTTAACAATCCAATTTAAAAGTGAGGGGTAAGATATAAAAAAGATGGCATAAAAAGATGGATTCCTGCAGACTATTTTTTTATATTTATCACGGGTAAATCTTTGTCTTCCAGGTGGAAGTTATGCGTCTCCCAGGCGGGAGTCATATGACTTCCACGTGAAAGACATATGACTCTCGTGTGGGAGACGAAGAAAGGCTCCTGAAAAATATATGAATTTGCAGGCATGAAACTAAATTTAAACGCTTGGCCTTATGACAATCTATTATGACTTTTTGAAAAAGCCGGGACAATCCAAAGAAGAAGAGAACCCGGTATTGTTTCCACGGGTGGTGTCCTCGGGCACGGTTACAACCGGGGAATTGTATAGAAACATCTCTGACGGCACTACTTTTCAGCAAGGAGAGTTGGAAGGGGCTATGAATGCCCTGATTGACGAAATGGTCTTTCAGTTGCGGAATGGTTACCAGGTCCAGTTGGGAAAGTTAGGCTATTTTTCCTTAGGATTGACCTCTCGCCCGGTGACAGATCCCTCCACGATCCATGCCCAATCCGTTTCTTTTAAAAGTGTGAATTTCCGTCCCTCGGCCTGGATGAAGGATCAGTTTAAGAGTGTTACACTGAAGAGAGCGGCCAGCGGGTTTAACCATTCCTTTCCGTCGGATCCGGAAGATAGGAAGAACCTACTGGAACAATATCTGAAGACCCATTCTTTTATCACCCGCCAGCACTATCAATCCCTGACCGGACAACTAAAAGATAAAGCCTGGAAGGATTTAAACGGATGGGTGAAAGAGGGTTATTTAGATACTACCGGGAGTGGTACCCATAAAGTCTATCTTCTGAAGAAGGATAGAGAGTAATCTGTCCGCATGAGAGATGAGAGATCATTAGAGATGCATTTTTTACATCTCTAATACTTTAATCGTTTGTATTCTAAAAAGATAGAAGCAAATATGAGAGATGAGAGATGAAAACAACAAATTTCATGTAGTGGAGAGGTTGGATCGTTTTTTGTTTATCGAAAGGGATTTGTAATCAGTGTTATTCGGCAGATTTAATTGTCCCGAATGGGGCATATTCAAATCAGCCCCAGGCAACGTATAGTCATGTCCGGAAGATTTTTGCAAAGGGTGATCTTCGTCTCTTAAGTCCTGAAAGGACGTCATATAATAGCCTGGGATGCAAATCCCGGGTAGGGAGATTCTCACCCGGGGTGTGCTGTAAGTATGACCCGGGATTTGCATCCCAGGCTATTATATGACGTCCTTTCAGGACTTAAGAGACGAAGATCACCCTTTGCAAAAATCTTCCGGACATGACTATACGTTGCCTGGGGCTAAGTTAAGCAAGGCCTACGACCTGTTGAGAATCTTCCGACCACGACTGATTTATAATACCCTTCGACAAAATTGCTCTCTGCTGGTGATAGTCCCAGGTGAAAAAAGAAAATAAATTTTCAATTATTCATTCTCTATTTTCAATTAAATTTTAACTTGCGTTTGTTAATCAGTAGGATCAGTAGTTCAGGAATAACATGTTTTTCCTTAACTCCTAAGAAGCGAAGCGAGGGATAGCTCTCTGAATTCTTGGGCTACTGATTCACATTCATCATTAAAACAGAACCGTTATGATCGTAGGAGTACCGAAAGAGATTAAGAACAATGAGAACCGGGTGGGGTTGACGCCTGCCGGAGCAAGGGAGTTGATAAAGAGAGGTCATCCTGTCTATGTGCAGCAGACTGCGGGTGAGAACAGTGGTTTTCCGGATATAGCCTACGAAGCGGTAGGGGCCCGGCTCCTTCCTACAATTGAAGAGATCTATCAGATTGCTGATATGATCGTAAAGGTGAAAGAACCAATTGAACCGGAATATCCCCTTGTCCGGAAAGGACAGTTGCTGTTTACTTATTTCCATTTTGCTTCCGAAGAGAAACTGACCCGTGCGATGATGAAAAGTGGTGCGGTTTGTCTGGCTTATGAGACGGTAGAGAATCCGGACCGTAGTTTGCCGTTGCTTATTCCGATGAGTGAGGTAGCCGGGCGTATGTCTGTACAGGAGGGGGCCCGGTTTCTGGAGAAACCGCAGGGAGGAAAAGGAATTCTGTTAGGTGGGGTTCCTGGTGTAAAACCTGCCAGAGTGCTTGTTTTAGGTGGAGGTGTGGTTGGCTATCATGCGGCTTTAATGGCTGCCGGGACCGGTGCGGATGTAACCATTGCGGATATTTCTTTGCCACGGTTACGCTTTCTGGATGAAGTGATGCCTGCCAATGTGAAAACGTTATATTCTTCTATTCATAATATTGAACTGGAACTTCCTTTTACGGATCTGGTGATTGGTGCCGTATTGATCCCGGGAGCTAAAGCTCCCCATCTGATCACCCGTTCCATGTTGCAGTTATTACAGACGGGAAGTGTACTGGTGGATGTAGCTATTGACCAGGGAGGATGTTTTGAAACTTCCCGTCCTACCACGCATGCAGAACCGACTTATGCAGTGGATGGCATTGTGCATTATTGTGTAGCTAATATTCCCGGAGCAGTGCCGCAGACTTCCACGCTGGCCCTTACGAATGCTACCTTGCCGTATGTGCTAAAGCTGGCGGAAAAAGGCTGGGAGCAGGCCTGTTCAGAAGATAAAGGCCTGTCTCTCGGATTAAATGTGGTGGATGGAAAGATTGTCTATCCGGGGGTAGCGGAAGCGTTCCCCGAATTAATTGAAAATTGAAAATTTATTTTCTTTTTCACCTGGTACTATCGCCGACAGGGAGCATTTTTGTCAAAGCGGATTCTTTTGTCAGTTATTAATTTTATCATTAAAAACGTCCGTGTTCCCCGCACACTTCACAGGCGGGGATCGCATGAGAACCGGCAGTTTCAACTATTTAGTAGTAGGAGAACTGTTCCTTCCTTTGCGATCCCCGCCTGCGCGGGGAACAACGTCTTTTTATATTGCTGATAATCAGTGATATGTTTGGGTATTAAAACTTCTGGCTATGAGTCTACTCCCTTCTTGAACTCCTCTCTACCCACCTCTTTTACAGGCCGTAGGCCTATCCTATGTTAGCCCCCAGCAACGCTGGGGGTGGATAACCGAGTCTATATTGCGAGCTGGAGGCCCAGCATAGTCTCCTATATAAACTAAAAAAATAGGGTTACCTCCGGTTATTTTTATCCTATGCTGCTCCTACGGAGCGAAATATCTTCTGTATCACCTACACCCCGGCATTGCCGGGGCCTAACATAGGATAGGCCTACGGCCTGTAAAAGAGGTGGATAGAGAGGAGTTTGAGAGGGGTTAAATAGCCTATTGCCAGGTAGTTAGCAAGGAGATAAAATCTTCCGGCTATGACTGATCACAGATCTCCATTGACGAAAAAAAGAGGTTCCTTAATGAGAACCTCTTTTTTGTGAATCTATAATTTTCAATGATCCATTTCAATTATTTAAATATGAATCGGAACAGGTCATTCCCGTTGGCGTAAATCAGCAGGGAGAATAGCAGTACCATTCCTGTGATCTGTGCGTATTCCATGAACTTGTCGTTGGGTTTACGGCGGGCGATTACTTCGTAGAGCAGGAACATGATGTGTCCTCCGTCTAATGCCGGGATCGGCAGGATGTTCATAAAGGCCAGTACGATAGACAGGAAGGCGGTCTGCATCCAGAATGCCTGCCAGTTCCAGTAAGCCGGGAAGATACTGCCGATCGCGCCGAATCCTCCTAAACTGGAAGCCCCTTCTTTGGTGAAGACATATTTCATATCATTGACATAGCCTTTCAGGGTTCGTACACCCAATTTCGCTCCGGCCGGGAATGATTCGAGGAAGCCGTATTTTTTGGTTACTACCCCATAAATATCTGTATAGGGTTTCACCTTTACACCTAACAATCCGGCTGTATCTGTAGTTAATGCGACGGACTGAGGAATACCGTTACGATAGAAACCTACAGTAATTTCCTGGCTTTTGTGCATATCCAGTTGCTCTTTGACATCAAAGAAGGTCGGGGTTGGAATTCCATTGATGGAAACGATACTATCTCCGGGTTGTATACCGGCTATGGCAGCGGGTGAATTTTTTTCTGCTACTTCCCGGATGACCATAGGGAACCGGATACCGGCAAAGGTATCATTATTCCGTACCATCCGCTGGAAGACATCATCCGGAATGGAGATAACAGTTTCCACTCCATTTCTCAGGACAGTGGCTGTATGTGCATTCATAATGGTGCGGACAGTCTGTACATCAAAGCGGTCTAATTCTTTGTTATCAGCTTTCAGTAGGATATCTCCATCCTGAAAACCGATCTCCTGGAAAGTTTGGAAATATTCCATTCCTAAACTCATGTTTTTCAGGGGAACATACGAGTCTCCCCACTTCAACAGGATCATCGAGTAGATGAACAGTGCCAGAATGAAGTTGAACATGACTCCACCCGCAATGATCAACAGACGTTTTCCTGCTGATTTACTTCTGTATTCATAGTCTTTGGGGGGCTGTGCCATCGCTTCTTTATCCATGCTTTCATCAATCATCCCGGATATTTTGCAATACCCTCCTAAAGGTAGCCAGCCGATACCATATTCCGTGTCGCTGTTTTTCGGTTTGAATTTGAACAGGGAAAACCAGGGATCAAAAAAGAGATAAAATTTTTCAACCCGGACTTTGAACAAACGAGCAAAAAGAAAGTGTCCCATTTCATGGACAAACACTAATATCGATAAACTCAAAATGAGTTGTAGTGCCTTAATTAAAAAGGTTTCCATTTATTTATATTTTATTTTTAGTTTATTACTTTATAAGAGTAGAAGCAATTTTCCGTGCTTCCGCATCAGTGGCTACATAATCTTCATAGGTAGGAGCAGTAAGGAAGTTTGTTTTTTGCATCGTTTCTTCGATCACGTCACTCATTTGAAGGAAGCCTATTTCATCCTGTAAAAAAGCGGCTACTACTACCTCATTCGCTGCATTCAGTATGCAAGGCATGTTCCCTCCTTTCCGGATGGCTTCGAATGCGTAGGCTAAGTTCCGGAAACGATGGGTGTCCGGTTCCTCAAACGTGAGGGTGGAGTACTGCCGGAAATCCAGCCGGGGAGCTATGTCCTTCAATCTTTTCGGATAAGAGAATGCATAGCTGATCGGTAGCTTCATATCCGGCACTCCTAACTGGGCGATAATCCCTCCGTCTTCAAATTCAACCATGGAATGAATGATGGATTGGGGATGTACCAGCACTTCGATCTGATCCGGTTCCACTCCAAAAAGCCATTTGGCTTCTATCATTTCAAATCCTTTGTTCATCATGGAGGCGGAATCGATGGTCACTTTGGCACCCATATTCCAGTTCGGATGTTTCAACGCCTGGGCCTTCGTTACTGTGGCCAGTTCTTCCAGTTTCTTCGTACGGAAAGGACCTCCTGAAGCTGTCAGTATGATTTTTTGTATGTGATTATTCTCTCCGGCTAAGCATTGAAAGATGGCTGAATGTTCAGAGTCTACGGGAAGGATCGGGGCATTGTATTCGTCTGCCATGGTAGTGATCAACTCGCCGGCTACGACTAATGTCTCTTTATTGGCTAAAGCGATCGCTTTGCCTGCTTTGATGGCGGAGATGGTCGGTTGCAAACCGGCATATCCCACCATGGCAGTAAGTACCATGTCAATCGGTTCGGATTGAACCACTTGTGTGATGGCATCTGCTCCGGCCCATACTTTGATCGGGAGATCTTCCAGTGCCTCTTTCAGCTCCGGATATTTTTGCTCATTCGCGATCACCACGACTTCCGGCATGAATTTTTGTGCCTGTTGGATTAACAGGTCTACCTGATTATTCGCTGTCAGGGCATAGATGTCAAAAAGGTCCGGATGTTCACTGACTACTTCCAATGCCTGTGTTCCGATGGAACCGGTAGAACCTAATATGGCTAAACTTCTTTTCATTTCTTAAAATGCTATATATTCCTGAGGGTTGACCGGGCTGCCCCGGTACCACAGTTCAAAATGGAGATGAGGCCCTGTGGATAAGTCTCCGGTGTTACCGACTAATGCGATGGCTTCTCCGGCTACCACATGGTCACCTACCCGTTTTAATAACAACTCATTGTGTTTATATATGGAGAGAAATCCATTCCGGTGTTGAAGCTGGATCACGTTGCCGTAATTAGCATCGAATCCCGTAAACACGACCGTTCCGTCCAGGGTGGCTAATACGCTTTCGTTAGGAGCCGCAACGAGGTCTATCCCGTAATGCCCTTTCTCCATTTCAAAAGGAGCGGATATGATCCCGTTGGCCGGTTTATAGAAGATAATTCCTTCCGGTGGAGCCGGATTCGGATTCAGTACGGTCAGGTTGTATTTTTCTTCTTCCTCAAAATTCCGGACGAACTCTTCTTCTTCTTTTCCCCGGGGAATATTATAATTGGGATTTACCTGTGCCAGTGAATCAATGGTACGGGTGGGATCTAACGGCAGGGTTCCTGCCAGAATGCCGGATACGTTTTCCAGATAGAGTGCCTGAATAGCTATCATACGTTCCAGTGAATCTGCCCGGAGCGCGTTCTGTACGATCTCTTTCCGTACTTCTACATCAAGATATCCCGGCAGGTAATTCCGGATAGGGGTTTTGATGATGAAGAGAGCGGTTACTACAATGATCAGGAAGGCGAAAAGCAGCAGGGAGATAAAGGCGGATAGCTGGGATAAGCGAAACGACCAAACCTCTTCCAACGTATCTTCATTAAAAAAAGATAACTTGTATTTGAAGCGGACCTGACGCCAGAAAGATTTCTTATTTTTCTTTTGTTGCTTGTTTGCCATAGTGACCTTTGAAACACAAAAGTAGCAAAAAGCCTTCCGCCATGCTACTTTTTAATTATTTTTCAGACTGTATGCTGTTTCCGGGATTTCATTACAGATCCAAAAGACCTTCCGGAACCGATACGGTCAATTGCTTTTCTGTGTGATCGGCGGCAGTGATAATCTCTTCCACCGCCGGGATCAGGATTTCTTTGTCATCCTGCCGGATCTGAAGCAGCACATTCATCGTGCTTTCATCGACACCTGTGATCATGCCTAAGGGGCCATGTTTTTCATCTGTGACCTGAAAACCGATAAAGCTATCCCAGGTAATGTCTCCGATGAGGTCATTTTCTTCTCCCATTTCATCCAATGGATAGAATACGTCCCGGTTGGTAAATTCTCTGACTGCTTCGTCAGAATCTATGTTTTCCAGTTTGACTAATATGACATTCTCTGATTTGTAACGGTACTCTTCAATAAAGAAAGGTACGAGTATACCGTTTATATCACAAATGATATAGGGATCATCCGAATCGTCAAAAACATCGCTGTTCGTGATCAGGCTGATTTCTCCCTTGATCCCGTGGGGCTTGCCAAATTGTCCGATCTTAAAGACCTCTTCCTGTTTGATCATGTGGATTCCGGATTTTGTTTATTGTCTGGAGATATGGGCTCCGATAGCATTTAACCGTTGGTCGATGCATTGATAGCCCCGGTCTATCTGGTCAATATTCTGGATCTGGCTGGTGCCTTCCGCACTCATAGCAGCGATCAACATAGCGATCCCGGCCCGGATATCCGGGGAGACCATCGTCGAACAGCGCAGTTTATAGCGGTTTCCTAATCCGATCACGGTGGCACGGTGGGGATCACATAAAATAATCTGCGCGCCCATATCAATCAGTTTGTCGACAAAGAACAGACGGCTTTCAAACATTTTCTGATGGATCAGTACGCTTCCTACTGCCTGCGTGGCTACGATAAGGAAAACGCTTAACAGGTCAGGCGTTAATCCCGGCCAGGGTGCATCCGATATGGTCATAATAGAACCGTCAATGAAAGTTTCTATTTCATAGGAATCATGCGGAGGGATATGGATATCATCTCCCTGTTTTTCTACTGTGATCCCTAAACGGCGGAACGAATCGGGGATAATCCCTAATTTATCGTATCCTGTATTTTTGATGAGCAGATCCGAACCGGTCATGGCGGCCATACCGATGAAACTGCCTACTTCGATCATATCCGGTAATATGGAATGAGTTGTTCCTTTCAGTTCTCTGACTCCTTCAATGGTCAGCAGGTTGGAACCGATCCCGGAAATACGGGCTCCCATATTATTCAGCATATCGCATAATTGCTGCAGGTAGGGTTCACAGGCTGCGTTGTAGATGGTCGTTTTTCCTTCTGCAAATACGGCACTCATCAGAATGTTGGCCGTTCCTGTGACTGATGCTTCATCCAGAAGCATATAGGTTCCTGTGAGCTTTTCAGCTTTGATATCATAGATTTGGTGGAGTGGGTCATAGGTAAATTCTGCGCCTAATTTCTGGATCCCGGTGAAGTGGGTGTCTAAACGGCGACGGCCGATCTTGTCTCCTCCCGGTTTCGGGAATTGCGCCTGGCCGAAACGGGCGACTAAGGGTCCTACGATCATAACAGATCCACGCAGGGAACCGCTTTTCCTGATGAACTCTTTCGTCCGCATATAGTCCAACCGGATCTCGTCCGCCTGGAAAGTATAGGAGTTCGCAGATAGTCGTTCTACTTTGACACCTAAAGATTGCAGGAGTTGGATCAGGTTGTTGACATCCAGAATATCGGGTATGTTGTGGATCGTTACCTTCTCCGGGGTGAGAAGTACGGCACAGATCACCTCCAACGCTTCGTTTTTAGCTCCCTGTGGAATGATATTTCCTTTTAACGGATGGCCTCCTTCTATGATAAATGAGCTCATCTGTTTTTACGGGGGTAGTTTTTCTTATTGTTACTGCCTGCATTGTTAGTGTTATTACGGGCAAGAATATTACGGCTTTCCGTCAGTTTATAAGATTCTTCGTTCAATACAATCTGGCCCTTTGAAAGTTCATCCAGATCTTTGAAGATCTTCCGGTCATCTACCGATTCTTTGTTCCAGGTAAGGAACGATTTTTTCATCTGGTTGGCCAGTAGTCTGGTCAACTGTTCCCGTTGTTCACCGGCTTCCATATCCGTTGCTTTTTGGATCATCAACTCCAGGGTTTTTCCGTAGTGACGGTATCGGATACGGGAGTTGTTGTATGGGATGCGTGGGGGACGGGCGTAGAGATTTTCTTTTTTAATGATCTCGTACGGGTAGTCGATATCTAATTTGAAATCTGCCATGATAGCCAGATGATCCCAAAGGATATGTTTGAAGTCGTTCACATCCCGAAGGTGTGGGAACAGATTTCCCATAATATTGATGATGGTGTTTGCGCATCGTTTGCGCTCTTCCCTGTCTTCGATCTTTACACAATAGTCTACCATGTTCTGGATGTTACGTCCGTACTCCGGCAGATTTAATTTGCTTAATTCTGTATTATATTTCATTCTGATCAATTTAATCGTACAAAGATAGGTGTTTTTTTAATATTTTTGCTTGTTTATGGGGTTGTTTGGGTTCTTCTTTTTGCTTGATCAAAAAGAAGCAAAAAATCAAGGCTGCACCGCCTGGGCTACCTGCGGGAAACACTCGCTGAAAGGTCCGAAACTCGCTACGCTCAGACAGCGGACCTTTCTTTACGCTCGCTTATTCCCTCCGGCTTCACGCCCATTCGCTGAGGCCCGGGATGTTCAAGTCCATGTTTCCTGTGCAGGGAACACAGAGATGTTGCTCAATCTAAATATACCCCTTTATCAGGATAACGGTATAAGTCGTACATTTGTTTAATTTGTTGGGGTAAAACTCTTTCCCGGGATAGTGAGGGAAGTTGATCTATAGGGAAGAAGTCTTTATCGAGGATGTCGAATGTTTCGTTGAAGGCTCCTCCGGTTATGCGGCAGAGGATAAAGGTTTTGTATACGTAGAACGGGATTATGGGATGGGGGTGTTTGGACATATCCATCATGGCTAACAGGCGGACTACTGCTACATCTAATCCGGTTTCTTCTTTAACCTCTTTGATGGCTACTTCGCCGGGAGAAAAACCAATGTCGGCCCATCCGCCGGGTAATGACCAGCAGCCGTCGTGTTTTTCTTTAACTAACAGGATCTCGTCTTTGTCGTTAAAGACAACGGCCCGTATGTCTACTTTGAGGGTTGCATATTCTTTTTGGTTCAGGTAGAGATTGCTGATATCTTCCAGGTTTTCCACTCCGGTGGCCAGGGCGGCTATTTTGTGTCCGATGGTATTTAATTCTTCATATCGTTCCGTGTCGTATTCACTCAGGGAGTAGGTGAGGCCGTTACCCGCCAGCGCACAGATTCGTTGTGCTAACAACGTCAGTTCTTTTTGTGTGTCTTGTGCCATATAGAAAAGAGTAAAAGTTTTTTATTTAATAAACGGACAGAAACCGTTTTTATTGAGTAAAGGGTTGAAGTGGACCCAAAAATTGGTATAATTATGAAGTATAATAAGACAGAACAATTATTGGCTGTTAAAAAGTGTGCTATCGGGTACTTCTTCTTTACGTTCGGCAGCCGCCCGTTTGGGTTGCGATCATAAACTGGTTCGCACCCGGTTCGCCCATTATAGGCGTTTTGGAGAATCGGGTCTTTGCCCTACAAGAAAAAGTTATAGGGGAGATTTTAAGTTGAAAGTCTCTCTGATGGCCAGAAGTACGTTTTATTATCATCTTAAAAAGTCAAAAGATCCGGATAAGTACTCTCCTTACAAAGAAGAGATCACTCGAATTTATCATTCCCGCAGGGACGGTATGAAAACTTCAGCAATTAAAACAAGAGGTAGAAGATATTCAGAAAGGAGAATATATTCTTCATGAGGAAGTAGTCCAGGTAATCAAACGACATAGTTCATGACAAAAGTTGTTTGGTTAAAGCGAGTTGTTAACCATCTGCAACAAATTTATGACTACTATGCTGAAACCAATGAAAAAAGAGCCTTTCAAATTATATCAGAAATATCGGAATCGGTACACATTTTAAAACTATTTTCTGCAATAGGACAACTCCTGGAAGGTGATTGTATTAACATCTCTTCTTACAGGTCATTGATTGTGTACAAATGTTTATATAGGGTTGTATGTATGAGTAATGAGTTTGGTTGTATTAGAGATCAGTTTTCTTTGAAGACTCCACTTCCTCCAGCTCTTTCAACGAAACAATAAACGGCTCCCCCGTATCTCCCCCGTTCTGATATCCGGATAAAGATCGTATATCCCAAACCTTCCCCCGTACTTCCTCATCAACCCCTTCCAACAATTCATAAACAATATAAAACGAAGTACTCGGCGACGAAGGATACCCGCTATCCAGCAACTCCTCCCGCGAATACACCCGGGGACCTTTCCCGCTCAGGCGGAAGAGGAGGGAGGCATGGCCCGGGTCGCCTTCTTTGCCGGGACCGTGTAACAACAGGTATCTGACTCCAAAACAAAGTTTTGTATAATCCCTTCAAAAGAGCTTTGAAAACCTCCCTGAAAGAGCCTGTAAAATCTCAATAAAAAGCCTCCGTGAAATCACTCACGGAGGCTTTCATCCTGTCTTATCTCAACATCCTACGGTTTTCTGTCTCTTGTAGTATTTTCATTTGCTGGATAGCTATCCGGTTTAGTTTGATAAGCCTTTCCTTTTGCGGTAGATTCTCATGGATGAAAACTGCATTCAGGTTTTCCATATTAGAGAGGCAGATCAATTCGTTGATCGTTGCGTGATCGCGGATATTGCCTTCTTTTGTGGGGTTTGCTTCGCGCCATTGTTTGGCGGTCATACCGAACAGGGCGACGTTTAAAATGTCTGCTTCATTGGCATATACGAAAGAGGTTTGTTCGGGGGATAGTTCGATAGGGATGAGGTTTTGTTTTATTGCGTTCGCATGGATATGATAATTGATTTTGGATAATTCGCGCTTAACAGACCATTTTAGTTGGTTTTGTTCCTGTTCTTTTAATTGCTGGAATTCTTTCACAATATATATTTTGAATTCCGGGCTTATCCACATGGCAAACTCAAAGGCAATGTCTTTATGGGCGTAAGTCCCGCCATACCGTCCGGCTTTTGCCCATAAGCTAATCGCATTGGTTCGTGCAACAAACTCTTTGACGCTTATTTTGAAGTTATTCAACCCTGACCGATCTTTAATTAAGGCGAATTCGCCATAATTAAAACGGGCATTATAAATCTGCTCCCAGATACCGATAAACTCTAATGTATTTCTGTTTCTTAGCCAATCTGTAACGAAGAAATCACCGTCTTTAGCACGGATCATATCTGTTATGCAGATATAGTCGTCGTTATTGATTTGGATGACTGTTACTTCTGTGTCTTTCACTGTAATTTTCGCCATAAGAATGCAATTTAGTAAGGTTTGGTATTCGATTAATAAGATGAAAGAGGCAAAGATAAAATATTTGTGTATAATCCACTATGTTAGTTAGGGTTATTTCTAATCCGGACAGATAAAAAAAGCCCCCGGAATATCCCGGAGGCCTTTCTGCTTTACTTTTTAATTCTTATCCTTCCCACCGGAAGGCTCAGGGATTTTTTCCCGGAACACTTTATTAACCGTTAAAAGCTCCATCTCCGAAGTCTGCTCCGCTGTCAGGGAAAGTTCCTGCCACAGGCGGCACACGTTGAATACGGCATTCTCCGCCCCGTCAAATATCTGAGCAGTAGAGGCTACTTTCAGTAACTCAATAAGTGCATCCTGATAGAGGATAATATCATCTAATTGTGTGGATTCGTTCAATGCTATATAATAACGCTCGTTGTGGTGTATAATCATAGTTGTTAAGGTTTTAAATTTGTTTGTTGATTATACTTCTACTGGTTTAATGATCAGCAGGTTGTTATCTACAATCACATCGACTTTGCAGTCAATCGGGAATCCGGCCTCTTCCAGCCACCTGCCTGATATTCTTAGGAAAGGAACATTCGTTCCCGGTCCTTTGTAATACATTTGGGATTCAGAAGGTCTGTACCTTGACGAGACTGTCAGGATACGCCGATGGATCGTTGAATGGAGAGAATCACTGGCGATGTTTTTCGCCTTGATAGGCTTGCGGGAAAGTTTCTTTTCTTTCGCACTGCTGCTTTTTAAATTGTTCGGCATAATAAAAAGATTAGTAAGATTAATAAAAAAAGGCAGGTCTCGCCGAACAATTACTT
>JAJQEE010000101.1:0-667 GCA_021201865.1 Tannerellaceae bacterium | reverse complement strand
ATTAAAGTACTAATTCGGTACTACAAATATACGGAATCGTTTGAAACTACATATATAAAAAGAGCCTTTCTTCTTCCTTTATAAGCCTTTCTTTTATCCCGCAGGGATTATATGTGACTAACCCCGGGATGCACATCCCGGGGTATGGAGGTACACCTTCCCCATAGCCAGCCCCGTAGGGGGTGAATAATAGTTCCCTTCTTGCCCCCCTCCCGGGGCTCGTGGTGGTGGGATGTATCTTTGTGCCGTGGAATGTGCATCCCACGGTTATTTACATGAAATCCCTGCGGGATAGGGCTGTCCGGTGGAGTGTTTGTTTTGGGAAATATCTTTAGGAAAGTTGCTATAAAACTATGGATTAAAAAACATCTCTGGTGTGTAATCGACAAGAGAAGAGTTTGTAGAACATTGTTGCAAATGTATTGACAAGCTGTTTGACAAATATAGCAGATATAAAATTTATAATTAATAAACTAAGGGGTTAATTTTAATAAATATCAGTAAGGGATTAATCCTGTTTAAAACTCATCTTCCTGCGGGGATGCTTGGTTGCAAGGATCTTTTTCTGTTTTCCCGAATTTACATGTGTGTAGATCTGGGTCGTGCTGATTGTGCTGTGTCCTAACAGGTTCTGGATATACTTTATATCCACGTCTTCTTCCAGTAG
>JAJQEE010000140.1 GCA_021201865.1 Tannerellaceae bacterium | reverse complement strand
TTCTTTGGCAAAGCCCTCGTAGTCGTTCAAAATACCGGAGAAGCCGGAATGATCCGGCTGACCGCCACAGCCGAAGGATTACCTTCCGGCAGTCTTGATATTACCGTAAAATAAAATGAATAATTCCCACTGGGAATTCAAAACACTTTAAAATGAAGATCTCCAACGGGAATCTTCATTTTAAAGTGTTTGAAAATATCCCTGGAGATAAATAACTTAGAAGTTTCTCCGAGACAAAAATAGGATATAAAACTGCGTATTATCTTAAAGTTGTATTTTCTATTACTTCCTTTCTATTAAAAAAATATATTATCTTTGCGACCGCATACACATTCAAACCGGAAACCTTTTTGACCTTCCTGATTGTTTATTTATAGATCCACCATACAGATTGTAAGATTAATACTTTACATTTGTAATTATATAAAAAGAATTAGCTGGCTATCAAAGAATATTAAATCTGTTTGCATATGGATACATCAAAGAAAAACACCATACTACCGACACTTGCTTTTAAAGCGGAAGCTACGACCGGGGAAGGCTCTATCTGGCATCCGGACCGGAAAACATTGTTTTGGGTAGATATTGAAGGGAAAACATTATATGAATACCTTCCCGGGGAGCAGGACTGTTGCACATGGACATTTGACCGGATGATCTCCACAGTCGTACCGGAGACTAAGGATTCCGTGCTGGTTGCTTTGCAGGATGAGGTGATCCGGATCGATTTGACAAATAATCAGCAGGTTTCTGTGGCACCCATAGAGCATCAGGATGGTTCCCTGCGATGCAATGACGGGAAATGTGATCCGGAGGGCAGATTATGGATAGGTACGATTACGATGACCGCTCCGGATGGTTCCGCGGCTCTGTATACCGTACATTCAAACGGAGAAGTGGTAACCAAATTAACAGGTATCACCAATTCCAACGGGATCGTATGGTCACCCGACAAAAAATATATGTATTATACAGATACCCCAACCCGGCAGATCTGCCGTTATATATATGATGCTGCTTCCGGGGAAATAACGTATGATGGAATAGCCGTTACGGTAGATCCCGCCACCGGATATCCGGATGGAATGACCATAGACAAGGATGGCAACCTCTGGGTAGCTCAATGGGAAGGCTACGGGGTGTATTGCTATGATCCGGAAACGGGCAAATTAATCGATAAAATTGATGTTCCCGCTCCGAACGTAGCCTCCTGTGCATTTGGAGGAGAAGACCTGGATACGTTATATATTACGACTGCCCGTTCCGGCATGGCCGAAGAAGCGCTGGAAACATATCCTCTTAGTGGCAGCCTGTTTTGTTGCAAACCGGGTGTTCAGGGAATAGAAGCGCATCGTTTTAAATAATAATTATTTATAAGCAATTGTCGTGAGGCAATTGATAATTTGAATTACATTATGACAAGAAATAAATCAAGAAAAAAAGATAATCCTAAGGAGAAGAAAAGTTCCAATGGAAAGTCTAAGAGAATGAAAAAAGACCAGATGGTCCATGCGATCATTTCTGTTTTTCAATCTTCTCCGAAAGAACCTTTCAATTATAAACAGATCAGTAAGATCATTGGAGTAGAGAACCAGGTTCAGAAACTCCAGGTAGTAGACATTTTATATGATCTTTCTTCGGATGACTTCATCACTGAAATTGACCGGGGTCGCTACCGTCTGAACAATCTGGGAACGATAGCCATCGGAACTTTCGCCCGGCGTAGTAACGGTAAAAACTCTTTTATTCCGGAAGATGGCGGTTCACCGGTCTTTGTAGCAGAACGAAACTCCCGGCATGCGATGGATGGTGATAAAGTAAAAGTCCAGCTTTTTGCCAAGAAAAAAGGGGCAGAACCGGAAGCGGAAGTAGTGGAAATCATGGAAACCAAAGAACGCACATTCGTCGGGAAACTACAGGTCTCGAAAGGATTTGCTTTCCTGATTACAGAAAATAAAACACTTGCCAATGACATTTTCATCCCCAAAGAAAAGCTAAAAGGGGGAAAGAACGGCGATAAAGCCATTGTTCGTATTATTGAGTGGCCGGAAGAGGCTAAAAATCCGTTGGGCGAAGTGGTAGATATTTTAGGTACAGCAGGACATAACAATGCAGAAATGCACGCGATATTAGCAGAGTTTGGTCTCCCTTATAAATATCCGGAAAGTATTGAGAAGATTGCAGATAAAATACCGGAAGAGATCCCTCAGTCTGAAATTGATAAACGGGAGGATTTCCGTTCCATCCCGACATTAACAATCGACCCGAAAGATGCCAAAGACTTTGATGACGCTCTTTCTATCCGCCGCCTGAAAAACGGCAACTGGGAAGTGGGGGTACACATTGCAGATGTAACCCATTATGTCAAACCGGATACTGCCATTGATAGAGAAGCATTTATGCGGGCCACTTCAGTCTATTTAGTAGACCGTACGATCCCAATGCTTCCCGAACGGCTCAGTAACCTCATCTGTTCCCTGAGACCGGATGAAGAAAAACTTTGTTTTTCTGCAATCTTTGAATTAGATGAAAACGCTACAGTGAAAAGTTCCCGTCTGGCCCGTACCATCATCAAAAGTGACCGGAGGTTTACCTACGAAGAGGCTCAGGAAATTATAGAAACAGGAGAAGGAGACTGCAAAGAAGAGATTCTCGCCCTGGACAAACTGGCAAAGATCATCCGGAAACAACGGTTCCAGCATGGTGCCATTAATTTTGACCGCTATGAAGTGCGGTTTGAAATTGATAAGGATGGAAAACCGGTAAGTGTTTACTTCAAAGAGTCTAAAGATGCCAATAAACTCATTGAGGAATTCATGCTGTTAGCCAATAAGACCGTTGCGGAAATGATTGGGAATGTGCCTAAAAATAAAACAAAGAAAACCTTTGTTTACCGTGTCCATGAACAACCGGATCCCGATAAAATGGAGAATTTCGCTTCTTTCATCCAACGGTTTGGCTACCGGATGAAAACAGATGGTAAGAAAAGCGATATATCCAAAGGAATTAATCAGCTCCTGGATAAAGTGCAGGGTAAACCGGAAGAAAACCTGATCGAGACATTAGCGATCCGGGCCATGCAAAAAGCCCGTTATTCTACGGAGAATGTAGGTCACTACGGACTGGCATTTGAATATTATTCTCACTTTACCTCTCCTATCCGCCGGTATCCGGACATGATGGTACACCGATTGTTAGAACGCTATTTAGATGGTGGACGCAGCGTAGTAAAGACCAAGTATGAAGATATGTGCGACCACTGCTCCAGCATGGAACAGGTAGCCGCGAATGCGGAACGTTCTTCGATCAAATACAAACAGGTCGAGTTTATGAGTGATAAGCTGGGCATGGTGTTTGACGGCGTGATCTCCGGTGTAACAGAATGGGGGCTGTATGTAGAGCTGAACGAGAACAAATGTGAAGGTCTTGTTCCTATACGGGATTTGGATAATGATTACTACGAATTTGATGATAAGAACTATTCACTGATCGGCCGCAGAAAGAGACGCGAATACCGGTTAGGGGATGCCGTGACAATCAAAGTAGCCCAGGCCAATCTGGAAAGAAAACAGTTGGATTTTGTTTTAGTATAATCATTTCCCTTCTTAACAAGCTATATAAAAACTCCATGTTCAAAGCAGAGAAGTTATATAAATCATAAATTTTATATCCCCAACGGGGATTCAGCAAAAGCCCAGGGATGAGCCAAAGCGATTCCCTGGGTAGAAACCGCCCCTGCACAACCCCAACGTGGGTTGCATACGGAGAAACAGACAAATGAAACCTTTACAAGGTTATGAAAGATTTCTCTTTACCCAGGGTATCGCTTTGCTCGACCCTGGGCTTTTGATAGATCCCCTCTGGGGATCATTATATTACTTATAAAATTGTAAATTTCTGGTTTATATTCCTAAGTTTTGGCTCTTAAAAAAGAAGAGCCTTTCTTTGTTAGTTTACTCTGCCAGCCAGGTATTGATCTGGTCTATTACTTTTTTCTGCATCTCTTCCGGAAGGGTACTAATACGGGCCCGGTGGCTACCTCCGGGTTCGATATAAATCTGCAGGTTTTTCTTTCCTGCGAAATCCGGCACACGGGTAGCACTCCAGGGATCTACCTCGCCATAGATAAAGATCATTTTGGGATCATTCTGTTCCAGATAGTGATAGATCTTCTGATAAAGGGCATCACTGAACTCTACCGGAGCAGCACTGGTGGGTAACATAATCCGTCCCACATATCCTTCACTGGAAGGAATAGAAAGGAGATCCGCAAGCCCTTCGGTGTCATAAGCATAATAGCCCAGTTCCCGGGCAGCCTGTACAAAGAAAGAACCATAAGGTTGTTCTTCCGAAAAATATTCAGGACCACTGATCTCTGTCAAATGCTGAAAAAGGGTCTGATCATCGGATGTTAACGATGGAATGGTACTTACCGGTGTTCCCCATTGCCATAGCGCGAATGGATACTCTAATACAGAATAATCCAATACTTCGTCCAGCGGTATGCGGAATTCCATTTTTTTCTTTTACAAACGTTTCCAGCAAAAGCAGCATGGCTGTTCTTCTTTTCAGGATCTCTAACTGGAACTCTTCAATCTGTTTCCTTTCTTCCGCTGTTCCTACGTTTCGCAGAAATTCTATATGACGTGTGTCTTCCACATCCCGGTTCAAAGGAGCTACATACGGAACCGAAAAATCCACATCCTCCGGGAAATAAGAACGATAGATCATCGTGGTTTGTCCACCTTTACTGATTCCGGTACTAATCCATTTATCCGGATAGATCTGTTGAAAGGTATTTCGCACCTGATGCAGGTCATAAGCGGAATTTTCAGCGGTGAGATAATCCCATACCAGCGGTTCGGGAGTGGATTCCAGAAAATAGCGATGTTCCACAAATACAATATTGGTATTGAATAACCGGGATAATTCTTCCTGATAAGACGGGTGCAACGCATAGGCACCTCCATATCCTTCGGTAACGATGACGGTGGGACGGTCAAATCCGGCATGACTAATCACTACCCGCTGGGTAAAAGAGCCGGCATCCGGCCGGGTGTGATCCAAAGGCTGGGTAATGCGTACTACATATTTTTCACTATAATGATCACTTTCAAGCTTTTCTATCTGACTGAGATTCGCAAGAGAAGAGAGCTTTTTCCCCAATTCACCGTCAAATGCATACGTTGAAACAGTGAAAACAAAGAGTAGGATTAAAAGATGGGCCGTACGTTTCATAATCGTATTCATGAATGCTTTGTTATTATAGATATATATCTTATTCTTCTAATAGCTTAAATTGATATCCTTGTGACAGCAACCATTCAATCGAAAGCGGCAATGCCTCTTTCATATTTTTTTCCGCCTTAATGGAATCATGGAAAACAATGATAGAGCCGTTCCGGGTATATCTTTTTACTACGTTAAAGACACCCTTTGGAGTCATATGGGGACTATAGTCCCGGGTTACCACATCCCACATCACGATCCGGTAATTAGAACGAAGCCAGACCTGCTGAGGGAAACGCATGTGCCCATGTGGAGGACGGAAAAGCCGGCTCTGAATATAAACCCCTGCCTCCTGCACATTCTTCACATAGTCCTTTGTCCAGGTCTTTATCCCCTGTAAATGATTGTGTGTGTGGTTTCCCACCACATGTCCCCGGTCCAGCACCATTTGGTAGACCTCCGGGTATTTACGGACATTATCTCCGACACAAAAAAGTGGCCTTGACATGATATTGATCCAAAAGATCCAGGACCCAGGGAGTGATCTCCGGGATAGGACCATCATCAAAAGTCAGATATACAGTCTTCTCTTTCGCGGGGATTCTCCAGATCCCCCAGGGAAAAAGAACTCTGTATATCCAGGGCGGTTGTTCTATAAACATATCCTATTCTCTTGGAACGGTCGAATAAGCCATCCGGAAGTTATCAAACTCTTCCTGATACTGATCTGCATAATCGTTATGACCATATTGTCTGGCCACCCGGATCACCTCCTGAAGAACAGCGAGACTATGCTCCAGATTCGGTCTGACAGAAGCCAGTTGATTCGGTTTCAGACGGAAGAACCAGTTGACATTCCGGATCGCATCATCTGCAATCAGGTCAAAGACAGCTTCTGCTTTCTCTTTCTCTCCTAATACATAATAATATTCTGCGATCGATAATCCGCTGGCATCCATCGGAACATTTTCCGGAGGAAGTACAGCCATACATTTATCTAACACTTCGAGTGCTCTTTCGTTATCTCCTACACTTAGCAGACCTCCTGCCAGGCGACCAAACAGATGCAGGCGATAGCTCTTACACATACGCATCACTGTTTCATCAATATAAACACCCGGCCTGTCCACTCCTCCCCAACGGAATTTATTCATGACATTGTCATACATCTTATCTACGTTGATCGAATGGATCGTATTTTTCGTATTCATCGGAACGATCTGGTGAGCCATCCCTGTCTGCTGGAAAAATCCATCTAAGCGGACAAACTGGTCCGGACTTACAGTGATGGCATAGTACATCGGACGCTCCCAGTTATTATTCTGTAACATTTCCAGGATCATCAGTTCATGTTTGCCTAAGGCTGTCTTACCTTCTAGATTAATGATCATCTCATTCAGGATATAATCCGCATCCATAGGAGAGACAACACCATTCCGTACAGCAGCGGCAGAATCCACTTTGTAGGAGATCGTCTGGGATGGAATATAATCCAGTTCCTGACTGATATTAGGTAATTTCTTATACCGGGGATCATCACTACGGACAAATTCTAAGGCAGTCGCCAGGTCTACCGCCTGATCCGTTACCGGGAAAATATAAGCGACATCCCGTGTTCCCTGGACATATTCGGAGCGATCCCATGTAATAGGAAGAGGAGCGGATTCATAGGCTTCCCGTTTCATCTGATCCACGTACCAGTCCGTCTGCAAGTAACTGGTGTTACAGACCCGTATATCGGTTCGGATTCCTTCTACCTCCTGAGCATACCACAACGGGAACGTATCATTGTCTCCATTCGTAAAGATAATAGCATTGGGTTCACAGGATTCCAGATAGTTCGCACCGAAATCACGGGCCACATACCGTCCGGAACGGTCATGGTCATCCCAGGTCTGGGAAGCCATCTGGAGAGGAACAAAGAGACAGGCAGCAGATGCGACGGAAGCAGCGATCACAGGTGATAGCTTTCCATACTTTTCAATCGCTTTCGCCAGACCGGCCACTCCGAAACCAATCCAGATACAGAAAGCATAGAAGGATCCGGCATAAGCATAATCCCGTTCACGGGGCTGATAAGGAGTCTGGTTCAGGTAAAGAACAATAGCTATACCTGTCATGAAGAAGAGGAAGAAAGTCACCCAGAAGGACTGGATACCTTTGTCTCCCTTATAAGCCTGATAGAGAATACCGATCAATCCTAATAATAAGGGGAGCATATAATAGACATTATGTCCTTTATTATTCACAATATCATAAGGCATATCTTCCTGTGGTCCGACTAATATTTCATCTATAAACTTAATACCCGTGATCCAGTTACCGTTTAAGATCTCTCCATGACCTTGTATGTCATTCTGCCGTCCGGAGAAGTTCCACATAAAATACCGCCAGTACATAAAGTTCAACTGGTAAGAGAAAAAGAAACGGATGTTCTCAGCAAAGGTAGGTTTCATCACAGTGACCACCTCTCCACAACGATTATATTTCACCGGCGTCCCTTTGATATCCGCCCACTCCTTGTAAGCACTCACATGGTTCGGCACATTACTATACATACGTGGGAAAAGCATACTTAACTCATCCACATACTCATATTCAAAATCATGCCGGGATACATAATACCGGTCTTTTTCATTCGGATCTTTTTTGATCACCCGGGTCCAGGTCGGATCTCCCTCTTTGGAAACCGGCACACAGCTACTACCCTGTGCCTCATATTTTACTTCCGACGCATACGTCTGTCCGTAAAGAAGCGGCGTTTTACCATATTGCTCACGGGCCAGATAGGTACGCAGCGTAAAGATATCTTCCGGTGAGTTTTGATCCATCGGGGTTCCGGCCGTAGAACGGATCATGATCAATGCATAGGATGAATATCCGATCACAATTACCATCAGGGAAACTAAGATCGTATTCACGATTTGGATGCTGATCTTTTTACTTCTGAACATATACAGGGAAAGTAAAGCGATCAGGACTAATCCTAAAATATAGCCACTGCCGATAAAAGGTATACCTAACAAAGTAACCGAAAGAATGAATGCGATCTTCATGCGAACCTCATTCACTTCCGGACGCATGGTTTCATAAATCGCCCAGATCAATACGGCAGCGATCACAATCACATAGGCATATACTCCGGAATTATAAGGCATGCCCAACGTATTGACAAAGAACAGCTCAAACCATCCGCAAACTTCTACCAATCCCTGGACAACACCATACATCATCAGGGCGATCATCGCAAAAGAGACAGCCAAAGCAATCAAGGTACCCTTCATATTGGGATTCGGGAATTTCTTATAATAATAAACCAGTACGATTGCCGGAATACAAAGCAGGTTCAATAAGTGGACACCAATACTTAACCCCATCAGATAAGCGATCAGTACGATCCACCGGTCTGCATGCGGATGGTCCGCAGCATCTTCCCATTTAAGGATCAGCCAGAAGACAACCGCTGTAAATAAAGAAGAATAGGCATACACCTCCCCTTCTACAGCACTGAACCAGAACGTATCACTGAACGTATAGGCTAAGGCACCAACCAAACCACTCCCCATGATCGTAATCAACTGGGCACTGGTCATTGCCAGACCTTCCTGCACAATAATTTTACGGGCCATATGGGTAATACTCCAGAACAGGAATAAAATGGTCAGACCACTACAGATAGCCGACATCGTATTCACCATGATGGCGACTTTATCGAGAGAAGAAGCAAACTGGGTAAACAGATTAGCTGTTAGCATAAAGAAGGGAGATCCGGGAGGATGTCCTACTTCCAATTTAAAAGCTGAAGAAATAAATTCACCGCAATCCCAGAAACTGGCGGTGGATTCCATTGTCATCAGATAAACGGTTGAAGCAATCAGAAATACGATCCATCCTAACGCGTTGTTGATCAGTTTATACTTTCCCATAAATGTATTTAATGTGATAATTTTTTCTTCATACAAGACTGTCTTCCACAGATAGCCGGGCGCAAAGGTACATATTTACGTTTTAATACCAACGGATTAGAGGGGGATAAATTGTATGACAGGGAAGAGAAACTATCCGGAACGTAAACAATCCCTTCTTACAGGTAGTTATACCGCTGTTAACAGATCATATATTTTTCCCGATAATAAGGCAGGAGTAAAATGATTTTTTAGCTTTGTATGGAATTATGTTAAAAGAACAGACATGAAACGTATATTATCAATCTTTCTAACAGGCTGGTTATCTATCTTTTGTATAACTGTTGCATATGCACAGGAAGAGTTACAGCCGCTTCCTATTGATCCTAAATTAAGATATGGAACATTAGACAACGGACTTACTTATTACATCCGCCATAACAGCCAGACACGGGAGCGTGCCGACTTTTATATTGTACAGAACGTAGGTTCTATCCTTGAAGAGGAAAACCAGCGGGGACTGGCCCATTTCCTCGAACACATGGCATTTGACGGAACGACCCATTTCCCGGATGATGCGATGGATCAGTATACCGAAAGTATCGGGATCCGGATGGGTGAAAATATGAACGCTTATACCTCATTTGATGAAACCGTATACATGATCATGAATGCACCTGTTACGCGGGAGGGAATTATTGATTCCTGCCTTTTGATCCTGCACGACTGGTCCAATTTCATTACGCTCGCTGACAGTGCGATCGAAAAGGAACGGGGAGTGATCCGGGAAGAATGGCGTACCCGGCAGGATGCCCAGGCCCGTTTATGGGAACAACAACTTCCCAAGATGTATCCCAATAGCCGGTATGCCCATCGCATGCCTATCGGAACCATTGATGTGATCAACAACTTTAAGCCGGATGAATTGCGGGATTATTACAAAAAATGGTATCGTCCGGATCTGCAGGCAATCATCATAGTAGGAGATATTGATGCGGAAGAGATCGAAAACAAAGTAAAATATCTATTCTCTGATATACCAGCCCCGGAAAACCCTGCGGAAAGGATCTGGTTCCCTGTCCCGGACAATAAAGAGCCGCTGGTTTCGATCGCTACCGATCCGGAAGCCTCCAACCTGATCCTCTACATTTTCTATAAACATGAAGTACTTCCTCCGGAATACCGGGCGACGATTGCCGGTATGGTGAACCATTACCTGCAAAGTGTAACCGCAACAATGATGAATGAACGCTTCGGAGAATTAGTGTTACAGGCAGACCCGCCTATTATTATTGGTCAATCATTTGATGGGGATTACATGATCTCTAAAACAAAAGGAGCATGGACGGTCGCAGCGTTAATAGAGGAAGAGAAGATCGAAACCGCTTTAACGACCTTAGTGACCGAGACAGAGCGCGCCCGGCAGTTCGGATTCACGGATGCCGAATATGAAAGGGCCCGTATCAATGTGCTGAAAGATTATGAATCGGCATTCAATGAACGGAACAATCAGAAAAACAGTACCTATACCAATGAATATGTAGAACATTTTACCAATGGAGGATACATTCCCGGAATTGAAATGGAATATAATCTGATCACCCAGGTAGCCCCGGAAATATCCTTAGAGGATGTAAACAGCTTTTTCCAGGATCTGATTAGTGATGAAAATATTGTGATCAGTCTGACAGCTCCGGAAAAAGAGAGGGCCGTTCTTCCTTCGGAAGAGGAACTTTTAGCGATCTTCCTGAGAGCACATGAAATAGAAGTCACTCCCTATGAAGAAAACCTTTCGGATGAACCTCTTATTCCGGTTTTACCGGAACCCGGCAGGATTATAACATCTACTGTAGATCCTGTTTTCGGAGCCACGGTCTTACAACTGAGTAACGGTATAAAAGTAGTCCTGAAACATACCGAATTCAAAAAAGACGAGATCCTGATGACAGCTACCAGTCCGGGTGGAAGTACACTGTTCGGGGATAAAGACATCTATAGCCTGAAAGTGTTTAATGATGTGATCGCTTTAGGGGGGGGTTAGGCAACTTCTCTTCTACCGACCTACGCAAAGTGCTGGCAGGGAAAAAGGCGGCAGCTTCTGTTTCACTGGGACTGAATAATGAAAATGTAAATGGTTCGGCCTCTCCTGCCGATCTGAAAACCTTATTTGAATTGATCTACCTGAACTTCACCGCTCCACGGATGGATGAGGAGGCATATGCATCCTATGTAGCCCGGATCATTCCCCAACTAAGGAATGCGGATTTAGACCCGATGGTCAGCTTCAGTGATTCCCTCACCAATATGGTTTACAATTACAACCCCAGAGCACAACGTCTGGAACCGGAAGATTTTGAAAAGATCAGTTACGCCCGGATCATGGAAATGTTCAAAGAAAGATACGCAGATGCTTCTGATTTTGTCTTTACCTTCGTGGGTAATCTGGACACAGAAGACATCCGGCCCTATATTGAACAATATATAGCCACTTTACCTTCTACAGAGCGGATAGAGAAAGGGGATCTGTCGAATGTCCCTGAGATACGGAAAGGAAAATACAATACGCTTTTCCATCGTTCCATGGAGACGGAAAAATCAGCCGTCTTTTATTTCTATTCCGGTCAGATGGACTACAACCTGGAAAATATTATTACCGGTAATATGCTGAAACAGATCCTGGATCTGGTCTATACGGAAAAAGTCCGTAAAGACGAAAGTGGTACCTATGGAGTCTACTCCTCTGTCCGTATCTCTTCTTTCCCGGAAGGAGAAACTACTTTACAAACCTATTTCGACACGGATCCGGAACGCCGGGAATCTTTAGCGGTTATTATTGAGGAGGAATTACAACGAATCGCGAACGAAGGTCCACGGATGGAAGATTTCAACAAGACAAAAGAAAATATCCTGAAACGGCATGATGAAAATTTACAGGAGAACAGTTATTGGTTAAGTGTGCTGGATAATTATTATTACCGGAATTTTAATACAAACACCCAATACAAATCCATCCTGCAATCGATCACTCCAGCCCGGATACAGGCTTTTGCTAAAGAACTTTTAGATCAAGGGAATAGGATTGAGATCATTATGGAGCCATAAAAAGATGAGGGTGGCCCCAATGTATTTCTATTAGCCGCATAGCGCCGATCCGTTAATAGCCCCGTGCGGAAGCGCGGGGTTATAGAAAGAAGCCCCCTGCGCCCCGTCGGGGTGCTATGTAGTGAATCCACCCATCACATAGCACCGTTATGCGGCGCATGGAATCCGGTTTTTAATACATTATTCACCTCTCTTTTTTACCTGTCCTGTTCCTGCCCGGCAATTTTATCTACGACAACGGCAATCGCACCGTCACCTGTGACATTACAAGCCGTTCCGAAACTATCCATGGCAATATATAAGGCAATCATGAGCGCCTGGAGTGTTTCATTGAATCCCAGCATACTCTGCAGGATACCTAACGCTGCCATAATAGCCCCTCCCGGAACGCCGGGTGCAGCCACCATCGCAATCCCCAACATCATAATAAACCCTCCAAACTGGGCCAGTGTAACCGGTTCCCCGGCCATATAAAGAATAGCCATGGCACAGGCTACGATTTTCATCGTACTTCCTGACAGGTGGATCGTTGCACACAAAGGGATCACAAAAACAGCAATATTTTCCCGGACTCCATTTTTAAGCGTCTGAGCCAATGTAACCGGAATAGTAGCCGCGGAAGACTGGGTACCTAAAGCAGTTGCATAAGCAGGTAACATATTTTTCAACAAACGGAACGGATTCTTTCCACTGACTCCTCCTGCAATGAGAAACTGCATCAGAAGAAGCATCACATGCAGTACAAAAATTACGACAATCACTTTCAGGAACATACCAATTACCCCCATCACATGTCCACTCACCGTCATATTCAGAAAGATCCCGAAAATATGCAAAGGCAGTAAAGGGATAATAACAGACTCAATCAATTTAGTGATAATATCCCGGAAATCAGAAAATCCCTCTTTCAAAACAGTACCTGGAATATAAGACAAACCTAACCCAATCGTAAAAGAAAGTAACAGGGCGGTCATCACCTCCATCAAAGGAGGCATTCCCACCACAAAAAATGGATTCAGCATAAACTCCTCCGGGTTTTCCATCGCTGTCAGTTCCGCATTCACAGGTAATATACCCGGAAAAATCGCAGCACTACTAAAATAGGTAAAGAACCCCGAGAATACCGTTGAGCCATAGGCGATAAGCGCGGTAATTCCTAACAGTTTGCCGGCTCCTTTGCCTAATTCACCGATCGCAGGAGCCACTAATCCTAAAATAATGAGCGGTATGGCAAAAGAGAGAAAGTTTCCAAACAAAGAATTAAAAGTCACAAATATACGAGCCAGGCTATCCGGAAGGAACTGTCCGAGCAGAACTCCTAAAAGAATAGCGATAACAACTTTACCCAGCAGGGAGATTCGGATCTTTTTCATGTGTACGATATATTTTGTAGCCAAAAGCAGCCATAATAATACTCATCAAAGGACTTATCAGATTAAAAAAGCAATAAGGAAGATACGTGAAGGTGGCTACCCCAAGCACAGTTGCCTGCGTCATACCACATGTATTCCAGGGAACCAATGGAGAAGTAACGGTGACCCCATCTTCGATCGTACGTCCCAACAGACGGTTCTCGTATCCTTTTTTAGTATAAATATCTTTGAACATATTTCCCGTCAGAATGATGGAAATATACTGGTCCGCGGTGGTCACGTTCAGAAATATACCGGATAGAACAGTAGAGGCAACCATACTGGTAGTCCTTTTCATAAAACGTACAAACACAGAAATAATGCTTCCTAACATACCGCTTGCTGCCATAGCCCCACCAAAACACATCGCACAAATGATCAGCCAGATAGTGTTAAGCATCCCCCGCATTCCACTGGTAGAAACCAGCTCATTCAGGGCCTCATTCCCTGTTTCAACCCCTGTACTTCCATAAAAAGAGATCAAAAGCCCTTTAAAACCGGCCTGTATTCCTGTCACTTCAGGACCAGCAATCTCTTTCAGGATCGAAGGTTGAAAAAGGATGGCAAACAAACCGGCTAAAGCCGCAGAAAGAAACAGGGTAACCAAAGAAGGTAATTTCTTTGCGATCATAATTCCTGTAATTACAGGAACCAACAGTACCCAGGGAGTAATATGAAATGTATCCCGCAAAATGGTAGTATATAACAAGATCTGGTCTGTAGCCGCCACTTCCTGGGAAAAACCTGCCACGGCAAAAATAACTAATGTAATGAGTATAGAAGGGACCGTTGTGGTCATGACATACCGGATATGGGTAAATAAAGGAACTTCTGTTACCGAAGCTGCTAAAATAGTCGTGTCTGAAAGCGGAGATACCTTATCCCCAAAATAGGCTCCCGAGACAATGGCTCCGGCGATCCATCCCTCCGAAAAACCCTGTGCCTGGCCAATCCCTAAAAGCGCAATACCAATTGTGGCGATAGTAGTCCAGGAACTACCGGTCATAACCGAAACAATCGCACAGATTACACAGGTGGAGACCAGGAAAAAGCTCGGATGAATAATTTGTATACCATAGTAAATCAAGGTGGGTACCACTCCACTAATCATCCAGCTACCCGAAAGGGCACCAATAATTAAAAGAACCAATAACGCAGTGGCTACCCCGGTAATATTATTGACAATAGCCATTTCAATATGCTTCCAGCGGACATGGCAGAAAAAAACCGCAATAAAAGTACAGATAGCCGTAGAGGTAAGCAGCACGATCTGGCTTCCTCCTTCCAGTGCATCACTACCAAACGTACGGATCGTAATAAATAACAAAACAACCAATATCAAAATAGGCACTATTGACAGAAAAGGGGAAGGAGTTTTGACGGAATGTTCGTCCATTGTATAAATAGCTGTTGATTAAAGCGCAAAGATAAGGAAAAAACGTTTATCAGGTCCACCCTCCCGGAAGGAATAAAAGAGAAGATAAAGAGATATATACTAATTTAAACAAAAAACAGATAGTGGTAAAAACGTATATTATATAAACATCGATCTATTTAATAGACAGATATACCATAATATGCGTTCTCCACTATCTGAATTACACAAACTTAAGGTTCAATGGATTGGCGCATTCATGAGATAAATGTACTATTGGCGCTTGTCAGGGAGGCTTACTTATTCAATGGATTTCTTTATAATAGTGTTAGCTAAGCAAAAAACATTCCTGAGTACTATAAAGAAGATCAGTCTCACTGCAAACTTACCATTCTACAATAAATTCGTCTTTAGATCCGTAATTAAAAGTCTTCTGTATTGAAGATTTGCCTAAAACCGTCCATTCCGTTACAAAAGCGTGTTTATCATAGATAGTGCTTTCATAACTTTCCTCTTCCTCATATTCTTTAAAATGTTCCTTAATCCGCACATCGGAAGATATACTTTTTTCCCAACTCACACTTTCCGGAGAAGCAGGAATAATCTCACCTTTCCAATTTTGTTCAGCATTTTTAGACGTTAGTTTCATATTCTCAAAATTTTAAAATAATTTAAAACTAAATAAATTCTTATACTCTTTGAGTATACCAAAAAGTTACTATATTTGAAAAGACATTCTTCATGTAAACTGGCAAATCAGGCTTTCATAAGAATATCCCCAGATCCCTATTGTAAATATACAACCTCTACAATAAAGAATCGAGGTGAATAATAAAGATTTACAATTACTTTGATTGTAATTTGACAAAGTAAAAAGCGACAATTACTCTAAATTCGTAAAAATGGGAAAACGCAGACTAAAAAGTTTTATTTTTTACTACAAAACTCCCTTTTTGTTACAAATTTATGACACACCTTATATAATTAATACCATCTGAATATGCCCTACAGAGACGAAACGTTTGAACTATTTATAGCTGCTTTGAAAGAAAAAATTCCTGAAAGAGGAAAACTGACGAATAAGCTGGTCGAGATCTTAATGATTGAGAAAGAAGCGATCCACCGTAGACTCAGAGGAGAAGTGCCTTTTATATTTTCAGAAATTGCGAACATATGTGAACAGTTGGGGTTGTCTATGGACAGCATTCTCTCCCGGGAATCTACAAAATGCCGCCCGATCCAACTAAAAATGGTAGATTATGTTCATTTTAATGAAGAGGATGCCCGGCTGTTAGAAAACTTTCTGGAATCCCTCCGGACAGTCAAAGATTGTCCGAACTCCGAAGTAGGGGGAGCATTAAACATTATTCCTCAGTCTTTATGCCTTGGATTTATACATCTTTACCGGTTCTATTTATTCAAATGGAGATATCAGGCAGGAGAGGATCCTTTTATCATCCATTATAAAGATGTACAACCCCCTCAAAGACTCCGTGAGATCAACCAACAGATTATCGAAGCGACTCAGGAGGCTGCCTCTACCTATCTGATCTGGGATAATATGACTTTTACCAATCTCGTCAATGACATTACTTATTTCACTACGATCAATCTCATCACTCCGGAAGAGAAGGAAATTATCAAACAGGAGATCTATGAATTTCTGGACTATCTGGAATTACTGGCAGCAAGAGGATCTCATGAAAATGGGAACAAGGTACATTTCTATGTCTCGAGTATCACGTTTGAAACCAGCATGAGTTATGTGGAAAGTCCGGAAGTCCAGATGACGATGGTTAAATCTTTTACTTTGAATGATGCGACCAGCACAGATCCCAAGATCTTTGAAAAAATGAAAAAGTGGATGCACTCCCTGAAGAGAACATCCACTTTGATATCTGAGAGCGGTGAGATGCAACGAATTTTATTCTTTGACAAACAACGAAGAATTGTTGATACGCTCTGATTACCGGATTTCTATTTTTTCTGATTCGATCTTTTTCTGTAACTGATCCAGGTTTTGACGACCGGCATCTATTCCCATTTGAGAAGCTCTGGTAAATGCATTTCGTGCATTCCCATAATCTTCCTGTAACAGATAGTAAATTCCTAAATTATTCTGGTAAGCGGCTGTAGAAGTATCCGCTTTATCCAGATAGCGTTTAGCGGAAACATAATCTCCTTTGGATAGAGCAATAGAAGAAGCATTCAGATTAGCTACGGGATCATCCGGGAACATTCTTACTGCTATATCAAACACGTTATTGTACGCATCACTACCCTGAGGATAGGAATTGGCGATCTGGAACATCTCATCCAGACTCAATTGTTGCGGACGGCTTTGAATGATCTCTTTTCCCTCTTCCACACTGAATCCACGAACCGTATAATGCACAACACACAACACACGTCTCAACTGTGGATAGTATTCGCTCAGTAACTGCCGGTAAGGGGCGCCACCTTTCAGGCTGGCGATCCGGCTTTGACGGGTTTCAGCATCTGCCGTATTCCGGATAATGGACAGGATCTCCTCTCGGTCTGTCAGAGAAGATTCCTGTACAAGCCGTTCCAGTTTAGCCCAGTCTTCTCCTCCACGGGTTACATTATATATATCCCGCTGGAAACCCATATTCGAAGTCAAATAGTTTTTCATCGCATCGGCACGCCCCTGTGAAAGGCGTTCATTCAATGCCACACTTCCTTCCGGAGAGGCATATCCGGTAATATCAATCCGGTTTACTCTCAAATTATTATCTGAACGAACATTTTCCAGACCGTTCCTTAAACGGCTCAGTTCCGCCTGGTTATTTCTGAAGTCAGGTAAGATCACTGTCTGGCTGACCGGGAATTCCAGGTAAGCCTCCCATTGCTCATTCCTGCGTTTTTCCAATTCCACATCCGGTTGAATATAGGCCGGTACGGAAGTAAAATCATAAGCAACACGGTCTAATCTCACGTCATTGATAATCCTTTCCACGATCAACTGTTGCCAGTCACCACTACAACCATAAAAATCTTCCCGGAGATCCAAATGAGCATCTGCCATCCAATCCTGAAAAGGGATTGTCTGTGTATAAGTCAGACTACGGTTCGTCCGGTCATTGGATTGTAATACCGCATAATAACGGGATTGCATATATCTTGTTTCATCATCCAGTGCTAATGCACGGTTATATACTTTATTCCGGACTTTACCATTGACCAGAATAGAAGGATACTCAAATCGCTGGCCGGCAGGACCTACCAGCACAGGCGTCAACATGATCGCCCGGTTCCGGCTTAAATCCAGACCACTCAGATTAGCATCTAAATTCAGATGGAGTTGATCACCCTGCTGAACCAATTCACCGGGTAATGAGATCTGTCCCCTATGTACCTGTTGTGCAAAACTAAAAGGAGTAGCTCCAAACAGAAGGGTCAAAATAAAAATATGTATTGTAATAATCTTTTTCATCACCTGTTCTCTTATTTGATTATATAAATCAGATTAACACCTAATTTAGTTGGACCGACATAGTTGCGGATTCCATCTTTTATTTTTTCCCCACATTTGTCACACGGGTACTTATCATATTTCAGGTGTGCATACCCGATTCCAACTACGGCTTCAATACTCCAGTGATCTCCTAAGAGCCAGTGGTAACCATAGGTCAGACCACCACCAAACAGATTTCCCTGGTAACGGTAGTGTTCCATATTTAATGCCTTTATCCCTCCTACGTTATATTCTGCATAATGTCCGTGTATACCCATGAAATGACTATTAAAACGGTCACAGAACCAATAGCGGACTTCCGGTTGTACTAACCAGTGTTTAAATTTCTTGTTATCCGAAAATTCCCAGAAGTTATAATTCCCGGAAATATCCATAGTGGTCTTTCTACCTAACGTAAACTCCATTCCCAGGTTAGGAGTGGTTGTTGCCCAATACAAGAAATTTGTTTTTAACGCAAATTTAGGAGCATACAGGTCTTCATTCAGACTTTGCGCTTTCAGAAAGCCTATAGATGCGCAAACGAAGCATAATGTAAATAATACTCTTTTCATTATCATTTGTTGTTTTACTCACAAATTGTAACCTTAGGTAACAATCCAATTCTTTTTATCTATCCGGAAACCATATCATCCTGCCCGGCTTATATATGGTCATACCTAAGAAGATGATTTTAATTTTATTTTGATAAAACAGCCTCTTTTATGGATTAGTTTTAACCTATTAGTTAATTAATGCCATTTTATGTAAAAGCCATTTATTCAAACTTTTCATTTATATTAGCCTGCGTATCCTGAAAGATTTCATTCAGACTATGGGTTAAGGTATCTCCATCCATTTCTATATTCTCTCTGGTTCTATCCCATCTTTCTTTTACATAATCCACTCCATCTTCCCAGGCATCCAACACTTTGTCTCCCATTTCATCGATTGACTCCCGGGTCTCCTCTACTCTTTCATCCAAATGTTCTTTGGCGGACCTTTTATTTGTACAAGACAAGAAAAAACGATCAGCAACAGGAAGTAACTGAAATAAAAAAATATTTTCTTCATATGTTCTAACCCTTTCACTCTTCATATAACCCGATAAAAAATAAAAAACTACGAGATAGCCCGTAGTTTTTAAAATTGGAATTCCTTTTATTTGATCTTACCTACCTGATCAGAAAGGAACTTTCAATTCCACTTTTTTATTGTCATCTCTTTGAATAGTGATGGCAGTAGTTCCTTCTATTTCGTCATCACCACCAACCCGGTAAAATACGGCAAAATACAAATGAGTATCTGTATCATACAGGTCCAGATCACGTGAATCCAGAATGAAAACAGCTTTTCCATCATCGTCCGTTACAGCTTTTTTGTCTGCATTCTCTTTCGTGTATCTGCTCTTGTCCGGCTCATCAATATACATATATACTGTCACGCCTTCCTGTTCATCGCCGTCATAATCTTTTACGGTCACTTCTACACGTGCGCCACCTGCAGGAGCATCATCGTCATCGTCATTACATGCGCTAAAACCTAACGCAAAAGAAAATAACAAACTTAATATCCATACTTTCTTCATAGTTCCAAAATAATAAAAATATGCCTACTTTCTTCTTTTTGGTGGTTGTTCAGCACGTCCCACACCTATTTATTTATTACTTACCTTGTGTTAAGTACACGAATAACAACCAAAAGAAAAGAGATGTTTAAAATTCCTTATTAAAACATATACCCGTGTGCTTTTAATTTTCCAAAATATATTCTACATTTGGATCACTCAAAAAACATGAAAAACCCATCCGGATGAAAAAGATCATAGGGACGATTTCCCTCCTATTCCTCTTGTTTTACACAGGCTGTCAGGCACCTGAAACTTTCAAAATACAATTTGATGACACGAAAGAAGTGTCAGGTCAAAAATTCGCGATCCGGGATATCTCCCCCAGCCTGCCGGAAAACTGGGATGATTACAATTGGGTTGTACTGGAGTATAAAATAAGTACTGCCCAACGTTTCCATATTGGTTTTACGACAGATTACGGTTATAATGAACTACGGGTGATGAGTTATGTGCCGAACGCCTGGAACAAATTAGCCATCCCTTTGAAATTCTATCGCCGGTTACCGGATGCGGCATTGGATCTGGCAACGACCTTCAATCAGCCCCGCTATACAGGGTGGATCAATTTAGGAGGACAGCGCGGAGCCTTGCACGGAGTAGATTCTATCGGAATACGCATGCGTGCTCCGGTCGGTAATCCGACTTTCGAACTCCGTTCCATTGCCCTGTCCGTGGAAGATCCGGGAGATGAATATCTGGAAAGCCGGCCGGCCGTCGATGAATTCGGACAATCGAACTTAGTGGATTATGAAGATAAGATCTACTCGATGGAACAACTACAGGCTGAGTGGGCGTCAGAAGAGAACGAAACTGTTACGACAGACGCTTATCACTATTCTACATACGGAGGATATTTACAGGCACAGATAAAGCCTACCGGATTTTTCCGGATCGAGAAAGTAGACGGCCGCTGGTGGTTTGTCGATCCGGAAGGCTATCTGTTCCTGTCCGTAGGAGTGGACTGTGTACATCCTGGCGGTGGAGGTAACGCCAAGTGGATCAACGAACGCCAGGGGATGTTCAAAGAACTGCCTCCTGCTGATTTGATGATCGACTCCCGGAATACAGGAAGAAAAGATACCAACTCCGCCTCTTTTGGAATCTGGAACCTGTATCGCAGATATGGAGCAGACTACCCACAAAAATCCAAAGAAATGATCATTAAGCGGATGGATAAATGGGGTATTAATACGATCGCCAACTGGTCAGACCGGGAAGTCATGCACATGAACCAAAAAGCCTTTATGATCCCCTTACCGGGAACCGGAATGGAAGCCGGACTGATGGGATTAGCAGATATCTACGATCCGGCTGTGGTTACAAAAATCAACGAATCCATCCGGAACTTTGTGGAACCTTATAAGG
>JAJQEE010000051.1:2092-2529 GCA_021201865.1 Tannerellaceae bacterium | reverse complement strand
CTTCTACCCTCATTTCTCAAAGTGCCGATGTAGAACGCATCAAATTCTTTAATGAACAAATCAAGATCGTAAACAACCTGTAGCCAGTCAAGGCGGGTTATTCCTAATTCTTACTAACTAATTTATAAATAGTTTCTGTTCAGAATACCAGGATAATTAAGTCCGTCCTATATAACCTTATGCCAGATGTCTGCGTTCAAATATACAGATAAATATATAGTTGTTCAGTACTTTGGCAATAGCGTTCGTTAAACTTTCTCCGATTAGTCAGACAAAGTTAATGGGGTCTATAATCATATATAGTTTTCAGTTATTTTCATCCTTTCAATTATGGGACTGAATTCTAAGTCTCCTGCAACAAAAAGAAGAGAAATTTGTCTGGGTGATTGTTTTTTTTGATATTTCCCGCACATTTTTATATTCACTTTTTCGCTCGT
>JAJQEE010000051.1:0-2082 GCA_021201865.1 Tannerellaceae bacterium | reverse complement strand
CGCCCCCGAGCGATGAGTTAATTTGTTTAATGCATTAGTTTTACATATGGAGTTTGTCTAAAAAGTCCTGATATAACAGAATCACCCTCATTTTAATACTGTAGCAAAGGTGATTTTTCATTTTAGGTACTTTTTAGATATCCCCATTACTTAAGACCATATAGTATGGTGTTTTAATTCCTGTGAAAAATAAAAGAATTCTCCGGAAAATTCCTCTCTGAACAGTTTTCCGGAGATTTCACCCCTGAAAGGGGTAGCTCATCCTAGCCCACGACAGAGTGAATGTAGCGAATGGCACCGTGGATTAATTAAGACCATCCGGTAGTCTATCCTACTTTGTGACCTAAAGTAATCTCCACCCCTGAAAGGTAGGGTGTCCAACGTTTGTTTTTTTTCTTCTTAACTTCTTTTATCTTTGTTGTTTTATAAATCCCTAATATTTAGCCCTATGCCCATTTCCCAGGAAGATAAACTCCAGAAAGAATTATCCCGTTATAAAGCAGCTTTAAAGCAGGAAAAAGCAAAAACCAAGTCGCTATCTGGTAAACTTGCCACCAGCAAATCCAAACATGTAAGATTGCAACAAGAAAACACCAGCCTTAAAAAAGAGAATATCACATTAAAAAAACGATCCTGCTGTGGAAATTTCTCTAAGGAAAATATTGAACGTCATAAATTCCCGGAACTGATCGTCTCTTTAAGTGTGCAGCTTTACATGACCAGTGGTTGTGGTTTCCGTAAAGTAGTAGAAATGTTATCCTTATTAAACCGTCTGCTGGGTTGGGAACTTAGTGAACTCCCCTGTCGCAATAGTATTGAGAATTGGGTAAAAAAGAGTGGTTACGCCGCTTATACCACTCCTGGTTTAAAAGAAAGCCATAGTGAGTATGCACAGATCATAGATGAGAGTATGATGGTGGGCAGTGAACGTCTTCTCCTTACCTTAGGCATGGCTGCAGAGAAGAGAGATAAGGGTGCGCTGGATTTTTCCCAGATGGATATATTAGATATTAGTGTAAGGAACAGATGGGATAGCTGCGGTATTGAACAGGTATTGCGTAAAGTTGAGCACTCACTTAAGCGTGCTCCAAAGTATATTATCGGTGATAATGAGACCAAACTGGCTAAAGCCATTTGCCTGATGGATTACACCCATATATTGGATATTAGTCATACTTTAGCAATGTTCCTGGAAAGAACCTATAAAAAGGAGCCGGAGTTCCTTGCCTTTACTAAAGACCTATCCTTACTTAGATTCTCTCAGATAATGAACTCTACTGCTTATTTACTTCCTCCCAAACAGCGTACCCTGGCAAGATTTATGAATCTAAGCGGTGTGCTAAAATGGGCTATATCCATGAGAGAAAACTTTTTGAAATTATCTACCAAAGAAAGGAGCCTATTTACCTGTATTGATCAACATGCAGGATTTATAGATGAACTTAGCCAGGTATTGGAGTGTGTAAATCGTATTGGAGAAGAAATAAAAGCAAACGGTCTGGCCCCTGATACGGTAAAGACATCTATAAACTATGTCATGGAGTATTTATCAAAAGGAAACGCAAGAATGATACATCTGGCAGCCTTAATCATTGAATACTTAAAAAGCCAGCAGAACAAACTGGTAAACCAACAGGAGCGATGGCATGCATCTTCTGATATTGTAGAATCCACTTTTGGGATATACAAAGCAAGGAAATCACCCAATACGCTCTATGGAGTGACTTCCTTTGTATTATTTTTACCTTTACTAACAAGATTAAAAGACACCTCAAAGGAGTTTGACTTTAAAACTGCTCTGCAAAAAGTTTCTTTAGCGAAAATAAAAACATGGGAAAAAGAAAATCTCACTGAAAGTCTGATGGTTAAAAGGAAAAATATACTAACAGCATGAGAAAGTTTTTACAATAAAGATTGGACACCCTACCCAACGGGGCAACTCATTGGATATTTCCCTGATACAGCCATCCTGTTAGCTGGGCCGTTGGCCCGCAGGATACCGGGTGTTGTTATTTATCCCACGGTGGCGTTCGCTACGCTCACTCTGCCGTGGACTGTGGTGATCTACCCCTTTCAGATACC
>JAJQEE010000171.1 GCA_021201865.1 Tannerellaceae bacterium | reverse complement strand
GTATAGCCTTTCTGTTTATTTTTTCATAACAAATAAATTTCTTTCCAATAAAAATTAATTACAAAACAATTTGGTTTATAAAATAAACTATTTATATTTGCAGAATAAAAGGAACAACAATCCTTTACCAATGCTGGAAATTAGTTAGTTTGTAAATACAATAAAATATATTCATGATGGAAGAAAAAAGAATGACAGAACAGGAAAGCCTGACAATCATTACCCAAATGATAACAAATGCACAGGCTAATTTAAGATCCCGTATTGATAGTAATATGCTTTTGGGATGGGGGTATGTAACTATTGCGGTTGCGATTGGTGTCTGGTTTGTAAAAACCTACTATCCTTTTCCTTATTCTTCTTTTCTTTGGCTCATAGTTCCGGCCATTTGTTTCCCTCTTTCTATCTATGCAAGACGAAAACAAAAGGTATATACAAAATCCTATATAGACCGGCTGATAGAAAATTTAGCGATCATTTTTTTTGTTGCCACGATGATTGTGAGTCTGCCCACCATCTGTTTCACATACCCTGTATTTTTTATGGTTACCCTCTTGTTTTCAATCATGACATGGTTCATTGGAATAGTAATCAAAGAAAAGATCATCATCGGTGGGGGGATTACAGGAATGATCCTCTCTTTGTCTTTACTATTTATACAAAATGAAAATGATCAGATCCTTGCTTTTATCGTTTTTGTGATCACAGTTTTTATTATTCCGGTTCATCTATTTAGATATAACACAGAAAAAAATAACAGCTTATGTTCAAAGAGTTAGATCCGGTCATGCACTCAGAAGTTAGGCTAAGGATTATATCTTTACTGGTTTCCATGGAGGAGGCGGATTTTAAATATCTTCTGGAACAGACAAAAGCAACCGCCGGTAATTTAAGTATTCAGATTGAAAAACTTCAAAGTGTCGGCTACATAGAAGTGAATAAAATATTCAGAAACAAGCGTCCTTGCACACTTTGTAGAATTACACAGAAAGGTTTAGAGGCTTTTCAAAAGTATGTGGAGTCATTAAAAAGTTTTTTAAATAATCATTAAAACGGAAGTATCTTTTCATTTCTTATCCGGACTATTTTCCAGCAAAAGATAATCAGGAACCATTGTTGATTTATTCTCCTAAGGGCTTGTGAACCATCAACCCTGCATCGTCAACCTGCATTTCAGCAGGGATGGGATTGTCGTACCTTTTTTTCAAAACAGAAAAAGAGTAATTACACTTATAAAAATCAACAGCATGAGACTTTTCAGATCATTTATGCCCTCCGGGCAATTAAGGTATATTATCCGGAACCTCGGACGTAAGAAAAAACAAACTTTCTTCACAATTGCCTGCATAACAATTTCCTCGGTTTGTGTATTCTCTAATATTTGCTTAAATAATGGGATCCGGAGATCCTTAAAAAAGAATGTAAACGAAGCCATCTCCGGTCAATTAACCATCTATAATTCTACTCAGGATAACCTCAACATTCTGGAGGCGCAACTCAGGGATCAGGAGAAATTTCTATGGACGAATGAGGACAAATTAAAATTACAGGCAGTCAATCCGGATCTGATCATTAGTGAACGGATCCGTTTCGGCTCATTAGTGTCTTTTGAGGAAGAGACCTCCTATATTCAGATCCACGCTCTGAATGAGAAGCATTTAAAAAGGATCTATCAGATTCTTACGCTGAAAGAGGGAAAAATGCCTCAGCAGAAAGATCAGATTGTTATCAGCGAGACCATGTGGAGGGATCTGCACTGCCAGACAGGTGACACTCTTTTACTGGTTGCAGATAATATCCATGGGTATATGAGTGATGGAATAGTTACCATCTCCGGCATATTTGAAGAAAAAGGAATCGCTTTATATTTCGGCTATACCGGATTCTTACCCTATGATTACGGCAAAGAGTTTATGCAGATGTATGAAAACACTTATCTGGAATTTATCATTAACCCGGTTTATAAAGAAGAGATCACCCCAAAAGAGATCAAAGAGGTAGAGGCATTCCTAAACCAGAATCACCCGGAATTAAAGATCGCCTATTGGCAGGATACAATTCCTCTGTTCTATACGATCGCAAATGTCTGGAAGGAAACCGGTGATATGAATACCGTTATTTTTTGTATTTTCAGCTTAACGATCCTCATCAGTGTTGCCACTCTTATTATCCAATCCAGAAAAAAAGAGATGGGTACCTTAGTTGCTATCGGGTTTAGTTGGAGAAAAGTACGGGGAATGCTTTGTATGGAATATATGATCTTATCCACCACATCTATTTTATTTAGTTTCTTTCTGGTACAAACGCTCCTGCAATTCATCCCTGACACCGGTCTGGTCATTCAATCCAAAGAAATGCAATCTGCTTTTATGACAGAAAGCCTGGAATTATTTCTGACACCGGTCAATTTACTATATATATGGTTTGCATTCTCCCTGGTTACCCTCCTGGCAGTATGGATCAGCCTACATAAAATACAAAAAGAGAAAGTGGCCTTATTACTTAAAACCCAATAATGCGTTCCACTATGAAACTATATATTCAATTAGCTATCCGGAACGTTCACCGGAACATACGCCCTACTCTTCTCAATGGGGCAGGGATCAGTTTTTCTGTTATTCTTTTTTTATTCGCACTCGCTCTTTCCCGTGGAATAGAAAAACAGATTGTGGAAAAAACATCAACTTTGAAACAGGTGCAGTATTGATCAATCTGAAAAAAGAGGCAATCAATCTGGAAAATGAGGTATTCGGGGATTGGCTATTTACAAAAATTGAACACGTACTGCAACATCAACAAGAGGTAATCGACTACCGTTACCGGACTTATGCCTTCAATTCCATCCTGTACACGTATGAAAATGAGAACGAACGTGTCAGTATCCGGGGTTTGAAGAAAGAAGAATCCTCTCTTTTACTTTCTTCCTTATCTATTGTAGAAGGCTCTTATCAACCGGGGAAAAACAGTCATGGGATTATGATAAGTAACGGACTGGCAGAAAGTTTAGGGCTTCAATGCGGAGATGCATGCTACATTCTTCAGCAAACAATCGATGGTATGATTAATCTTGAAGAATATGAAATCACTGCCACATTCCTCTATACTTCCCTGAGTAATAAAAATATCATTTACATGGAGTATGAAGAGGTTAAGTCATTATATAACTGCAACCTTCCCAATCAAATATTGATATATCTGGAAGATTACCATATGGCCAACTCCATTAAAGAAGAACTCGTCCGGGAATTAATAGGTGATTCCATTACCTACACCACAAATGGCACTGAAGGGAAATGGCTAAAAATCTCATCCTACACAGATCATTTAGGGAGTGCGCAGGCGGTAGCTAAAATAAATGAAATGGGAATCCAAATGATCGTTGCTTTTCTCGTATTAATCTCTTTTGTAGGGATCTGGTCCATGCAATCAGAGAACATACACAAACGGCTCAAAGAATCCGGAACTTTATTATCCTTTGGATTCACAAAAAGTGCAGTAAAAAAAATATTCCTGCTGGAGTCCCTCTATATAAGTTTTCTCTTCTCAGCAGCCGGAATATTTCTGATCGGCGTAAGTATCCGGTTTATTAACTATCACGAAGACTTATTATTGGGACAGTCTGCATCTTTCGCGTTTGGATCTTCCATTATCAATCCCCAGATGGAAATAAAAGACCTGCTTTATGCACTCATTTTGGCAGTACTCTACCCTTTAGGAGCGATCTGGTTCTCCCTGGGGACACTAAATAAAAGAAATATTATCCATTTATTAACTCCTTCATATTAATTACATCATGAAAAAATATCTGATCATTATTCTGCTTTTTTCCCTGTCCATAGGACACGCGGAAAATTATATAACTGATTATATTGTGATCATAGATCAACTCTTCCATATGGAATATACGAAGGTTAGAATGGATGTATATAAAAATGATGTACTCATGAAGTATTATGAAATGGATTGTTACCGGAAAGATCATAAAGTCCGTATGGATTTCACCGGTCCAGCCGTTGAAAAAGGCCGTCGTATGTTAGATGATGAATCTAACATATGGATGTATATGCCACGCACGAGTAAGATCATGAAGCTTCCTTTAAAACAATCCTTCATGGGAAGTGACGCATCTAACCGGGATGTTTTCCGTCTCAAATTCGGTCATGAATATAATCTGGTAAATACAACCCCGGCAGATCAAAAGATAACAATACTGGAACTAAAAGCGAAGGACCAGTCTGTAGCCTATAGTAAAGTGCTGATCTGGTTTGATGAAGAAAACCGGGTACCTTTAAAACAGGAAATGTATACCTTATCCGGTAAAAAAAATTAAAACAGCCACTTACAGTGAAAATAAAATAATGGATGGAAGATTAATCCCCACCGTTATGATCATTGTGGACGAACTTCAAAAAAACACATATACCCGTCTGGAATATTATACCATCCAATTCTCCAATAATAAACCTGCCGAGTTTTTTACCCTGGGTGGTCTAAAACGATAGAGAAATGAAAAAACACCTGATACATTTATTTCTACTCTGGTTTAGTAGCCTCTCAAACACACAGATAACTGCCCAGGAAAACGTTTTTTCCTATCAGATCATTTTTGAATCGAAGCTGGACTATCAGAAAATGGATCGACATACCCCCATAAATCCGGATAATTATATGGAGTTAAAAGATTTTGCATCGCTTACTCAAGTCTATCCTGTATTTTCTTTCGAAAGCAGAACCGAACAGCTTTCCTTTCTTTTACAGACGGAAGGAAATATCAGGAACTATAATTTTGACACGGACTCTACAGATTTTTCTTTTCAGGAATTATTTTTACAGGCCGGAATAAAAAATAAATATTTTCTGGTTATAGGGAAAAAACGACTGGACTGGGGGACTGGAATGATATGGAATCCTACCAACTTTTATATCCAAAAAGATCCACTCCGTACACAAAACAGGTTGGAAGGAATCTATATGATTCATTTTACCTGGTTAATCCAAAATAATGCGTTACAATGCTATATTTTTCCGGACAAAAAAGGGAAGGATTTTAGCTATGCTTTGAAATATGAAATAGCCGGAAACCGGTTAGACGGGAGTATCTCTTATCTGAGGTATAAAACCAAAGACCAGATAGGAGTGGACTTTTCTTACGGTGGAGACAAGTTCACTATTTACGGGGAAGGGGTCGCAAGAAATTTCTCCAAAAGTTACAAAGTCAGTGATTCCGGAATACTGATTCCTCCCAAACTCTCAGACAAGATCTTTCATATGGAATGGTTAACCGGAGGATCACTCCTGCTTACTAACAATTTTACCTTCCGGGGAGAATACCGTTTCCGGGGAGATTATTTGAACAAGAAGGATATTCAAAACTTTATAAACTATCTGCCCGGTAACATTATCCTATATGACGCATTAACTGTCAGTAAACACTCTCTATTCGGGAGTCTGGAATATCTGGATACATATGACAGGGGTTCTGTCTCCTTACGGACATTTTACGATCCGGTATCCGGACAACATGTGCTGTCCCCTTTGGGAGTTTGGAAAAAGAATAATCTACAGATAGAACTGTCAGCCATGTTTTTCAACAATAAACTTCCGGTCTATAACTTACAGACCACCTTATTAATTAGTTATTACTTTTAAAAATCAACAGTCATGAAAACGATCATTCACTTAGAAAATATCAATAAAAAATATCAGAATGGGATTATCTTCAATCAGGTACTTCACCAATTTTCCTATGATTTTAAGGAATCCTGTTTTACCGTATTAGCAGGGCCTTCCGGCTCCGGAAAATCGACCTTACTTAATATTCTGGCAACTCTGGATGAACCGGATGATGGGAAGTATTATCTGGATGACAAATTAATTGATTTTTCTAACACAAACGCCCTGAACAATCTTCGTAAAAATAATTTCGGATTTATTTTCCAATCCTTCAACCTGATCCCTGTATTATCCGCCTGTGAAAATGTGGAACTACCACTTACTCTACACAAAAAGGATCATTCTCAAAGAAAAGAGATCTCGGAACATGCACTTACATTGGTTGGACTGAAGGACAAAATCCATAGAAGACCGGGAGAACTTTCGGGAGGGGAACAGCAAAGAGTAGCTATCGCGAGAGCCATTGCAGCTAATCCTAAAATTGTATTCGCAGACGAACCGACTGCCAATCTGGATAAAAAAAATGCAGAGAACATTATTTCACTGATGAAAACCCTGAATCAGGAAAACGGAGTAAATTTCATCATCGCCAGCCATGATTCAAAATTAATCTCCGCGGCTAAAGAATTGGTTCTTTTAGAAGATCTTTCTTCTCAGTAAGAAAAAGAAAAATCATAAACATAAAAAATTTCAAACCTTGAGAGCTATAATTTGTTTGTACGTGATAATTTAATTTATATATTTGGCTTTTACTAACTTTATAAAATCTAATACCTATTAAAAATGTCAAATGTAAAATTTTACAAAGGTGGTGATATTCCTTTAGAGTTGCACAAGGTGAGAGTGGTTCAGAAATTACATCTGGTACCGATTGAGCGAAGATTACTGGCAACAAAAGAAGCAGGATACAACACTTTTCGCTTAAGTACAAAAGATGTATTTCTGGATATGTTGACCGATAGTGGAACAAATGCGATGAGTGACAATCAGATCGCAGCCATGTTTCAGGCGGATGATGCCTATGCAGGTTCTCAAAGTTTCGACAGATACCAGAAAGCGGTTGAAGATGTACTGGGCAAAAAAATATCTTTTACCGGTTCACCAGGGACGTGCGGCTGAAAATGTGATCTCTAAAACGTTTATTAAACCGGGAAACGTGATCCCGATGAACTACCACTTTACCACAGCACTTGCCCATATTCTGGAAGTAGGCGGTAAAATAGCGGAACTTCTCCATGACGATGCACTGATCCTTAAATCAACCAATCCGTTTAAAGGAAACATTGACATCGATAAGTTAGAAAAATGTATCCAGGAAAATGGAGTAGACAATATTCCGTTTATTCGTATGGAAGCTTCTACAAATCTGATCGGTGGTCAACCATTTTCCATGGCAAACCTCATGGATGTTCGTAGAGTAGCTGATAAATATGGAATCATGTTGGTACTGGATGCCAGTTTGATCGGTGAAAATGCCTATCTGATCAAACAGCGTGAAGAGGCATGGAAGGAAAATTCATTAGGAGATATTATCAAAGCCATGACCGGGCTGGCAGATCTTGTTTATTTCTCTGCCCGTAAATTAAGTTCTTCCCGGGGAGGTGGTATCTGTACGAACCGGAAAGAGCTTTATTATAAGATGGAAGCCCTGATTCCCTTGTTTGAAGGATTCCTTACTTACGGTGGTATATCCGTAAGAGAAATTGAAGCCATTGCCGTGGGCCTGTATGAGACACTGGATGAAACGATGATCAGCCAGAGCCCGAACTTTATTAAATATCTGGTCAATGAACTGGATAGCAAAGGTATTCCGGTAGTAACTCCTCCGGGAGTATTAGGAGCACACATCGATGCATCTTCTTTCTGTCCCCATATTCCACAGACAGAATATCCGGCCGGAGCACTGGCCGCAGCTTTCTTCCTGATCTCGGGTGTAAGAGGAATGGAAAGAGGAACAATTTCCAGTGTAAGAGATGAAAATGGGGTTGAGATCCTGGCAGACGTAGAATTATTACGATTAGCGGTGCCACGAAGAGTATTTACCCTTTCACAGGTAAAATATGTAATTGACCGTCTGGAATGGTTATACGAAAACAGAGAATTAATCGGTGGACTTCGATTCACTTACGAACCTCCGGTACTCCGCTTCTTTATGGGAGGGCTTGAACCCACCACAGACTGGCCATCCAAATTAGTAGAAAAATTCAAAAAAGACTTCGGAGATAGTCTATAAACAAAAAAGGGCGTTTTTAAACAAACGTCCTTTTCTTTTCCCTGTACACCCGTGGGGAGTCGAACCCCAATCGCTGGAACCGGAATCCAGTATTCTATCCATTGAACTACGGGTGCAGTTAACAATATGGGCGCAAAAGTAACGATAATCTCTCATTAAAACAAATTGTAGAGAAAAAAGAAATGAATTTCCATAAATAGTTTAGTAAGGGATCTTTCTAATATGTTATTTTGAAACAAACATCTACCAATCACCTGACTTTTTGCAAATAAAAACCGGGATAAGATTGTTATTTTTTCACGTTTCATTATCTTTGCCATTCATATTACAAAACACAAAGCACAACAGATAACATGAGCTATTTAATTAAACCTGCCGGATATAAAGCACTATTAAATCTGCCTCAAACTGAAATGGGGATTAAAAAGATCAAGGACTTTTTCCAGCAGAACCTCTCTTCAGAGCTACGTTTGAGACGCATCACCGCTCCTTTATTCGTCTTAAAAGGAATGGGTATCAATGATGATTTGAACGGCACAGAAAGAGCTGTTACATTTCCGATCAAAGATCTCGGAGACGCTAAAGCAGAGATCGTACACTCCCTGGCGAAGTGGAAACGGTTAACTTTAGCAGATTATAATATCGAAGAAGGATATGGTATCTATACAGATATGAATGCTATTCGTTCGGATGAAGAATTAGGGAATCTTCACTCGTTATACGTTGATCAGTGGGACTGGGAAAGAACCATGAAGAAAGAAGATCGCACAGTCGATTTCCTGAAAGAGATTGTGCAACGAATCTATGCAGCCATGGTACGCACCGAATATCTGGTGTATGAAATGTTCCCGGAGATTAAACCAACCCTACCTCAGAAAATCCACTTTATTCATTCGGAAGATTTGTTACAGAAATATCCGTCATTCACACCTAAGCAACGGAAAGATGCTATTGCCAAAGAGTATGGGGCGGTTTTCATTATAGGAATTGGCTGTAAACTGAGCAATGGAGAAAAACATGATGGACGGGCTCCTGACTACGATGACTGGTCTACTAAATCAGCAGATGGGAAAGCCGGTCTGAACGGAGATCTGCTGGTCTGGGATGAAGTATTAGGTCGTTCACTGGAGTTATCTTCTATGGGTATCCGTGTCAATAAAGAAGCATTATTACACCAGTTACAGGAATGTAATGCAGAGGATAAAAAACAATTATATTTCCATAAGCGTTTATTAAATGATGAACTTCCTTTGAGCATCGGTGGAGGTATCGGACAGAGCCGTTTGTGCATGTTCTACCTTCGTAAAGCACATATTGGGGAGATTCAGGCAAGTATCTGGCCGGAAGATATGCGCCAGGAAGCAAAAGAAGCAGGAATGTATTTAATTTAACAGGAAACAGGATGGATGTAAAAATAGAACAAAGCTGGAAAGAACAATTGGCTGGTGAGTTTGAAAAAGACTATTTTGTCCAGCTTACTAATTTCATCCGGGAAGAATACCATACCAGAACGATCTATCCTCCCGGATCTAAAATTTTTAATGCTTTTACACATTGTCCTTTTGATAAAGTAAAAGTAGTTATTTTAGGACAGGATCCTTACCATGAACCTCGTCAGGCAAATGGTCTCTGCTTTTCCGTAGAGCCGGGCATTCCTTTCCCTCCTTCCCTACTGAACATATTTAAAGAAATTCAGGAAGATCTGGGAAAACCCATGCCATCTACCGGAGACCTGACCCGCTGGGCGGACCAGGGTGTTCTGTTGTTAAATGCTACACTTACAGTCAGAGCACATCAGGCAGGATCTCATCAACATAAAGGATGGGAAACGTTTACGGATGCTGTGATCCATAAATTAGCGGAAAGCAGAAATCATATTGTTTATATTCTGTGGGGATCCTATGCACAAAAGAAAGGTGCTTTTATCGATCCAAACCACAATCTGATCCTTAAATCCCCTCATCCTTCTCCTCTCTCTGCCCACAGGGGATTTTTCGGGAACAAACATTTCAGTAAAGCCAACGATTACCTGATAGCAAGTGGCCAGACACCTATCGAATGGTAAGATCGGATAAGAAATAAAAAAGGAGCGATGTGATTTACATCGCTCCTTTTTTATCTTTTTTTTGCTTAGTACCAACTTTGTCCATCCCGGTAATTACTTCGTTTATCATATTTCAGATCCTTCAATAATGCGGAACTTACTGCTACACTAAAAAAGTAGGATTTATAAGTTCCCACCGGGATCACACTCGCTGTCATCTGGAAACAGTGCATATTCCGGGTAATATTACAGGTCAGATAAGAAATCTTATGCTCTTCGAAGTCGTAGGTTGCATTGAAATTCAACCGCCAATTTTTAGTCGGTTGAAGGCTACCATTAAAACTCAACGCATGATTTAATTTATAATAATATTCATGTGTTTTAGTATTAATTCTACTTTGGTCATATTGCAAGGACATACTATAACTAAAAGACAAACTCCAGGGGAATGTATTTATATAATAACCGTCCGCATCCATCTCCCCCCCGGAACTGCCACTTTCTCCTCGCATACGCCTTCCACTGCCAGGAACAGGTGTATCGTCCTCCGGCAAAGCTCCTTCAGCAAGATCTTCAGGAGGTACTTCATTCGGGTCTCCTGTCGGGTTGGAAGGATCTCCCATACGTCCTCCAAATAACTTTTTGAAAGTATCGTTATTAAACGTATAAGAGAAACTTGTCCCTGTAGAACGTAAACGCCCCAGCCCTTTACCAGCTTGCCAACGAGGTACATTTCTACGGGTTAATGTATTCCGGTCCGGATCATAGGAATAAGTATATGTATCAAATACCCCTGTCAGGTTAACAGTATAACTCTTTGTCAGTTTCAAACGAAGATTTACTGTCAGGTCACTCCACTTAAAAGAATCCGCGACCATATTATAAGACATATTAAAGCCTAACTTATCAATCAAGCTGATCTTCCTTTCTCCGGTAGAATCCCGGTCCGAACGGATCTTCATCTCAATATTGTTATCCAGACTGAAACTTACATTTCCCTGTCTTCCGCTACCCGGCACACCATACATTCCATTGGCAAAAGGAGAATATACATATTCCACATCATCTCCGGCTGCATTGGTATAAATATAAGATTTATAATAACCATACCGGGGGTCACCAAAATCCGGTGCATACCCAAAACTAACAGAAGGCTCCATACGATGACGGATCATTTTTACTTTATTCCCCAGGAATGGTAGCGGAGTAAAAAACCCATACAGGGTCGTAGAGGCAGAAACACTGGCATTGTAGTTATAAATCCGGTAAAATCCCGTGGTAGTATCCCGGTCTATCACCGCATTTCTTTCCATATCATATGCCCGTTCAATTTTACTGGTATACCAGCGCTCCGTATAATCAACAGAAGGGGAGATATTTATATATTTGAAAAGACTAAACGTTGCACTACTGGAAGCCTTATGCTGTATGCCATTATTCCAGTCTTTAAGCAAATTGGATTGGAACAACAGATTTTCTTTGGTAGTAATCGAGTTCCGGAAAATACCATTATACTGTAAGGAGATCTTCTCAAACCATTTTTCCTTTCCGATCCTTTGTTTCCGTTTGAATGGATAGATACGGCTCATACTGGCTGTAAAGTCAGGCAACGTAACCGCAATAGAAGAGTCACGGGCTGTCTGGTTAATAGTCATAGTCGCAGACAGTGTGAAAGGACTGTTCGGGAACCGCTGGGAAATACTGACAGAAGACCCTTTCGAGTTATTCGTATTATTATAATTAGTCACACTTTGCAACTCGTTCCTGTTATAACTGCTGGTCGCAAAATTCACACTGGCAGAAAAAGTACGGTACGGATTTGCTTTTGCATCCTGTGAATGAGTCCACGTGATCTTAAAGTCTTTATTCAGGCTATAGTCTGCTAATCCTTTATCTCCATATTTAGTAACCACATATTTGGTATCAAAACTTCCGGAAAATTTATATCGTTTCCGGTAAGTGGAGCGGGCGGCAAAAGCCCAGGAGCCTTTGGTATAAATGTCTCCGGTTACGGCCAGATCGACATAGTCACTGATCGCAAAATAATAACCGGCATCCCTGAGGAAAAAACCTCTGGCAGATTCATCTCCAAAAGAGGGGAAAATAACTCCGGAAGAATAAGACTCAGAAAAAGGGAAAAAAGCGAATGGCAATCCTAACGGGAGTGGTACATCTTCAATCACCAGATAAACAGGCCCGGTCACTATATTTTTTTTAGGCCGCACTTTCGCCTTAGTCATCTGAATATAAAAGTGAGGATGATCATGCTGGTCACAGGTCGTATATTTACCACCGACCATATTCAGGATATCATCTTCCATCTTTTTCGTACGGGCTGAAGTCACATACCCCTCCCCTTGTTGAGTAATAACCTCAGTAATATATCCTTTTTTAGTATTAAAATTATACCGCATCGTCTTGGACTCATACTGTTGTCCATTGTCCGTAAATAACGGAAAACCAAATTCTTCTCCAATAGAGTCCAAACCAAACTTAGCGAAAACAATACTACTATCCAGATTCATTTCAATATTTTCCGCTTCAAGCTCGATCTGTTGATATTTGACATTCCCTTCACCAAACAAATAAGCCCAGTTTCCGGCGGTCATCACAATAGAGTCCTGCGCTTCATATTCCACCGGAGCATCCAACGCGGTACTATAACCCGGAGCAACTGAGTCCACAGATGCTACATCCACAGAATCTGTCACACTCAGGTTTAATGAATCGGAAATAATCAATGAATCAGCAGGCAACAGACTCAGGGAGTCGGCAACTTCTATACTATCCGGTAATGCAACCACTTCCTGTGCCTGCATGAACCAGCTTCCGGAAAGGAAAATAAACAGTATATGTAGGAGTCTGTATTTCAAGAACATTCTTTATTACGATGCCTTAACAGCATGCAAATGTATAATAAATTACTGATCCGGCTTATGTTTGTCACCCTAAAAAGAGTTTACATAGCTCATCAAAGCGTAAAACGGTTTCATCGCCATACTTAGAAAGGCTTTTCCTGATTTTATCAATAGGTTTTTCCTGATCTAACTTAGTCTTGCTATAAAACTTATCAGCAAAACAGATCAGTTTTTCCTCCAGTGACACCGGCAACATGTCCCGGTGAGGAACAGGCAGATTTTCTTTCCGGATATCCGATAAACTAATCCCTGCTCCCGTATGCCTTTCACAAACAAGCGCATGCCGGGTAAATCCATCTTTCAGCATAAGTTCGGCACCCAGATATCCATGACAAATATAAGGATAATTTCCATGACAATGGATACCGGGTGCATTACAAAGAAAGACACCCACATCATGCAGCAAACCTGCTTCTTCAATAAAAGTGAGGTCTAAATTCATTTCCGGATGCATAGAAGCAATAGCGAGTGCTTTATCCGCAACACTCCGGCTATGGGTATAAACAATATGGAATGCTTCAGATCCCGGAGAATAATACCTGGAGAGAATATCAACCGCATTCATCAAGTCAATCTCTTTCAGTTTAACGGTTACAAATGTAGGGAATGATTAGGACATTTACTACATTTGTAATCCTACTAAAACTGTTTTATATATGAAAAGTAAGTTAATAACCATTCTTTTATCTTTCATTTCTTTCTCTTTACTCATCACTACCGAAGCGTGTGCCGGAAATACAGCAAACGGTCAGCCGGAGCAGGAAAAGGTTCCTCCACTCGTATTAGGAGCAGAACGGACAGAGCTTCTTGCTGAACTCTTGAAAGATAAACGCGTAGGATTAGTTATCAACCAGACCTCCATATTAGAAACGACACAGGTTCATTTATTGGATGCTTTATTAGAAGAAAAAATAAATGTCGTAAAAGTCTTTGCTCCGGAACATGGTTTCCGGGGAAATGCGGAAGCAGGGGAGGAATTTAATGACAGCCGGGACCAGAAAACAGGCATACCGGTTGTTTCCATTTATGGGAAAAACAAGAAACCGACCGATGCACAGATGAAAGATCTGGATATACTGGTTTTTGATATACAGGATGTAGGCGCAAGATATTACACATACATCAGCACCATGCAATATGTGATGGAAGCATGTGCAGAAAATAACAAACCGTTACTTGTTCTGGACCGTCCCAATCCAAATGATTTCATTGACGGTCCGATCCGCAAAAAAGGGTATGAATCTTTCGTGGGAATGCATCCAATCCCAATTCTGCATGGTCTGACCGTAGGTGAACTGGCAGGAATGATCAATGGGGAAGGATGGCTTCCCACAGGTCCTGAAACATGTGAACTAACCGTAGTGAAGATGGAAAACTGGAAACATGGAGATCCCTATTGGCTACCGGTTAAGCCTTCACCTAATTTACCCAATGATCAATCTGTCCGGCTATTTCCTTCCCTCTGTTTTTTTGAAGCGACTCCTGTGAGTATCGGGCGGGGAACCTATTTTCCTTTTCAGGTGATTGGTTATCCGGATCCCAACATGGGAGAATTCTGCTTTACACCGGTATCCTTACCGGGATTTGATACGAATCCTCTGCAAAAGGACAAAAAATGTTACGGGGTCGATTTAAGGGAATATCCATTTGAAGGAGGACTGAGTCTCACATTCCTGCTTGACTTTTTTGAGAAGTTTGATAGAAATCCAAAAACCCTTTTTTCCAGAGCCAGTTGGTTTGATCTGTTAGCCGGAACAAAAGAGTTGCGTCAACAAATTATCCAGGGGATGACCGAGGAAGAGATCCGGGCCTCCTGGCAACCGGAACTTACGGCATACAAACAGATGAGGAGTAAATATTTACTTTATACAGATTATCCATAAAACAAAAAGGGATGACAGATCCAATCTCTCACCCCTTTTCTATTCCATTTCCGGAACTTATTTCTTTTGCAATACCAATATTTTACTTCCATCTATCCCATATAGATCAATGGTTCGGACAGGAGCAGATGTATCCGGAGAATCAAAACGGACTACCTTATCGATGGTTTTCAGGAATTCATCTTCTATAGACATATCCATACAAGCCATACGGGTAGTAACCATCTGCATAAACTTCAGGATATTGTTCTGCAACTGGCTATACTCTACTTTTCCTGACAAACGATTACATCCGGCATACCCGGAAACGGTCCCTTGTTCCATATCAAAGTTCAGATATGGGGTCTGCTCACCGGCATCTATCCTGTTACCGTTCATTTCCTGCACAAGCCACTCCCCATTTAAACTTGAGAAAGGTAGATTATTACTGCTCCGTTTCATTGTTCCACAAGCCATACATATAACTCCAAGAATAAAAATAAAAGCAATACGAACTAAATGCTTCATCTGTGATCTTTATTTGGTTAATACTAATAAAACCGTACCCGAATTATCTGTCAGATACATTTCATTATCATTACTACCTTCTTTCACATGGCTGACATGTTCAAGAGCTCTTAACACCCGGTCTTCTGTTTCCAGATCCGGACAGGCCATCATCGTAGTCACACCACGCTCAACAATAATAGCAGAATTATCTTTATCATCCAGCATAATAGCAGAATTCACGACATTACAACCTGCATTTCCATGCAACTTACCTTCATTTATATCAAACTCCAGAAATGGAGTTCTTTCCGCTACGATCTCATCTCCATTTACAGATTTTATATTCCATCTGCCATCCAGTTTTTTAGCATCTGCTTTATGATTGGAACATGCGGACATTACGCCACATACCAAAGCGATCATCATCGCATAAAAAAATACTCTTTTCATAATCTCACTCATTTAAAATATCATTCGTAATGTATAGACGCAAAAAAAGACCTTTTGTTCTCTAAAAAACATATATTTAGTGAATGTTAACATTCGATTGGATCACTTCCTTCTTCTTCCACTTTTGGGCTTTCCACCGTAAGGCCAGTACAATCCCACGGGAACATTCATCCATCGCAAAGCCAATCCACATACCTACCAGACCAAACCCCCAGACAATACCAAAGGTATATGCGCATGCCACGGCAAAAACCCACATACAAACAATTTCTATCAATACAGGTACTACCACATCCCTGGCAGAGCGAAGACAAAACAGGAATAACAGGACAGTCGCACGCCCCTGTTCCAAAACAAAGTCAACCACTAATACACTCAATGCAATTGCTATAATAGATTGGTTGGAAGTAAAAGAGGAAAGTAAAGGCCGGGCAAATAAGAGAATAAAGCCACTGGCGATTCCAGTTAGTATAAGAGATCTCTTCCAGGCATACCAGGACAAACGATAGGCTGCCTCTTTCTTTCCTTCCCCTATCAGATTTCCGGTACAAACGGCCGTTGCCTGCCCCATCGACAAAGAGAACAGGTAACCGATAATCACAATATTCATCACATAGACCCTTGCCGCCAGCACCTCATTTCCCAACATATTAATAAAATAAACGATTGCAACCTGGGAAGCATCATACGAGATTTGTTCTACGGCAGAAGGTATTCCCACGCTAAGAACACTCTTCAATTTATCCGTCGGAAAAGGCCGGAAATAAGAGAGAGGAATTCTTTTGATCAAGCGTTTAAATAAAACGATGAAAAGTAATACCATAGCAATTCCCCGGCAGATAGAAGTAGAGATCGCAGCCCCCTCTGCTCCCAAAGCAGGCATTCCAAAGTTTCCATAGATCAAAGAATAATTTCCAAAAACATTCAGAATATTAATAATAAAAATAACCTGCATGGTATAATTAGGCTTATTAGCCGCCCTTAAAATAGCAGAAATCGTAAAACTGATCGCCTGGTAGAAACCAAAACCACCTACGATCTTCATATAAACGGAAGCATCTCCCATCAAATCCGGGCGGATCTTCATCAGGAGTAACATCTGTTCTCCAAACAAATACAATAGACCGCTTAAGAGGATCCCTACACCTGCGTTAAACAAAAGGGAAGTCCCGACAATCTGAATAAAACTCTTATTATCTTTTGCGCCATAATATAAGGCACACATCACCAATGTACCGACAGCAGTTACATTGAATAAAAGAAACACCATATTCAGTAACTGATTCACGACTCCAACCGCTGCAACCGTATTATCCGAATAATTTCCTAACATGAGAGTATCCACTATCCCCAGCAACAGGACCAATAACGTTTCTAAGAAAATAGGCCCGACCAGTTTGAAAAGTTTCCCTCTCAAACCGTCCGGATACCTGACTGATAAACCTATCTTTTTGCCTTTCACTTGTATCCGTTTCTTTTTTGGGGTGCAAAGGTAAAAATTTCCCGAATTACACGAGATAGAAAATCCTTAACTTTCCCTATATTTGACACAAAAAGAATGAAGATCGAATTAATTGACACCGGATACTTTTATGCAGACGGAGGGGCCATGTTTGGAGCAATACCGAAATCTTCCTGGAGCAAACGGTATCCCCACGACGATACAAACAGTTGTATTTTAGCTATGAATTGCCTGCTAATTACCACTGATGATGGCAGGATCATGTTGATAGATAACGGGGCAGGTACTAAACAGCTAAAAAAACTAAGCTATTATCGTTTCTTTAATCTGATCGACCTGCATGCTATTCTAAAAGAAAAAGGAATAACTCCGGATCAGGTAACAGATGTGATCTTAACCCATTTACATTTCGATCATTGCGGATACACGACCCTGGAAAATCCGGAAACCGGAGACCTCTGTCTGGCTTTTCCCCGGGCCAATCACTGGATCAGCAAAAAACAATGGGATCACCTTTCTTCCCTACATCCTCTGGAAAAGGAATCTTACTTTAAAGAAAACACAGCACTTTTGTCCGGATCCCCACTCTTAAAACTGATTGAAGAAGATACGATAATCTCTCCGGTTATGACCTTGCGGTTATTTGAAGGACATACTTCCGGACAGATAGTTCCTTATATTACCCAACAGGATCAAACTTTTGTCTTTGCAGGAGATGTGATCCCGTTAGCTGCCAGCATTTCTCCTGAGTGGATATCTGCCTATGATAGTTATCCGTTGAGTTCCTATCATGAGAAATGCCGTCTACTGGAAGAAGCAGTTCTCAAAAATCAAGCGATCATTTTTTGCCATGATGCCTATATAAACTGCGCAACCGTAAAAAAGGTCCGCAACTTTTACAAAACAGACAAAAAAATACACCTATCAGAACTCATTCATCCGGTATCCTAACAAAAAAGGAGGCTCTCTTCTCAGGGAACCTCCTTTTTTGTAGGGAATAACCAATAAAAACTCCCCTACATTGTCATTTAATCATCTTATATGCTTACATAATTAGCAATAGGTTTTGATATAGCGATTATACTAATAGTGTTACTTTATTCTGATGCAAAAATAGATCAGATTAGCAAACCCCACAATACCTATTTATATGTATAACTTTTTACTTTCTACCTATTTATAGTGATTGTTTACTCCCCTGTTGAGGTATAATTTTGTATAAGAATATAAATAACAGGGCATAACTCCCTTAGATCCAGGGGAAGATCATAAATTGCTTTATTTATAAAGTGAAATAAGTACGACAAAGATACATGTAAAATAAAAAATGTAACTTTGAGAAATAATCAACACGAAACGAAGGAATGTAAATTATGTATAAAAAAGGAAAGTACAGAGAAAGTGATAAGATGAGTGATCTGATATGTGATAACTATCCGATGGTCCTTGTTATGAGCCGGTTTGGGATAGATTTGGGGTTCGGAGAGAAAAATATCGGAGAGGTCTGTAAACAGAATGAAGTAGATCTGAACACTTTCTTAACGGTGGTAAACTTCCTGATCGAAGGGAAACCGGTACAGATAGAACATATTACGGATTATATCTCACTGGAAGTATTGATCCGGTATCTTCATAATGCACATGACTATTTTCTTAACTTCCGACTTCCTCATTTACGTCGCAAGTTACTGGAGGCAATCGAAGGATGCAGGGAAGAAGTAGCATTTGTGATCCGGAAATTTTTTGATGAATATGCGGAAGAGGTAAACAAACATATGATGTATGAAGAAAATACGGTTTACCCCTATGTCAAAAGATTGTTGAAAGGAGAGAAAGATCCACGATACAATATTTCTATTTTTAGGAAAAGACATGACCAGATCGAAATGAAGATTATTGAGTTGAAAAACATTTTGATTAAATATTATCCGGGAGAGGGAAGTAACCTGTTAAACAGTGTCTTATTTGATATATTCGCAACAGAAGAAGATTTGGCAACACATAGCCTGGTAGAAGACTACTTGTTTGTTCCGGCCATATTGGAATTAGAAAAAAAGTAAAACCATATGACCTCCAATCTGAAAATCGCAATAGCAGAACCCTCTCTCCTTCTACGGAGCGGATTAGAGACGCAACTGAAAAGACTGACAGGATTTAAAGTACAACTGGTAGAGATCATTACCGCCGAAAGTCTCTTTGAATCTCTGCGTATGCACAAACCGGATGTATTGATCATTAATCCTTGTTTTCCCGGGAACTTTACCCCCCAGCTATTAAAAGAAGAATCCGGCTGTCAGGAAATGAAATGCCTCGCCCTTCTTTATAATGTGATAGATCCGGCTCTTACCCGGCACTACGACGAACAAATAAGTATTTTTGACGGAATAAATGAGATAAAAAGTAAACTGGAAGGATTATTGGTTAGTGACATACCCAAAGACACGGAAACTGAAGATACCCAAACGCTTAGCACACGTGAAAAAGAAATTGTCGTGTGTGTGGTAAAAGGGATGACTAACCGGGAAATAGCAGACCAACTATTTTTATCTACTCATACAGTTATTACCCATCGTAGAAATATTGCCCGCAAATTACAGATCCATAGTGCCAGTGGCCTGATCGTCTATGCGATCGTTAACAAACTGATAGAGTTGGAAGATATTCAGCAAAAAATATGAAAATAAATAATAAGGAGTAAAAATAATGAAGGAGTGAAGTAGGGATAGAAATCTCCTTCACTACCTCATTCCTTTGAGTACTTATTTATTGCTCAAATAATTTGAGACTCCTTCGTTGGTAGCTTTCATGGCATCTTTCCCTTTGGCCCAGTTTACAGGACAAACTTCTCCATTTTCTTCAAAATGTTGTAATGCATCCACAATACGGATCGCTTCATCCACATTTCTACCTAAAGGAAGGTCATTGATCACATAGTGACGAATTTTACCCTCTTTATCAATCAGGAACAGCCCACGATATGCAACAGGTGCTCCTTCAACAGTCAGGCAACCATCTTCCAGGTTATATTCTGAAGCTAACACTCCATAATCGGAAGAGATGGTTTTAGAAAAATCTGCAACCAAAGGATAAGTTACCCCCTGAATACCACCTTTATTTTTAGGTTGTTGTAACCAGGCGAAGTGTGAATATTCAGAATCCACAGAACAGCCCACCACCGCTACATTACGTTTTTCAAATTCTTCCAGTTTTTCCTGGAAAGCGTGTAATTCCGTAGGACATACAAACGTAAAGTCCATAGGATAGAAAAACAATACTACATACTTCTTTCCGATGTACTGATCTAATGAAAAATCAGAAACAATTTCACAACCATTTACGACAGCCGGTGCTTTAAAGTCCGGTGCTTTTTTTCCTATTAATGCTCTCATTTTTTTTACTCTTTTTGTTCAAAACAAAATTACTACTATATTCTAAATCACTAATTATTAATCCAATGGATATTTTTTATACGCTCATAGAAAACATTTATAACCCTTCCTGCGTATCTGCTGTATTGGGAATATACTGGTGAATAGCAAGCTTTTGAAAAGGGAATGAAATCTTTTCTTTATTAAAGCGATCATACACATTTTGATTTGTTTCAAAATAAACATTCCAGTAATCAGATGTTTTTACCCATCCCCGGACCATAATATTTACGCTACTGGAATCCAATTCTTTGAGCACAATAAAAGGAGCGGGTTTTTTTCAATATCCGGGCATCACTTTCAATTATTTCCAGTAACAAAGCTTTCACCTTCTCATAATCTACTCCATATTCTACTCCAAAGATCCATTCTACCCTTCGGGTGTTTTTTACATTCACATTCGTAATCACACCACTGCTTAGGGCTCCGTTCGGAATGTAAACCACCCGGTTATCGGAAGTAGCAATAATCGTGTGAAAGATCTGGATGGCTTTGACAGTTCCACTATTACTCTGCGCTTCTATGAAATCCCCGACTTTAAAAGGTTTAAACAATAAAATAAGAAGACCGCCTGCAAAATTGGATAAATTCCCACTCAGAGCAACTCCCATAGCCACTCCGACCGAAGCAAGGAGAGCGGCAAAAGAAGTAGTCTGAACTCCCAATGCTCCGATCACAGAAATGATCAATAAAACAGTAAGGACTACATTCACGAGGCTGACCAAAAATGAATTCACGGAAGGATCCACATTCCTTCTCCCCAATATCCGGTTAATTAATTTATTAATAAGCCCGATCAAAAAACGTCCCACAATAAAAATGAGCAATGCTTTGATCACCAGCCAGCCTAAGTGGACACCCTTATCTTTCAAATTTGAAGGCTGTTTTGCAAGTTTTGAAAGAGATGAGTCCTCG
>JAJQEE010000153.1 GCA_021201865.1 Tannerellaceae bacterium | reverse complement strand
TCTTCATAATCTCAATAATTTAAATGATTGTTTGTTAGTCCTTTTTCTTGAATATTGTAAGTTTATTTTTTTCCTATATCAAATTAATTCCTATCTGTTAGTTCGATCAGTTTAAAGTTTAAAATTCTCTTTATCTAAACAATGGGCCTTCCCAATTTCGTCCGCCCTGTTTTGCCTGTGGGTGTTCCAACATACCCCTTCGTTTTCTCCTTTATTTTTTTATTTTAAGAGACCGGGGAAACTCATCTCTTTTTCCACACTGCAAAGATACGGCAACATAAAGAGTCCCTTTTACACAATTATTGTCCATTTATAAACAATCCCTTTTCATCTTTCCGATTTGTGTAAATTCAATACTACAAAACCTCACTTTTCTACCTTAAACAACAAAAAGCACAATAATATAACTAAAAGATAAAAATCTACAAATCAAACAATTAACAAACTAAAACAGGAAACATTTCTGTTAATTCCATACTAACAATAGAGGAAAAAGAAAATGTATGTTTTTTTCGACGTCGCAATTTTTCCTTTTTAATTAGAAACGAAACATACATGAAATAAAATAAACTCACTAAAAATATAGAAGTTAAATTACAATATGAAAGAAGCTTTTCATAGCTTCAAATAAACAGGGGAAATACTGAAATATTTTGATTTTCTAAAATAAAAACTCCGTAAAATAGCCTTTCTATTATACACTTATTTTACAGAACTTTCTTCATGGCAACTCACACAACTAATGTGATGTATATTATAAGGACTACTTTTATCTACATAGGTAGTATTCATAGTCATAACATCTAAACCACAATTTGACAAAGCCGGGTGGCATTCTTTACAGGAGTTACGGGTTTCATTACTATGTGGTTTATGACAGGCCATACAGCTTAATCCTTCATGCACTCCCGTAGGAGTACGATCATCTTCACTACCTGCATGATGCCATGCATTTGGAGAATGACACTGAAGACATAACAGAGCATTTGGATCATCCGAGGTCCTCACCTCCCGGTTTCCTTCATACATTACTACCCTGGATAAATGATCCGTACGCAAATGTTTCTTCTCAGCTCTGACATAGAAAGAAGTTTTAGGAGTATTCCCAGACTCTGTATGGATTTGATGACAGGCAAGACAAGGTATCACCGGCCGTTCCTCCTGTTTCTTATCTTTCATATAATATGTAGAAGCGTCTCCTTCCAAAGCCATCATATTGGCTATTGTTCCATCATAGAACATGCCATGACAACGAAAACAATCCGCATATGGCTTCTCCATTTGATTATGTTTTTCATCTAAATAAATATTCCGGTAAGTTGCCCCATGCCCACCAGACAACCAACCGGCATGCTCTGACCGGTGACAACCGGCACATCGCTCTGTCACATATAACACTTGTTTTTCATTCATACGAATATCTTCATTTCGTATCTTTTTTGTCCAATGAGACCAAAGCATGTGACTTTTTTCCGTCAGACTATGGATTCCCTCGCTTATGGCTGTGCCATGACATTCGGTACAGGCAATATCTTTATGGGCAGAAATTAACCAGGCTTCATGCGTTGCCCGGATCTCATGACATTGAGCACAGGTATGGGCAGGATCCATATGATTCCAGGTAGAATAAGCACCTGTTATTACGATAAGAAGAGCTACGGTTATGATCACTCCTATAGGCATGTGTTTTTTCTTCATCCGGATATTTACTTATATGTTTTTACTATATAATCACCTACCCAATAGCCCAGTGCCATGATGGTCAGAGCCGGATTAAACCCACCATTCGTTACAATCAGGCTACCATCCGCAATAAAAAGGTTATCAATGTCATGGACCTGTCCATATTTATTTGTCACTGAAGTTTTAGGATCATTTCCCATCCGGCAGGTTCCGGCCTGATGTTGTCCCCCACTTAATCCATAACCTCCCCCATGTTGCCAGGTACGGATAGCACCTGCCTCTTTTAATATATGTTCTGCTTTCTCAGCCAGGAAAGAACAATGTTTAATATCAATTGGATGTCTGTTACCGGAGAATGCCACTACCGGAATACCCCAATGATCCTTCACGACCGGGTCCACTGTCACACGGGCCTCAAAATGGGGGATCTCCTGGATAGGACCGACTAATCTGCCCAAACGATAATAATTCTCGCGCTGATAGTTTTTATGATTGATCCCCCAACGAGCTTCTCCCGGAGGACGACTCTGTGAAAAAGCATACGGCAAAGTGTAAAATTCAGTAGCTAACAAGCCACCTCCGATAATTCCCTCATTGTGATGATTATAATCACAAATCGCCATACAGGCTCCCGGACCGGACAGGTCCAGTATATCAAAATCAAATAATCCGGAAGCCCCGGTATAGGCATGTCCCTGAAGATTTCTTCCTACCCAGTCATTATTATTCCCGGCCCCATCCGGAAAAAGTTTAGATTTTGAATTTAATAACAACCGGGCTGTTTCTGTAGCGGAAGCACTTACGACAATGATATCCGCCTCCTGTGTCCTCCCCTTTCCTTTTTCATCAAAATAACGAACTCCAGTTGCTTTACCCTGATCATTCACCAGAATCTCAGCGACTACACAATTGGTTCGTACGATGCAATTACCTGTACGGATAGCCTCCGGGATAACCGTATTATGAGTCCCATTTTTTGCATCGACAGGACAGGCATACCCACAGCAGGTTCTGTTACGAATACAAGCCGGGCGACCATTATAGGGTACAGAATTTCTCAACATAGGAATAGAAAACGGATGTAATCCCAATCGTTTACAAACATCTGCCAGATAAGTACCCTCTCTGTTGAATTCAAAAGGAGGCATCGGATGAGGTTTCCTGCGTGGAGGAGCAAACGGATTCCGGTAATCATCCCCGGCAACCCCTATCTCCCACTCAGCCTTTTCATAATAAGGTTCCAGATCATCATATGTAATCGGCCAGTCATCCAAAGTAGAATCTTCCACCATTCCATAGGTAGATTTCAATAAAAAATCTTCTTTCATAAACCGCCAGGCCATTGCTCCATAGCTAACCGTTCCGGAACCCACACAAGCAGCCACATGCCCATATGCACCGTCTCCTGCATGGATTTGATGACGATCTCCCTGCTCATCGATCATAACACGGGGATGTTTTTCCCAATCCGGCCCAAAAGCAGAACCCAAATCCTGCACCCGTTGAGAGATCAGTTCATCATTGATATGTTTATCATAGTCCGGCCAGTCTCCACGTTCAAAAAGAACAACAGAAAATCCATTTGTTGCCAGCTCCTTTGCAACCACTCCCCCACCGGCACCGGCTCCAATAATAATTACATCTGTTTTTTTATCTGCCATGGTTATATCTGTTTTGTCCGACCACTAAGGGAAAATCCAGTTTAAGCATCCGGTAACTCGCATAATTCTTATTACCTCCATGCCGCGGTGAACCATAAAATCCCTGCATCGTATTCCGGATTACCTGATTGAAAAAAGAAGAAGATTTCCGTTCCTTCCAGTAAGTCGCAGGGAGTTCATCCATTTCCATCTTTTTCAGTACTTCCATCTGTAACCCTGAAGACAAAGAAATAAAAGGAAATCCGTAAAGTTCCCGGACTGACTGGTCCAAAGCCTTCAACCCATACTGATAAACAGGCAATAATTCAGGAAAACGTTGATGCAGTAATCTATCTATAAAATAGATAACTCCTGCATCTGTCGCCCCCGGATCATGATCTGCCGGAATAATTTGTTCACATAAAGCAATCAGCGTATCCGCTTCTGAAGAAGTAAAAACACGATATTCAGAATCGTTTCTCCTACAGGAAGGGAGATATAGTACACTCCCATATAGTAAGCCTAAAGATTGGAGGAATTTTCGCCGGGTTATTCTCATAAGTTAGTTCGTATACAGATTTATGTCTGCAAGTTACACAATCCCCCTCTTTTTTCAAAGACGATCACCAGACTTCTTTTCTTCTATTATAAGGAAAAGCCGGGAAAAAAGCAAAATAGTAAGCGGATAGGATTATTTTTAATCTTTTTATTCACTTATCTACCTAAAAACATGCTCAATTGAAAAATAATGTGTAATATTGCCCCTGCAATATAAATATAAAAATAAGACTATCAGACATGAATGCATCCCTTGCATATTATACATGGGCTTTAACAATGACCCCCTGGGGGGGTTAGAATCTAAAACAGACAATAGCAGTGGCCACGTCCTGCGTTGTTGTAATCTGAATATATTGCGTTACTTCTTTTAAACCGTCAATCCGGTTTCATTCAAAAACATAATTAAAAACATATACCGATGAAAGTATTGAAGTTCGGCGGAACATCCGTAGGTTCCGTAAAGAGCATCTTAAGTGTGAAAAAGATCGTTGAGGCTATTGAAGAGCCGGTAATTGTAGTTGTATCCGCACTGGGAGGAATCACAGATAAACTATTAAATACCTCTGATATGGCTTCAAGAGGTGACTCAGCATACGAAAAGGAACTTTCAGAAATTACGACCCGTCACATGGAAGTGATTGAAGGGGTGATACCGGACGAGGTAATCCGGACAGAGATACAGAAAAAAGTGTTATCTCTTCTGGATGAATTATCCAACATTTATAAAGGAATTTACCTGATCAATGATCTGTCCGCCAAAACCCGTGACACAATCGTTAGTTACGGGGAACGTCTTTCTTCTTTGCTCATCTCCCATGTAATCGAAGATGCGAAATTATTTGATTCAAGGAAATTCATCAAAACGATCCATCAGTTTGGTAAACATATGGTGGACTTTGACCAGACAAATAGATTAATTAAAGAAACATTTGATCCGCTGCCAAAAGTATCTTTAGTTCCCGGTTTTATCTCTTCCAGTACTGAAAACGGGGAGGTTACTAATCTGGGTAGAGGAGGATCAGACTATACGGCATCTATTTTAGCAACTGTTCTGGATGCTTCCATTCTCGAAATATGGACCGATATGGACGGATTTATGACAGCGGATCCAAGAGTGATCAGCTCAGCGTATGTCATTGATCAGCTTAGCTTCACTGAAGCCATGGAACTCTGTAACTTTGGAGCAAAAGTGATCTATCCGCCAACCATTTATCCGGTATACCACAAAAATATTCCTATCCGGATATTAAATACATTCAATCCGGAAGCTCCGGGAACTTATATCTCCAAAGAAAAGAAGCAGTCTACTGCCAAAGCCATTATTAAAGGAATTTCTTCTATCAATGACACCTCCCTCATCACTGTTCAGGGTTTAGGTATGGTAGGAGTTATCGGTGTAAACTACCGTATTTTCAAGACATTGGCACAAAACGGGATCAGCGTGTTTATGGTTTCTCAGGCCAGTTCAGAGAATAATACGACATTCGCTGTCCGGAACGCGGATGCAGATTTAGCAGTCAAAGTGCTGAATGAAGAATTCAAATTAGAACGTTCACAAGGGGAGATCAACGAGATTACGGCAGAAAAAGAGCTGGCGACTGTAGCGATCGTTGGTGAAAACATGAAACGGACACCTGGCATTGCCGGTAAACTATTTGGAACACTGGGACGGGCTGGTATCAGTGTGATCGCCTGTGCACAGGGAGCTTCGGAAACAAATATTTCATTTGTGATCAAACATAAATATTTGAGAAAAGCCCTGAACTCCATCCATGACTCTTTTTTCTTATCTGAATATAAGGTACTGAACCTTTTTATTACCGGAATAGGAACCGTAGGAAGTAACCTCCTGGAACAGATTCGTTTGCAACAGCCTAAACTGATGAAACAAAACAGTCTGTCACTGAGAGTCGTGGGAATAGCAAACAGCAAAAAGGTCCTCCTGAAACGGGAAGGGCTCAACCTGGATAATTGTATTGAAGAATTAAAGGAAAATGGGATAGACAGTTCTCCCGCACATTTATGTGAAGAGATCCTGAAAATGAATATTTTCAACTCCGTATTTGTAGATTGTACAGCCAGTGCAGACATCGCAGAGCTGTATGAAACATTACTAAACAATAATATATCTGTAGTCACTGCAAACAAAGTGGCCGCCTCCTCTCCGTATGGCAACTATATCAACCTGAAAGAAACCGCCCGTTTACGGGGAGTTAAATTCCTGTTTGAAACCAATGTAGGTGCCGGTCTACCGATTATTAATACCATGAATGACCTGATTAACAGTGGTGACCACATCCTAAAATTAGAGGCTGTTTTATCGGGAACTCTTAATTTTATTTTCAACAAGTTAAGCGCAGAGATTCCTTTGAGTAAAGCAATCCTGATGGCTAAAGAAGCAGGTTACTCTGAACCGGACCCCCGGATTGACCTGAGCGGGAAAGATGTGATCCGGAAATTGGTTATTCTGGCACGCGAAGCCGGTTATAAGGTGGAACAGGAGGATGTGAAGAAAAAACTCTTCATCCCGGAAAAATATTTTGAAGGTACGATAGAAGAGTTCTGGAAAAACATCACCGGACTGGATGCGGAGTTTGAAGCAAAAAGACAAAAATTAGAATCAGAAAAGAAACACTTCCGTTTCGTCGCTAAAATGGAAAATGGTAACTGTGAAGTAGGACTACAGGAAGTCGGTAGCCAACATCCGTTTTATGACCTGGAAGGAAGTAACAATATTATAATGATCTCTACGGAAAGATATCATGAATATCCGATGATCATCAAAGGATATGGTGCCGGAGCAGACGTGACAGCAGCCGGTGTTTTTGCTGATATTATTTCGATCGCAAACATTTAAAGAATGGAAAACGGATAATTGACCATTGAAAATTACCATGAATGAATTAGAATAAACAATCCAATTATCCATTTTCCATTCTCAATTTTCAATTATTATGAAGACTATCATTATTTTAGGAGATGGGATGGCAGATGAGCCTATAGAGGCGTTAGGGGGAAAAACCCCTATGCAATATGCCGATACCCCCTATATGGATCTTTTAGCCTCCCGGGGAGTAACAGGACAGATGAAAACAGTGGCGGATGGATTCCATCCGGGTAGCGAAGTTGCGAATCTGGCTGTTTTAGGGTATGATCTTCCGACCGTGTATGAAGGCCGTGGTGTACTGGAAGCCGCGAGTATTGGAGTCACTCTTCAACCGGGGGAAATGGCGATGCGATGTAATCTGGTTTGCATAGAAGGCGACATTCTCAAAAACCACTCTGCCGGACACATCAGTACGGAAGAAGCTGACGAACTGATCCAATTCCTGAACACGCATATAGGCTCCGAACAGATCCGTTTCTATACAGGAGTTTCCTACCGTCACCTGTTAGTAGTAAAAGAAGGAGATAAACGATTAGATACGACCCCGCCGCATGATGTACCTCTACAACCTTATCGTCCGCTGATGGTGAAAGCGGATACCGGAGAAGCAGAAGAAACAGCGCGGACACTTAATCAGTTGATATTAAAATCACAGGAACTACTAAAAGACCATCCGGTCAACCTCAAAAGAATAGCAGCCGGAAAAGATCCGGCCAATAGTATCTGGCCCTGGTCACCGGGATATCGTCCAGCCATGAAAACCATGCAGGAAATGTATGGATTTTCAAAAGGATCGGTTATTTCGGCAGTAGACCTGATCCGGGGAATCGGAGTCTATGCCGGGTTAGAAAATATTGAGGTGGAAGGTGCTACCGGATTGTATGATACCAACTATGAAGGGAAAGCAAAAGCAGCTTTGGAAGCCCTTAAAACCAACGATTTTGTTTACTTACACATAGAAGCAAGTGATGAAGCGGGTCATGAAGGAGATGTTGAACTGAAAATTAAAACGATTGAAAATCTGGATAAACGGGCTGTACGTATCCTATATGAAGAACTAAAGAAGTGGGATGAACCTGTTGCCATAGCCATCCTTCCGGATCATCCGACCCCCTGCTCTATCCGGACCCATACGAATACACCTGTACCTTTCCTGATCCATAAACCGGGAATAGTACCCGATCAGGTTACCTGTTTCGATGAATTCTCTGTGAAAGAAGGAAAATATGGTATACTGGAAGGGGATGAATTCATCAGATTACTATTAAATTAATCATACATACAAAAGAATATTTACGCAAATTGTCAAATCAACAGATGAACTACTATAGTACGAATAAACAAGCAACTCCTGCCTCCCTGAAAGATGCAGTGATCAAAGGTTTGGCTGGTGATAAAGGTTTATATATGCCGGAGAAGATCCGCCCATTTACTCCTGCTGAAATTGCCGGATTAAAAAATAAATCTTTTCATGAAATCGCCTGCTCCGTCGCACAGGCTTTCTTCGGAGAGGATATTGAACCGGAAGTCTTAAACAGGATTGTTACAGAGACATTAGCATTTGATACTCCGGCAGTACAGGTACATGATCATATTTATAGTCTGGAACTATTCCATGGTCCTACCTTAGCCTTCAAAGATGTAGGAGCCCGTTTTATGGCACGGCTGTTGGGCTACTTCATTGAGCAAGAGGACCAGCAGGAAGTCAATGTGCTGGTTGCCACCTCAGGAGATACAGGAAGTGCTGTAGCCAACGGTTTTTTGGGAGTTCCCGGAATAAAAGTCTATGTACTTTATCCGAAAGGGAAAGTGAGTCCGATTCAGGAGTGCCAGTTCACTACCCTGGGGCAAAATATTATTTCACTGGAAATAGATGGTACGTTTGATGATTGCCAGGCATTGGTTAAATCAGCCTTTATGGACAACGAGTTAAATCAGCATATGAAATTAACCTCCGCCAACTCGATCAATGTGGCCCGCTTCCTGCCCCAGTCTTTCTACTATTTTTATGCCTATGCGCAATTAGATAAAATAGGAAAAGCAAATGAACTGGTGATCTCCGTACCCAGTGGTAACTTCGGAAATATAACCGCCGGATTATTCGGTTATTTCATGGGGTTACCCATCAAACATTTCATCGCAGCGAATAACAGGAATGATATCTTCCTTGAATATCTGAAAACGGGTGAATATAATCCCCGTCCTTCTGTGGCAACCCTTGCCAACGCGATGGATGTCGGTGATCCGAGCAATTTCGCCCGTATACTGGATCTGTTCAGCAAATATGAGCACCCTTATGAAGAGATAAAAAAACTGATCTCAGGTTTCCGTTATACAGATGAAGAAATTGCAGCTACCATGCAACAGGTATATAGTAAATATAACTATTTACTGGATCCCCATGGTGCCTGCGGTTATCAGGCTTTAATCGATTCCGGACTCACAGAAAAAGAGACTGGAGTATTTCTTGAAACCGCACATCCGGCCAAATTCAAAAGTACGGTAGATGAAATCCTGAACAGTGACATAGAGATTCCGGTAAAACTCCGGGAATTTATGAAAGGCACCAAGCAAAGCATTGAATTAAACAAAAATTTTGAAAGTTTCAAAAGTTACCTGATGAAACAATAAGACCTGAAAGTACAGGTACTTTTTCAAAAGCCTATGCTTAATTTTAGAAAAAGTACCTGTACTTCTCTTTTTTCTTCTTTTCCTTTTTTTGATAAACACCCGGCAAAAAATCCCTTCTTAATTTTCCATAACCGAAAAACCTTCTGTTGCCCTTATATGTTTAATAGATAGTTAAACAAAAAGAATAAGTATTAGTATTATGGCAACAACAGTAAAATCTGCACAAAGTCAACCGATGACTGATTCACAGAATATGGAAATCGGTACCTTTATAGGAGAAATGTTTTCTTTTAACAGTGCTATTAAATTATATCACTGGCAAATAACCGGTCCGGGTAGCTATGCACAACACATTGCAATCGATCAGGCATTGGAAACCTTATTGGATGTCATTGACAGAATTACTGAAACAACTGTTGCTCTGAAAGGAGACATCAGTATTACGATTCCTGAAACGAAAGCACCCACTGATATTATCAAGTTTACATCCGATTTCTACTCGTATGTAGAAAAACACAGAGACCTGTTCTCTGAAGACATGTCAAACTCCATCATCGATGATTATCAGGAAGCTATTCAGCAATTGATCTACCGGTTGGTAAGACTAAAATAAAGACACACTTTTTATTTTCTTAGGATTATATATTTAGGAGAAGGGCATCCGGTTGGATGCCTTTTTTCGTCTAACGACCTGATAAAAGCAAGGTTTGACAGACAACCAACCTTTTTTGACAGGAAACAAACCTGTCGAATGATTATTCTACCTAATATTGCTTCCGGAAATCAATAAAACATACATATGAAAAACACGACATTCTGTTTTCTGCTATTCCAGGTAATTATTTCTATTTTTATATCTTCATTACAGGCCCAGATACCGAAAGAGTATCCGGCAAACTATGCCAGTGGTCCCCGGTTTAAAGCCCTGGTGTTTTATACCACAGATGCAGAAGAAGCCCATGTGGACTTTGCCCGTGAAGGAGTCCGCTTTTTTAAACGGCTAAATTATGGAGATGGATTTATCTTAGATACGATCACAGATTTCACAGGATTTACCTATGAGAACTTCAGGGAATACGATATCGTGGTGATGCTCAATGGATATCCTAACGGTCCACAGGAGCGGCTGGCTTTCCAGAAATATATGGAAAACGGAGGAGGATGGATGGGCTTCCATGTGGCAGCCTATAATGACAGAACAACCAATTGGCCCTGGTTTGTTGATTTTCTTGGAGGAGGTGTTTTCTACTGCAATAACTGGCCGCCGCAACCAGTCAAAGTAGCATTGGACAACCAGGATCATCCCGTAACAAAAAATCTACCGGCCTCTTTCATCGTACCGGAAAGCGAATGGTACCAATGGAATCCCAGTCCACGGGAAAATAAAGAGGTGGAAGTACTCCTATCCCTTTCACAGGATAACTATCCACTGGGCATAAAAGATGTCATTCGTTTCGGAGACTTCCCCTTAGTATGGACTAATAAGAACTACCGGATGATCTATCTGAACATGGGTCATGGAGATGATGAATTTACAGATGCCACACAAAAATTATTATTTATCAATGCCTTCCGGTGGATAGTAAGCAGAAGTCCCAAAGGAGATCCGTTTCAAAAATAAAACCCAGTCTATTCCATGAAAAAAAGAATAAGAGCAGGCTTCATTTTTCTATTGGCAGTAACTCCTGCCTATCTGCTATTTGCACAGCAGAAAAAGAAACCGGATCCGGAACTGCAAAAAGCAATCCTACAAACCGGGATCATTCATAGTCCTTTACCAGTGAACCATACCCACTCTTATGATTCTTACGGGTCAAAGAAAAAGGTATTGGCCAGTCAGCCCATACCTATCTCAGAGGATCTGTCCGGATGGGAACATACAGGCATAGGGAAATCATCCTTCTCCCGGGAAAACACGATTTCCGGTTCCGGTAGTATCCGTCTGGAATACCCTACCTCTACAGGAAAACGGGTGCAGGGCCCTCCTTCCGATCCGGATTATGGAACCTACGGACATAGTGGTATTTCACTGCACACCCGGAACGCAAACTGGGAAAACTACAACCGGATTGCTTTCTCTATTTATCCGGATTGTGAAGGAGCCCGGGTAGTTAATATCAACCTATTCATTGAAAACGCTCCCGGATTGGATCAACCGGGTCTAAGTTCCTGTTCTCATCTGGTGAATCTGGCCAACCGTGAATGGAATCACTGTTTCCTGGATATAGACGATCTGCAACGGGATCAGATCGCTAAAATAGGATTTAATGTTTCGCTCAAAGGAAAAGACCGGACCACCGGGGATTCCTGCATTTATTATATAGACCGGATAGAAATCCAACAAATGGAAGATCCGGAGATTGTCAGCGGATGGCAACCCGGAAAAAACAGGATCGTATATTCCACTTCCGGATATATGTTACAAAACCAGAAAAAAGCCATTATCCATCAGGATAAAAATAACAGACAACCGGATTTCCACTTGTTAAACGCATCAAACAATCAGAAAGTCTACACAGGACAGATCCGGGAGGAAAAGACAACGATCGGAACTTTTGAGGTATTGGATTTCAGCAATTTCCAGGAAGAAGGAGAATACATATTAGCGGTTGGAGAATTGAAAACCTCTCCTTTTCCCATCGGTAACCATATCTGGGAAAATTCCTTATGGCGGGTGTTGAATTTCATATTCTGCCAGCGCTGCGGTTATCCGGTCCCGGGTAAACATGGAACCTGCCACCTGGATCTTTGTTCCCAACATAACGGAAAAATGATCTCCTATGCAGGAGGATGGCACGATGTCGGAGACCTATCCCAGCAAACACTCCAGACCGGAGATGTAACTTATATGTTACTGGAAGGATACAATAAGCTGAAAGATAGGAATCCTTTATTAGCCATAAGATTGTTGGAAGAAGCCGAATGGGGACTGGAATTTATACTGAGGAACCGGTATGGAGATGGTTACCGGGCAAGTAGTGTGGGTCTGTTAATCTGGCAGGATGGTATACAGGGTACCTTAGACGACATTTCTTCTGTCCGCGTACAAAACTGCGCATTAGACAATTTCCTTTACGCCGCTTATGAAGCTTATGCAGCCTTGTCCATAGAACGGGACCCCATGTTACAGGAATACCTGCAACGGGTAGCCAAAGAAGATTTTGAATTCGGGCTACAAAGACATCAGGAAGTGGGCTACGGAGAGTTCTATCATTTTTATGAACATACCTATAACACCTCTGAAAGCCAGTACATGGCAACCATCTCATGGGCTGCCAGTATGCTCTATAAATTGACAAAGAATCCTTATTACGCTGAAAAAGCGGTGGAATTTATCCGGTATACGCTGGATTGCCAACGGACCGAACCCTTGAAAGATAAAAACAAAACACACGGATTCTTCTACAGAGACCGGAGTAAAAAGACATTGGTTCACTATAACCATCAATCAAGAGAACAAACTTACATGCAAGCCATGATACTCTTGTGTGAGACACAACCCGGACACCCGGATTATTCCCAATGGGAAAACTCCATCCGGATATACGGAAACTATCTCAAGAACCTGATGCAGTACACAGCTCCCTATGGCATGTTACCCAGCGGAGTCTATCATATAGAGGAAGTAAAAGATGAGGCCAGTTTTGACCATCAACATCTGTTTCAACCGGAAAATGCCAGGGAAAATTATGTAGTACAGGTAAAAAACGGTGTCCCGCTGGATAAAGAGCATTATGTCAAACGCTTTCCGGTTTGGTTCAGCATTTTCAACGGAAATACAGCCGTTCATCTGTCTACCGGGAAAGCAGCAGCCATTTGCGGTAAATTCCTTAGTGATGAAGAGTTGTTACAGATCGGCAGAGAGCAACTTTACTGGACCGTAGAAAAAACCCCTTCGGGCAATCCCTCATCTATGGTGAAGGATATAATTATCCTCATTTAGATAATTTCTCTTCCGGGGAAACAGTGGGAGCCATGCCGGTAGGAATACGAAGTTGGGGCAATGAAGATGTCCCCTATTGGCCTACCGTAAATAATGCTACCTACAAAGAGGTCTGGGTAACCTCCACAGGAAAATGGATTAGTCTCGCCGTTGAATATGAATAACAGTCACCTTAAACAAAAATATATGAAAAACATCTGCTTATGTATGTGTGCTTTTCTCCTGATCCTGGCCGGATGTAAGGAGAAAGAACCTGCTTCCATCCGTTTAGCTTTCATTTCAGGAATGAATCCCATCTTCAATGAAGAGTTATACGCTCCCTTATTGGAAGACTTTAAAGAAATAACCTGGAAAGCATACACCACGGAAGAGTCCATCGAATTATTCAAACCTGTCCATAAAGATCAATATGATGTGATCATCTTCCATGATATCTGTCTGGAAGAGATCCCCGACATCACCAAACAACAGATTGCACAGGTAATACACGATGGGAAACCGGTTATGATACACCACGACGGTCTTTTAACTTACAATAAATGGCCTGAGTTCGCCCGTATCGCAGGGATGAAATATTTTATGAGCCCCCAGGAAGTAGAAGGAGTTCTCCAGGAAGTTTCCACGTACAAACATGAACAGGATATCCCTATCCAGGTGGTAGACGAACAACACTTCATCACCAAAGGAATGGAAAAAGAATTTATCCTTCACGATGAAATATATGGAAACATGTGGAAATCCCCGGATATCCATGTACTCTGGACCACTACCCATCCGGATAGCGACAAAGAAGTGCTATATACCCATTCCTATGGAAAAGGAAAAGTAGTGGGGATCGTCATGGGCCATGGGCCGGACGTGTTCCACGATAAAAACTACCAAACCGCCTTCCGCAGATCCATCCTATGGCTGGCGGGAGAAATAAATAATTGAGAATGGAAAATAGAAAGAATAAATACAAATAGATATTCCGGCCTTAGATCTGTAAATGGGTGAAAAGCCAAAGGGTAAAGCAAGCGTGTTTTACCTGGCGGCAGCCCAGACGGTACAGCCTTAATTTTTTGTTTCTTTTTGATCAGGCAAAAAGAAAGATCAATCCACTGCCCACTGCTTCATCTCATACATATCCAGATATTCCTCCCACCCGGGGTCCACTTCCGTGTAAATAGAGATCGGCAGTAATTCAAAAGAAGCCAATGCCTCATTCAGGCGTTCACCAAACACACGTACCGTACGTGTATAATAGACCCACACCTTCTCTCCTCCCCCGGTATATACCGAAGTAAGAATAGACAGTTTATCCTTCTCCATCGCCTTACGAAGAGTTTCCTGTACGACCTCCATCTTTTCAGCCAGTTCATCCGCAGGCATTCCCTTCTGATCCCCTTCATATTTCCAGGTGACCTCCACCCGCTCTTTCATTTTTCCGGAATTCCGGAACTCAGTCAGTTCATCCCTTCCGGCAATTGTGATCATCTGCCCCTCTTCATTCTCAGAAAGAGCTGTAAACCAGACATTACTTAATCTCATATCTTCTATTATTTATTTGTTTCTTTACCTGATCCAGATCGCTTCTTCAACCACAACTGGTAAGAATTGATCGTATTCTGCCACAACACATAGGCAGCGGGAGCAATCGAAGAAATCGGATTCAGATAGGACTGGGCCATCCAGATCGCCAGGATCGTATTCTTCTGTCCTAATCCCTGGCCGGAAGAGATCGCATCCCCATAATGCCTGCCGATCTGTCTCCCCAGCAAAAATTATCCCACACAGATAAACAGTGCGACAACCGCCAGACTGATTTCCACCTTATAATCCGGATTTTCCTGCTCTACTAAAAATTTCACCGTACTTCCTGTTACGATCGTCAGGGCTACTGCCCAAAGATAGAAAGAAAGTCCGCGTATACCCACGATTATCGCATGTACTTTCGGTACATAATAGCGGAAAAACCAGGAGCAAAACAACGGTAAAAGCAAAACAGGGCCTACCTGCCTGCAAATCACCATAAAAGCAGAGAGAAAGGAAATATCTTCACCGGGAGCGATCAAAGGAAATAAAACAGGTGCTGCTACAGTTACTGCCATATTACAAATCAATAAATAACTGGTCAGAAACGCCACATTTCCCCCCCCAACATTCCCGTAATAACGCCGCTGAGGTAGCCGTAGGGACCAACACACAGATAAACCCTCCCTGCGCCACCACCGGATGGAACAAATATAACAAACCATAGACTAAGACGCATCCAACAAGCTGGATAAGTAACAACCAACCATGAGCCGGACGTATCTGTATTTCCCGGGGAGAAAGCTTACTGAACGTAAGCAACAACATAACGAAAATAAGATAAGGAGTGAAGATGGAAGCATAACTTATCCACGGATAAGTAACCGCTCCCGTCAGCATCGCCAACGGAAGCGTCCAGTCTTTTATAAATTTCAGCACGGAATCATGTGTTTAAAAACATCACAAAGTAACGGCTAAAATATGAGAGTTCCAATTGCTACCCGGAATAAACTACACCTTCAACCGTATTTTCAATTTCATCAGGATCCAGGCTATACCGATCACGCACAAAGAGAAAATAAATGATTTGACCAGTCCCGGTACACCGGATTGCAGAAACGCCGGATAATGAACTCCTAATAAGGATTGAACACTATACCAGGCATACGGTATGATATAGCAGGTGAGTGTAACTGTACCAGCCGGTTTAATAATCGCAAACCATCCGCTTTTCCCTTTCACATCCGTCAGCCAATAGATAAAAGCATAGAAGGGGAAAAAGATCGCACAACAGTAAAACAACCACGTAGGAGTAGCCTGCAATTTAGAGATAATCCAGTATTGATGGGAGATAACAGCAGCAGCCAGCATAACCACTCCACAGACACCCATTACCGTAAAGAATCTGCCCGGATGATGTTTATCGGCAATCTTTTTCATGACTACTCCACTCCACACTCCAGCCATACCAAATGCATGCAGAGTCGCTTCACTTGGAATATAAGCCATGACACCCCAATCCTTAAACATCCCTTGCGCGGAAAGTACGGAACAACTGATCAACACAAGAAAAGCGACCGTATTCAGGATCAGATTATCCCGGGTAATAAGATAGATCACCGAACATACCACATACGTCCATCCGATCAGTCCTAAGATTCCCCACCATTGAGGAGAGAAGGCCGTACCATTCACACCTACATACACATAGAATAAATAGCCGAGGATCAGAATACCGATCATCTTCATCAGGGAAATAATATGTCTTCTGAAGCCCTTTACTTTCGGATATACACTCCAGATCAGGAAAAAGGCCAATACCATTAACAAAGAAAAGACAGGCATAGACATACCCGAGGCTACCGGGTCAATCGTATCCCGGTTCACCGTGTAGACTCCCATGACTAACAGCGCGAGCGTACGCCAGAAAATATGCAGTCCAACCTCCAGGGTCGTATCCCCTTTTTTATATCTGTTCTGGATCGCATAGGGAACAGCCATTCCCATAGCGAACAGAAAAGCCGGGAAAATGGTATCAGAAAACCCCAGCATATCCTCATTAGAAGCAGCATGCAGCAACCAATGAGGTATATTTTTAAGACCAGGGATATCGTTCACAAAAAGCATAAGGAACATGGTCAGCGCCCGGAAGATATCCAACGCTTCAATTCGTGTAGTTTTTTGAATTTCCGTCATAGTAATAAATTTAGATTTTAAATATAATAAAAAAGCCTTGTCTTTTTCATCAGGCAAGGCTTTTTATCTCTATTTAGTAGTTGAAGTATATTTTTACTCCACTACGCTAACTGTTTTATTTTTTTCTCTCTTTTATCTGACAGGAATATACTGTGCAAACGCTTCAATGGCTTCATAAGCTGCCAGACCTAATTGCCTGTATAATTCAGCAGTAGCCCGGTTACGGTCTTCCGCACGTTGCCAAAACAGACGTTCGTCATCTCCTAAGAAAGGAGCACTTTCTGCCTGTGACTGGTGTTTCAGGATCGCATTCCGTTTGAAACGAAGTTCTTCCGGACTAATCGGTACAGCCATTTCGATGTGGTCCATTTCCCATTCAGCCCAGGCTCCACGATACATCCATACACGGCAATTCTTCATCCACTCCTCATCCTTGATCTCATCAATGGCGGCCAGAATGGCATCCAGACAAACTTTATGTGTTCCATGTGGGTCCGCCAGATCACCGGCCACAAACATCTGATCCGGTTTCACCTCTTCTAACAACTCACGAATGATCTTCACATCCGCTTCACTCAAATCATTCTTTTTCACCAGACCGGTCTCATAAAACGGCAGATCCAGGAAGCGAATGTGATCTTCCTGTGTAATTCCGGAATAACGACATCCCGCACGAGCCTCTTCCCGGCGGATCGTTCCTTTCATAAAGAGAACATCATCTTTCTCTTTCTCACCTTCCACCTTTTCAAATTTCAGATAGTGAATGATCTCCTCCGCTTTTTTCTTCACTTCATCATTACCCGGAGAGTATTTATCGCAAACATCCCGCAGATATTCACAATAACGGATCACCTCTTCATCTCCTACGGCAATATTTCCGGAAGTCTGATAGGCCACATATACATCATGCTTCTGGTCACACAAACGGCGAAACGTTCCACCCATAGAGATCACATCATCATCCGGGTGCGGACTGAAAATGATCACTTTCTTAGGAAATGGAGTCGCACGTTCCGGACGATTGGTATCATCCGCATTCGGTTTTCCACCCGGCCATCCGGTAATGGTATGCTGAATATCATTAAAGATCTTAATATTTACATTATAAGCCGAACCATAGAGGGCAAGCAATTCACCCAGTCCATGTTCGCTATAATCTTTATTGGTCAGTTTCAGGATCGGTTTGCCCGTGAGCTGGCACAACCATACGATTGCACGGCGGATCAGCTTATTATCCCAGTCACAATTAGAAACCAACCAGGGATGACTGATACGAGTTAACTGGTAAGCAGCACCCAGATCGACAACTACTTTCGCGTTCGTATGATTTTGCAGATAAGTGGCAGGATCCGTATCGCTTACCTTCCCTTCCACTGTTTTCTGAATAATCGCACCTTTACTTCCCCCCCAGGCCATTAAGACGATCGCCTTGGATTTCAGAATGGTCGAAACTCCCATGGTGATTACACTGGCAGGAACACTTTCTATGGATTTAAATATCTTGGAAGCCTCTTTCCGGTCGTCACTTCCCAACAACACGAGGCGGGTTCCCACACTCAGGGTAGAACCCGGACCGTTGAACCCTATGTTACCGGCATGTCCGACACCTAACAGCATATAGTCAATACCACCTACCTTCCGGATCTGATCTTCATATGTACGGCAGAATTCATAGATCTCATCTGCCGGCATGGTTCCATCCGGAGAATAAATATTAGCAGGATCAATATCCACATGATCCAGGAAGAAATCTTTCAGATAAGACAAGTTACTGTTTGCCTGGCTTGCTAACGGAAAGAATTCATATACATTAAAAACGATCACATTGCAAAAGCTCAATTGCTCTTCTTTATGCATACGGATCAATTCCTTAAAAACACTTTGAGGAGAACGTCCGCCGGGCAGTGCAAGTACAAAAGACTGGCCGGCTTCCTGTTTTTTACGGATTTGTGTAGCGATTTCGTTGGCGATAGCGAAAGATCCTTCATCGGCCGATTCATAGATGTTTGTAGGGATCTTTTCGAAACGGGTCAACACGGAGTGTTCATAGGCATTTTCCGGACGGAAATACCGGGAAGGTATACGCGTCAGGCTGATCTGAGAACTCAGGTTTGTTTTCATGTTTATTTACGATTTAGTACAACATAATTTAATTATAAAATTGACCGAATTACAAAGATAACACTTTTTTATCTCTAATCGTTCGGCTCAGGCGTTTAATTCTTCCAGTTCTATGGTCAATTCAGTCCACTGGTCCATCGTTGCGGAAAGCTCCTCTTTCAAATCCGAATAGCGGGTATATAAAGAAGCATCGGCAGCCCCTTCCGGGGTCGCTAACTGAGCTTCTGTTTCAGCAATCCGGATTTCCAGTCCGGAGATCCGGTTCTCAGCTTCCGCAATCGACTTCTCTACTTTCCGGACGATTTTACTATGCTCTTTCCGGGCTTCGTAGGAAAGCTTATTCTGCGTTGGCTGTGCCTGTGTATCTGATCCATTAGCCACTTGTGCGGAACGTTCCAGCTCGCGGAGATTTTCCATTTTTTCTTTTCTAAAAAAGCATAAATACCTCCCAGGTGCTCTATCACTTTCTGGTTCCCAAACTCATAGACTTTGTCCACCAGGCCATCGAGGAATTCCCGGTCATGGGACACCACGATCACCGTGCCGTCGAATTCTTTCAAAGCACTTTTCAACACATCTTTAGAACGCATATCCAAATGGTTGGTCGGCTCATCCAAGATCAACAGGTTAACCGGATCCAGCAATAACCGGATCATAGCCAAACGGCTCCTCTCCCCTCCTGACAGTACCCGTACTTTTTTATCCGAAGCTTCCCCGCCAAACATAAAAGCTCCCAGAATATCCCGGATCTTAGTCCGGATATCTCCTTGGGCCACATAATCCACCGTATCGAACACAGTCATGTTTTCATCCAGTAACTGGGCCTGATTCTGGGCAAAATAGCCGATCTTTACATTATGCCCAAGCTGGAGTTTACCCTCATATCCAATCTCATCCATAATGCACTTTACCAAGGTCGATTTACCCTCGCCATTCTTTCCGACAAAAGCCACTTTATCTCCCCGGTTAATCGTCAGCGTTACTTCTTTAAACACCAGATGATCCCCATACCGTTTAGACACATTCTCCGCAATCACCGGATAAGAACCGGAACGGGGAGCCGGAGGAAATTTCAGGCTCAAACGGGAATGATCCACATCATCCACTTCGATCCGGTCTACCTTCTCCAACTGCTTGATGCGGGACTGAACCTGAACCGCTTTGGTTGCTTTGTAACGGAAACGCTCAATAAAAGCTTCTGTATCCGCCAGTTTTTTCTGCTGGTTCTCATACGCACGTAATTGTTGTTCCAGACGCTCTTTACGCAACTCTACATATTCAGAGTATTTGACCTTATAGTCATAGATCTTACCCAATTCGATTTCGAGGGTACGGGTCGTTGTATTATCAATAAAAGCCCGGTCATGGGAAACCAGGATCACCGCATTCGCACGGGTCGTAATGAAAGTTTCCAACCACTGGATAGATTCAATATCCAAGTGGTTGGTCGGCTCGTCCAGCAACAGCACATCCGGACGGCGCAACAGGAGTTTAGCCAGTTCAATACGCATACGCCATCCTCCACTAAATTCAGAGGTAGGACGTTCAAAGTCCGAACGTTTAAAACCCAGTCCGACCAAAGTCCGTTCCAGTTCCGCATGATAATTGGTCCCTCCCACCATCTGGAACAATTCCGATTGATGAGTGACTTTGTCAATTAACTGCTGATAACTCTCCGATTCATAATCCGTACGCTCCGCCAGTTGAAGGTTCAACCGTTCGATCTCCTGCTCCAATTGATGGATATGTTCAAAAGCCTGTTCCGCCTCTTCCCGGACCGTACGGCTATCCGCCAGTTGCATATGCTGAGGTAAATACCCGATCGTTATATCTTTAGGAACACTCACATTCCCGGACGTAGGCTGCTGAAGTCCCGCGAATATTTTCAACATCGTAGATTTACCCGCTCCATTCTTTCCGACCAGAGCGATCCGGTCCTTCTTATTCACCACAAAGGATAAACCATCAAACAGCGTAAACCCACCAAACTCAACTGTTAGTCCTTCAACCGATATCATATCTTCTTTATATTTAAGACACAAAGATACAATGAGAAAAGGATTTAACAAAAAGGAGACCTAAAAGCCCCTGAAAACCGCAAGATTCGTAAAACGCTGATCCCTATTCACAATTCACTCATTCATCTTTTATTCTGATTTCGATATGATTATTATACTTAAGAACAACCAAGAATTCTATCAATTTTATTTAAAATATAAAAATAATTATTTTATTTTATATCATTAAATAATATTTTACTTATCTTGTGGTAGAAACTTTACAATAATATTTATAATTTGCTTTAGTAAGAAAAAAAATAAACT
>JAJQEE010000001.1 GCA_021201865.1 Tannerellaceae bacterium | reverse complement strand
TTTTACGCACAGGCGGCCGAATTGAGAAGGACGGATATAAACAGTTTGTTGCCTTCCGGTATTCATAAAGAAACCGGGCATTTCAATGTGTTTGATTTGGTCGAAACGGTTCAGGACTGGAAGGAGAGGGCGTTTATGCCGTACAATAGGAGAAGGTATTACAAAATTAGTCTGGTGCGGGGACGGAATACGACTGAGTATGCAGACAAGGTGATACCTATCGAAGCGAATGCCTTGTTGTTTGGTACTCCGCAGGTGCCTTATCGCTGGATACCGGAGGACCCGGAGCTGACGGGTATGTATTGTGTGTTTACTCATGAGTTTTTTATCAGGAATCAAAGTGGTATGGTGTTGGATGACCTGCCGGTTTTTAAGCCGGGTGGCTGTCCTGTTTTTCCGGTGAGTGATGGGGAAGCAGATGAGATAGAGGTGATTTTAAAGAAAATGCAAAAGGAAATTGCTTCGGAGTATGTTTATAAATATGATTTAATCCGCAATTATGTGTTGGAGTTGATTCATTACGGACAAAAGTTGCAACCTGCTGCTACCTTGTGTCCTACGCATAGTGCTGCTATGCGTGTTACTTCTTTGTTTGTTGAGTTGCTGGAACGGCAATTTCCTATGGAATCTCCGCGGCAAAAAATGAAATTACGGACGGCTACTGATTATGCGGAGCGGTTGGCTGTACATGTTAATCATCTGAATAAGGTTTTGAAGGAGAATACGGGGAGGACCACTACCCAGCTTATTCATGACAGGGCGATGCAGGAGGCAAAAGTTTTACTGAAGGAGACGGATTGGAATGTGTCGGAAATTGCTTATTCATTGGGCTTTGAGGAAGTTGCGCATTTCTCTAATTTTTTCAAAAAATACGCTTCTGTTACTCCTTTGGGATTCCGTTCTTCTGTCTGATTCTTTGATTCTCGCAAATAATTGTTTGAAACTTACAAAAGCATAAACCAACCTGTACGCTATTTTTGTTATATCTATTAATTAAAGCGTATAGCAATGGATACAAAGAACAAAATTGCCTTAATTACAGGCGGAAGCCGGGGTATAGGAAGAAGTGCTGCGATACATATGACCCAAAAAGGATTGGATGTAATTATCACCTATAACAATAATAAACAGGCTGCGGACGAGGTGGTGTCTGAAATTCATTCCATAGGACGGAAGGCTGCCGCTTTACAACTGGATACACGTAACGTGAAGTCGTTTGACAGTTTTTTTCGGACAACTGGAGGATTGCCTGCGAAATGAAATGGGTGGTCCAAAATTTGATTTCCTTATTAATAATGCGGGCACAGCTCTTTATTCTCTTATTTCCGACACGACAGAGGAGCAACTGGATGCAGTGTATCATATTCATTTTAAAGGAGTTTACCTGCTTATCCAAAAAGCATTGAAGTTGCTGAATGATGGAGGCGGTATTGTCAATGTTTCATCGGGGCTGACCCGTTTTTCCAATCCCGGTTCCTCCGGGTATGCTTCCATGAAAGGGGCTGTAGAGGTATTGACCCGTTATATGGCGAAAGAACTCGGGCCACGCAGGATAAGGGCGAATGCGGTTGCTCCGGGAGCAATAGCCACTGATTTTGGAGGCGGACGCACACGGGATAATGCGGAAATTAATAAACACATAGCGGATGTTACTGCCTTGGGCCGTGCCGGACTTCCGGATGATGTAGGGGGTGTAATTGCTTTCTTGTGTACAGACGAGGCCAAGTGGATAAATGGTCAGCGGATTGAGGTTTCGGGTGGAATGGATTTGTAAACTAAAGAATGAGAAAGTACTTTTTATACCTGATGGCAGCCTTGTATGTGCTCGCCGGACTTAACCATTTCCGTAACCCTGCGTTTTATATGCAGATTATGCCCCCATGGCTTCCGTGGCACTATCCGCTTGTCCTGTTAAGCGGTGTGGCGGAAGTCATTGTGGGTATCCTCCTCCTTATGCCCCCCCACACGCTGGCTGGGAGCATGGCTGACTATTCTTTTATTACTCGCTATTTTTCCCGCCAATATCCAGATGGCTATTGATTATTATCAGGCTCATAATCCGGGACTTTGGATTGCTCTTTTGCGTTTACCTTTGCAGGGAGTACTTATTTGGTGGGCGTGGTTATATACCAGACGGGATTAGGCTTAGATAGTGCTCGCTTCACAGGTTTTCTCATTAGGGTATAATGTATTCAGGATAGTTCCTGTATGTTTCGTCGGTTTCTTTGATTATTTGTTTGTAAGTGCTGCAATAGAGACCGGATGATAATAGTAACTGTATAAATTCCAGTTACACTTTTTTTCTATATAACAACATAAAAAAATGTATCCAAAACTAATACAATATCACTTAAATAATCACTAATTTTGTACCATCTAAAAAACACAAACATGCTATACCAGAACTTCAATCAGTACATAAAAACAAAATTCTTCCCACCCGGAAAAAGAGGGGAAACAATCTTATTCTCCGTAGATGAAACCATCATAACAGAATTTCTGAACAAAGAAAACATCACCGGCAAAACCTTTCAGCGTACCATAGCCTATGAACTGAAAGACTGGTCGATAACACGGGCAAACGAAAACTACTTCGGACTATGTGCCATACAGATATTCATGGTATCCCAAATGCAGGACGACGTAGAATACTCCGCCCGTGAATACAACCCACGATTGGCAGACTTCCTCCGGATAGACACCAATACCCTGCAAAAACTATACGCAGACAACCAGGACACCATCTGGGAAAAATTAAAACAATATGCCGGAGAAAACGACTACCGTATAAACATCCCCGGTCAAAGTTCCGGCAAAGGACGCTACATACAATACCCATTCTCACAGGCACTCCTAAACAAAGAAGACCTTCGGAAAACATCCATCCTCTTTCAAAGAATAGGAGTAACCCCATCAGAATACATCCCATTTGAAGACTTCGCCCTACTCATAAAAGCCACAGAACGGGAAAGCGGCATGCCCGGCAGATACAACAAAATAAAAAACAAACTATTAAACGATAGGGGAGACACCATGCCCCTATATCAACAAATATACGACTACTTCATCAACGAATGGGACGGAACATACCCATCCGGCCAACAACAAAACACATCAGGAAAAGGAAAGAAAAAAGCACAAAAAACAGCCACCTCTATCTTTCTAAAAACCTACACTACATTATGGTACTCAATGACGAATTTGAACCCATCAATAAAATACCATTATCATCCAAAGGACTCTTCAGCCAAATAGAAAACCATCACCCAATCTACAGTGACGAACTGCTCATCTTCCAAACAGACGAAGAAACAGGCGAAGCAGAATACGTCCGCCATTTCGAACCCGGTTACAAATACACCATCATTTGCAAACAATACAGCGAAGCACATCAACGCATCCGCACATTCCGAAACATAACCAAACACCCCAACAACTACTACGAAATATATCAAACCGGTACACTCGAGAAAAAAACAGGACACCCATTTTGGGACTATTTCTTCACCCGGCATCCAAGAAACTACAAAATAGAAGGAGGCTTAAAATTAGCCTACAAAGCCTGGATGCACGGCTGCGGCCCAAAGATAAACTTTCAGGAAAAAACAACAGCCTGGATAAATGGCTCAAAAATAGAAAGTCAACAAATAAACTGTACCAACTTCGAACCTGGCATATACAAACTCGTACACGAATCCTCCATTGAAAAATTTGAAATCAGACAACCCCACTACATCCCCCAAAGCACCTGCAACGGATGGATAATAAACGAAGAACAAAAAACCTGGCATCCGGCAACCGAAAACTGTCAGATAATAGGACTGATAAACAATTTTCCGATAGAAGATACACCCGGAGAAAAAGAAAACATACGAACCTGGATTAACTACTTAACCCGGGAAACCAACAATACAAACACAAAAACACAAGTACTAAAAGCAATAAAAAGAGCGAAATATGGAATTTAACGAAACAACAACCAAAGCAATCGGTATAATAGAAAGAGAACGAGGCGAAAAACACGCCCAAATCAGAGTTCTCGCCCTACAATCAAACAATGGAACCGTAACCAAACTAACGGAATACGAAGCCCAAAAAATATTTCCACCCTACGGCTACATATTTGAACCCGGTTTCTTCCATAAATTCAAACATCAACTCAACGACATCATCTCCTTCAAAGTAGAAGAAAACCCCCGGGCAGAACCCGGAAAAGATGCCTACAAAATAAAAACAGAAAATCCGGAAGTAAAAAACTTCGGGATCCCCGCCAGAAAAATCAACGGATTCAAAAGAAACGGACTCGTCGCAAACCTCGACACCATCACCTTAGAAGACCAGACCAACGGCAACTTCTACGGCATAACCGACAAATTCATCATAGGCAACCTAAAAATAAAAAACGGCAAAATAGAACCCGCCGTAAACTACCGGATACGCATGTGGGATCTTGAACAGGAAAACCTCCTCATCACAGAAAACACATACCGTCTCATTCAGGAGCCACAGGAAGAATCAATCGTACTCGATTGCAAAAACGACAAACAACTCTTTGAATGGTTCCGCGACAGCCTGAAACAAACAAACAACAAAGAAGTAGACTACCTCGACCAAAACACATACTGGAGAGAAGAAATACCCAATCTACTGGCAAAACTCGACATCGACCCCGACCGGTTAGAAGCCGACAAAATACGCTTAGAGCGAATCAAACAAAAATTTGACCAGTTAGAACTAACAAAACAAGATATCAAAACCCTCATTGATACCTCCGAAAGCCTACACCTGCAATTCCAAATAACCCTCGAAAAACACAAAGAAGAATACAAAGAACAATATCAAAACGAAATAGAACAACAAAAAAACTCACTCAACAACGAAATACAAGAACTGATAAACCAAAAGAAAAAACACCAAACAACCCTTGCAACCCTTTCAGAATCAGTAAAAACAACAACTCAGCAACTGAACACCCTGAAAGAAAACAAAACCCGCATTATTCAGGACTTCACCATCATAAAAGAAGTCCTGCAACAAACCCATACCCCTCAAACCAACCTTGTCGCACCCCTTACAAACTCATTCATCATAGAAAAACACATCAACCAAAACTGCCCCACAATAACAACCAAAGAAGAACTCGAAGAACAAATAACATACCAGCTCAGCCACCACAACCTCAGCACAAACAACTATGGCAGAATAACCCGCAACATCCTCACATTCTACAACGCCATACTAATCGAAAACACCCGGTTAGGAATCGCAATCATCCAGGCAACCAACAACGCCCGGTACATCATCCAACACGTAGACCCCGACTGGCTACACTTCCGCCAACTATGGGAAAACGGACTGGGCAAAATCTGGGAAACAGCCCATAACAACCCCGAAACATACCACTTCCTCCCACTGGAAGACATCAACATGTCCGCCCCCGAATGCTATGCCCGCCCCTTACTCGACACACTCGCAGGCATTCGCAACCACATACCCTATGCAGGCACCCCATTCCCGCAAAACCTAAAAATCCTGGCCACCATAGCCCCATTTAACGAACCCCAGATAGGACTCCCCATTCACAAAGAAACATTTCAGGACTGGGGCACCATAGGCTTCCGTGGAAACATCAGGGAAAAACCAAACCCCATCCCACAACCCGGAACAAAATACCTGCCGGCAAACTTCTTCCAAAATCTCGCTGCCGACGACCACCACAGGAATGTAGTCAAAGCAGCAGTAGACAAAGAAATCGACCACATCCTAAACAAATAAACATGGATCAACGAACACACATACAAGCACTCCTGTTCAAATGGCTCAAACACTTCAGCGTTAGGAGCCATGAACAAATACGTACAGCCTGTAAAACACTATGCATCAACAACAACATACCACCTGAACACTCCACCCTACAACTACTATACCCACTCCTCAAAATAGGAATAGTAGAATTCATAGGCAATGGAAAATACCAGGTAGCACCACCCATCATCATCACCTATCCACATAAATCAACAGCCGTAGGCATAAACCTCTCCGAAAACCGGAAAGCCAAACTTACCACTACAAAATACCGGGAAGACCAATTCGGCATCATCCGCTTTCCGCTGGCAAACAAAAACATACAAACCCTATGCCGGGAACTAAAATGCGAACACCGCAAACACACCCAAACAACCCCATTCACCCATTTCCCACCAATCAAAGACATCGTACAAAACTTTGAAAAAACCCATATAACCACACCAAAACTACAATACTACGACACCAACCAACACGAATGGAAATGGCAACAAAAACAAACAGGCATCTGCCGGACAGACCCTGCCAGCTATGTGCACTACCTCAAAATAAACGGAAAATACCATCAAATACCCTCCAACACACAAAACCCCGAAGGACGGCTATTAGCCGAATCCTATCAAAACTCCATTGAAAGAGAAAACCTCTTCACCTACAACAAACAAACACAAACACTAACAGCCCACAACCTCAACCTACCCATACTGGTAGAAAGGTTACTAAGGCAAAACTCACTCCATCAGGAAAATGCGGTCAAAACAGAAAACAACTTTCAGACCAGTTACCCTGATACCCCAATAACAACAATAAAACAAATAAACCGGATATTCAACACAAAAACAAACATAACAAATGGATAACCCAATCAAAATATGGAGAGAACTAAGAGAAATCTACTTAAAATACATAGACAGTGGACTACCCTTAGCACACAAAAAACTAACAAAAGAAAGACGCAGCCTATATGAACAAGGACTCGCCATCTGCCAGCCCCCCCCATCATAGAACTCGTACCCGCATACAAAGAAGACACAACCCTCACACAAGTCTGTCAGGAAAACAGCCATGACCTCACACCAGACCTGGCAGCCTTCGCAAAATGCGGCCTCTTCCCCGATACCGCAGGAAAAGAACGCAAACTCTACAAACATCAAAAAGAAGCCATCCAATACGCAGTCAAAAAAAACATACAGCAAAGAAAACACATCATAGCCACCACCGGAACAGGCTCAGGAAAAACAGAATGCTTCCTCCTGCCCGTCATAGCCGACCTCATAAACGAATCCCAGAACTGGAAACAAACCCGGACAAGAGCAGTCCGCACACTCATACTCTATCCCCTCAACGCCCTCGCTGAAGACCAAATGATACGCCTCCGCAAATCATTAAACAGCGATGAAGCCCGCAACTGGCTAAACAATAACCGGGGCGGACACCGCTTCTACTTCGGACGCTACACCGGCAAAACAGACACAAGCGGCCTCAAAACAGACAGCCGCAAACAAGCAAACCGCATAAAAAAAGACGAACATATCACCGCATGGAAAGCAGCCAAAGAAGCCCATGCACAAGCCCCCGAAAGAGGACTCATCTACCACGTCACCAACATGGAACCAGACACCGCCGAACTCTGGGACAGATGGACAATGCAGGAAACCCCGCCCGACATCCTCATCACCAACTACAGCATGCTAAACATCATGCTATTCAGAAAACAGGAAAAAACCATATTCCAGCAAACCCGCCAATGGCTTGACGAAGACGAAAACAACATCTTCCACCTCGTCATAGACGAAATGCACACCTACCGCGGAACAGCAGGCACCGAAGTAGCCTACCTCCTCCGGCTCCTGCTCGACAAACTCGGCCGGCATCCCAATCACAAACAAATACAATTCCTTGCATCCAGCGCCTCCATGCAGGAAAACGAAAAAACAGAAGAATACCTTACCTCATTCTTCGGAGTAGAAAAAACAACTACACCGAAAAATTCAGACTACTCACCAATCCACCCCACACACCCATAACACAAAAACCGGAAATCACACTCCCGGCCGACACCCTCATACAATTTGCAACCATCGCCAACACCAATGGAATAAAACAGGCACAAGACTACCTGTTCAAACAAACAGCCTGCAACACATACAACCAATAATAGAAAAATACCAACTCCTAACCTCCCTAAAATACGCCATGCAGGACGATACAACCCCCGGACGCCTCATCGCACAAAAACTCCCGCAACTAACACAAAAACTATTCCCCGGACACCCCCAAAACCAAACCGCATTAGAAGGACTCCTCATCCTACTCTGCCAATGCACCACAAAAACCGGAGCAGCCCTACAACCCATCCGTTCCCACAACTTCTTCCGCAACATAGACGGACTCTGGGCATGCTCAAACCCAAACTGCACCCAAATAGAAGAACAATACAAATGGGACGACCGTAAAATAGGCAAACTATACCGCAGCCCCGGAATCAACACATGCCCCTGCGGAGCCAAAATCTACGAAGCACCCATCTGCCGGGGCTGTGGCGAAATATACCTCGCAGGCTACAACAACCAGGAAGCCGGAGAAAACTACCTCAGCAAACACCCCGTAAAACAACATCCCAAACGCATCACCATCTGGAACCGTAAAATAACCCCCGAACAAAAAACAGACACCCACTGGAACTGGGCAACACTCAACATATACACAGGCAAATTCCAAAAAACAATACAAGGAAACCTCTCCATCTTCCAGCCGGACGACAGCTACCCAATAGAATACCCCAACTATTGTCCCAACTGCCATCTCACATACAAAACAGAAGACAAACACTCCCTTTCACCCATCAGCACCCACAACACAGGAGTACAAAAAGTAAACCAGGTCATGGCAGACGCACTCATGCGAATACTAAAAACAGGCAAAAACGACCAGCCCAAACTCGTACTCTTCTCAGACAGCCGCCAGGCAGCCGCCAAACTATCAGCCGGAATCGAACTCGACCACTACCGTGACGTTCTGCGGCAAACCGTACTCAACTCACTCGCCCACGAAGACGAAAACATACACCTCCTGCGAAAAATAAGACAAAAACAACCCCTCACAGAAACCGACAAAAACAGAATAAAAACCTGGATACAGGAAAAAAACCAATACGCAGAAAAATACCTACTCATAAAAGGAGAAGAAGAAGGCATGTACTTCCCCGAAGACAAAGAAATAATAGAACTCAACAGCTTCCTCAAAAAACAACCCCCGGACTACAAAACATCCAATACAAAGTATTCCTCGACATACTCCGCCTCGGCATAAACCCCGCAGGCCCCAAACCCTCACTAAACAACTGGCGCGAAACACCCTGGCACAAACCATTCCAGTGGACACCCGGAAATATAACCCGCAAAGACATCGGAACACAAACCACCTTCTTTGACAACATCATCTTCCAGTGCAACGTAGAACAACTCGTCATCATCTTCGCACACAAAAACAGGTCATTCGAAGCACTCAAACTCGGATACGTCACAGCCAACATAACAGGCGAAGACCCCAAATTCACCCAATTTGTAGACGTAGCCATCCGCCTCCTCGGAGAAAACTGGCGGATAGACGGATACGAAACAAAATACCAACGCACCGGACTCCCACAATCCATCTGGAAATATGCCAGACAAATCTATGGAGACACCAAACGAAACAAACCCACCCTAGACAAACTAACACACATACTACAAACCAAACAAATACTCAAATCTACCGAAAAAATCCTCACCGGAGAAGGACTATACTTCAAAAAAAACAACCCCCGGCGACAACCTCTGGCTCTGCAAAAAATGCAACACCCCACACCTCCACGAATCCTGCGGACACTGCACAAACTGCTGCTCGCCAACCCTCGTAAAACAAACCATAACAGAAGCCGACCTCCACAACCCGGCCGACTACTACATCTATCTCACCCAATCACAACCCTTCCGGCTACACTGCGAAGAACTAACCGGGCAAACCTCCAAAGAAGACTCCACCAAACGCCAGCGACTCTTTCAGGGCATACTCCTCAAAGACGAAAACAAACTGGTAGAAGAAATAGACCTCCTCAGCGTAACCACCACTATGGAAGCCGGAGTAGACATCGGCTCCCTCTCGGCCGTCATGATGGGAAACGTACCACCCCAACGATTCAACTACCAGCAACGCGTAGGACGAGCCGGACGTAGAGGCCACGCCCTCTCCGTAGCCCTCACCATCGCAAAAGCCAACAGCCACGACCAAACCCACTACTTCCAGACCGAACGAATGGTATCAGCCATCCCCCGCGACCCCTACTTAGAAACCACCAGCAGCGAAATAGCCGAACGAATGATAATTCGCCAGGTACTTCAAAACGCCTTCAACAACACAACAATAAAAGGCCTATCCGAAAACATACACGGCGACTTCGGAACAGACACCATGTGGAAAAACAAAAACCGGCACGAAGTCCAACAATGGATTCAACAAAATCCGGCAGAAATCGACCGCATCATCAACTGCGTAACCACCGGAACCAACCTCAACAAAACCAAACACGAAATAAAACAATACATCACCCGGGAACTAATAAACGACATCGACAACACAATCGACAACCCCGACTTCCCCCAACGGGCCCTAAGTGAAAAACTTTCCAACGCCGGACTACTCCCCATGTTCGGATTCCCCACAAGAGTCCGCCTGCTCTACCATAAAAAAACCAGTCAAACTACCTGCCAGCGAAGTAATAGACAGAAACCTTGACATAGCCATCACATCATTCGCACCCGGCAGCGAAATAGTAAAAGACAAACAACTACTAAAAGCCGTCGGCTTTGTACATTACGAAAGCGATGCAGGCAAACCCAAAGAACAATCCGGACTAAACCAACTCGAAAAAAACGTACAAATCTGCATGAATTGCAACTACACAACCCTCGCGAAAGACACAATAACAAAATGTCCCCATTGCGAATCCCCCCACATAACCACCACCGAAGCCTGCACCCCCCTTAGGATTCTGCACCGACTACGATGCCGACATCAAAGACTTCAACGGACGTTTCGACTTCCAACCCTACACCACATCCCTAACATTAGATGCAGAAGCCAAACTCGAATACACAGCCCCATGCCATAACCTCACCATAAAATCAAACATCCTCCCCAAAAACGGCCTTGTACACCAGATAAACACCAACGACGGCAAACTATTCAAAGTCGGCCGGCTACCCGACACAAACCGCTACGTCGCCAAAGAAGCCTATCCACCCAATAACCAACCCTACACATTCGACGAAAAACAAATAGCACTCATCGCCTCCAAAACAACAGGAGTCCTCGCACTCAGTATAAACAAACAAACACCCCAAACCGACCTCAACCCACTTCCGTCAAACCAAAACCATGAAGAAATCAAAGCCGCCTTCATCTCATGGGGATACCTCCTGCAACGAGCCATCTGCAGCTACCTCGACATAGAAACCAGCGAAATAGAAGTAGGATACCAAATCAACAAAAACAAACAAAGCGAAATATTCCTCGTCGAACGCCTGGAAAACGGAGCTGGCTACTGCAACTACCTAAGCGGCCGAATCTTCGAAGACGTACCCTACAACGCATTCATCAAACCATTTCAGGAAAACCAACCCATCTACGAATCCCTCATGCAACAAGAACACCAAACCCAATGCAGCAGCTCCTGTTACGACTGCACACGCGACTTCTACAACCAACAACACCACAGCACCATGCACTGGCGCTTAGGCTTAGACCTCGCAAAAATAGCCCACGACCCCAACCAACCCATAGACTTCACAGCGCCCTATTGGCACTCCCATATCCAAACCATAACAAACCGGCTCAAAAACCCAACAAAAACAAACAACACCTACATCATCACCCACAACAACCAAAAAATTCTAATCACCCACCCATTCTGGAGCACAGAATACATCCAAACCCTGCAAACAACCCACCATTTCGACAAAACCCTAAACATCATAAAAGCCGAAAAACTTACAAAAGAGATATAACATCTCTTTTGTAAGAAATTTAATATATGTGTAAAGGTTTGGAGTGTTTTTTTTCATGGTCTTAAAATAGGGTGTATATGAATGGGGCGAGGGGGCTGTGCGCGAATAGTACGAGCATGCCTATGAGAAGGAGAATGAAATTGGAATAAGTTTAGATTTTGAAGAATCTTATCAGCCCATTAATCTTCAATTTGATATAAAGACTTTTGAATTATACCATTTAAAGAAATTAGATAAGGAACACAAGAAAATTTATTTAAGATCCATGGGAAGTGGTGCAAATTAGTTATATTCTCACATTTGTTTGTTTTTAAGTATTTTAAAATACTTTTCTTCTCTTGGAGATAAAGCATTAGTTCCTACCATTCTTTTTCTGGATCAGCCAACACAAGTATATTTTCCTACAGTTATTGATATTAAAGAAATGTTTGATCCGGGAACATTAAAGAAAATGGAGGGTAAAGAGGAAAGAATTGATACAGATTTACAAGCTGTTACTAATTTGTTTCAGCAGGTAATTGATTTTGTAGACGATCTATTTCAGGAATATGAATTTAAACCTCAGATCATTATTTCTGATCATGCAGATAAACTTAAACTAGAAAATGATGACTTTGAAAAATATGTCAAGCATCGTTGGAGAAAAATGAATGAAGGTTTTATTAATAGAGATTTGTTGAATAGTAATCAATCAGAAAATCTGTAACTTGATATTATTATAAATTGCAGCCTATAAGACAAGCAAAATATTAGTCTTTTGTGCTTATAATTGTGCTTTTTTTACCTGTGAATCACCTAAGTGCCAATCATGGCGAAGCTATGCTTTTTGCTTGTATACTATCCAGTGCCAATAATTTATTGGGGTTTTAATCTTTTGAAAATAAGGTGTGTAGAATTTGGTTTCCGTTCCCTCTCTTTTTGAAGAAGCTGCCAACTTCTATGCTAATGTACTGGGTGGAACAGTGGAAAACCTATATTGTTACGGTTCTATGCCTGCAGAACCGGGAATGCCGGAAGTTTCGTAGGATTTCAAACAAAAAATATTGCATTGTTGTATTCTTTTTTCCGTAGGTTCAATGAGTGTTGCAGACACATTGCCCAGTGACAAACGGAGTTTCGGGAATGAGCATATGATGATCCTTGTCTATGATTCAATAGTCTAGGCGGAAGAGTTGTATGTCAAACTTTGCGTAGGATCACAAAAAATCCCATGCAAATTGGCTGAAGCCTATTTTGCTAAACGATATGCCGAAGTTGTGGACCGTTTCGGAGTACTTTGGGCATTGATGTACGAAGAAGCATAAGTGATTTGATAGATAACAGAGCCACCTCACACATATTCTCCGATGAAAACTTTATCTTTGCCAGTTCTAATGGTAAACAAGCGATGTCGTCAAATCATAAAAGTTTAAGTTATAATCAGGGGATTGGGTATGCAGTGGCATGCTATGTTGTCTGGGGACTTTTTCCTATTTTCTGGAAAGCAATCACAGGGATACCAGCTGTAAATGTACTGGCTCACCGTATTGTCTGGTCATTTTTATTTCTCCTGGGCTGGGTTTTACTCACTAACCGGCAAACTTTTATCAGTTATATTAAACAACCTAAACTTTTGCTCCGGTTAGGACTGGCTGGCTTTGTGGTCAGTGCTAACTGGGGTATATATATTTATGCCGTTGAGAGTAACCATATTATTGAGGCGGGATTAGGATACTACATCAATCCGTTAGTAAATGTCTTTTTAGGATATATATTTTTGAAGGAGCGCCTGGCACCCATGCAAAAAGCTGCGGTTGTGCTGGCTCTTATTGGAGTTACGTATTTCACAATTAGTTACGGTCAGTTTCCGTGGGTTTCTTTAAGTTTGGCGACCTCTTTTGGACTATATGGATTGTTGAAAAAGAAAGCAAAACTTGAATCTATGCCTGCCCTGTCAGTAGAAACCATGATGGTTTGTCCATTCGCATTAGCTTTTTTATTTTATACAGCGGAAAATATGGAAGGAATGTCCATTTTTCCTTCCTCTGGAGTAACAAGTTTACTATTAGTTGTAAGTGGTGTGGTTACAGCTATTCCGCTCTATTGGTTCGGCAAGTCAGCTCAGGTGATTCCTTTATCCACTATGGGGTTCATCCAGTATGTATGTCCTACACTTCAATTGCTGCTGGGCATTTTTGTGTATGGTGAATCTTTTGGTATAGAATATCTCATCTGCTTTGCTTTTGTATGGGCCGGATTAGCCTGTTACACGATTAGTATCCTGAAAGGCAAAAAAGTAACAATCGCCAAATAGAAAACCGTTTTACATCAATCTCAGCCTCTATTTACCCCATCTTTTCAGTTGTGGAAAAAAGGAGTTTTTTTATCCAGTGCTGCTTAGGGAAGTCCGGATTGTCTTTAAACATTTCTTTTATATGTTTAAGACTTATATCTATCATTTCTTCTATTGAGTTGTATTTTGTTTATTTATATAATCCTGTCTATAACCGCCTGTTCTGTTTTTTCAAAAAGAGTAGGGAAGGGCATATCTTTAACAGCGAGGGGTTCATGAATGGTAAATATTAGTTTGTTTCCTAACCCCATAGGAAAGGATCCCCATTTAGTCATTTTCCAGGAATTATTAATAGTTACCGGAATCACATAGGCAGAAGGAGCATATTTACATAGGATCTTTAATCCGTTCTCTGCAAAACGGCGGGGTTTACCGTTCTTGCTTCTGGTCCCCTCCGGGAAAATCACGGCCGTCCGTTTGTTGATTTCAATATATTCCGCCATTTTCCGGATCTCCGACAGGGATTGCTTGGGATCTTTCCGGTCAATTAGCACAGAACCACCATGCTTCAGATTATAGGATATACTGGGAATTCCTTTTCCTAATTCGATCTTACTGATGAATTTGGGATGGATTTTCCTCATAAACCATATCATTGTGGAGATATCATACAAACTTTGATGATTAGCTGCTATAATGATAGGTACTCCTGAGGGTAGGGAGGATAGGTTTTCAATTTTATACCGGGTCCCCAGCAGGTAGGTATTAGCTACCAGAAAAAAGTTAAGAATGTCTACACTTTTCTTATGTACTTTATAACCAAACAGATTGAAACAGATCCATTGGATGGGGTGAAACAGGACTAAAAGAGTACCAAATAGCAGATAGTAGATCACAGATAAAGGGTAGGAGATCAGCTTTTCCATATCAATCTTTTATGTTACCGGTGTCAAAAATAATAAGAATAAATGATACGAAGAAGGAGGATGGCTCAGGAAAACATCTTTTTTGATTTATGATGTATCCCGACATTCGTGTTTAAGAACCATTTTTTCGTTTTACCTGGGAAATCAGTCAGAGTAACCTTTTCAATAATCCTATTTGTAATAGGATAGAAGCAGAAGCTTCCTGTCTTGACGTTGCTTCCGTGGATTGAAAATATTATTGAGAACGATATCATTGACAGTGAACATCTTAGTGTGCCCTTTCCCGGAATTCTGAAGGAGTGACGCCTTCTTTTTTCTTAAAGAATGTGAAGAATTGTCCGGCATTTTCGAACCGGAGACTATACGCTATTTCAGAAATATTCAAATGGCTTCCAATCAACAATTCTTTGGCCCGTAATAGTTTTTGTTGCAACTGGTACTGTGCAGGAGAGACACCGGTATATTCTTTAAACATACGGCGAAACCAGGAGTATCCCAATCCTAACTGAGAAGCGATCTCTTCCGGGCTAAGTGGATCTTCCACTCTTTCTTTCATCAGGATACGGGCTTCATTGATCTTATCTACCACAAAAGTATTGGTAAAAGAATTATTCCGTTCTTTATAATAAACAGAGCCCAGAATATGCAGTACGATACTGGAAATCATTTGCTGATAACCTGATTTTTCTTCTGTAGCCAGCCGGAGAATATCTTCATATAAGCCCACAAGAGTGGCACTGATCCCGATCCGGTGCAACGGATCTTCCCGGGTAAAAAATTTCTTTTCCACCCGCCGGTCGATGTGGATTCCCCGGAAGCCCACCCAGTATTCATCCCAACCGGTCTCTTTATCCGGATAATAACTGTGCCATTCACCGGGAAAGAGAAGGATCATGGTTCCGGCCCCAATCTTCTGCTTTTTGCAGGATTGGGAAGAAAAATAGCCGCTTCCTTTGGTAATATAAACCAACTGGTATTCATTTAATATACGTCCTGTCTGAGGAGTAAAGTCATAATCCTCCGGATGCCGGGATAAAGGATACTTGGATTCCGGAGAAATAAACTGGTAACCAATCGTAGTGACTACAATTTCCCAGTCTTCATCCGTACTTCCTATTGTCAAATATTGTAGTTGATCCTTTCGTTGGTTTTTCATGTTAAAAGAAAGGTTAGTTATGCAAATAATAAACAAAGATAAAAATAATTTGAACCGGTAAAAATTTATTATCCATATTCGAAAGGAATATATCTATAGATATTATTTGTAAATTGCCAGCTGTTTTTGAATAAAATATAACTAATACATTCAATATGAAAAACACGATTCTACTTACTTCCAGTGTTTTATTGGGCTGTCTACCTGCGAGAGCACAAAACCAGGAAAAACCAAACATTATTTTCATCTATGCAGATGACCTGGGATATGGAGACCTGAGCTGTTATGGTTCTAAGATCAACCGGACCCCTAATCTGGATAAATTAGCATCTGATGGGATCCGTTTTACTGATTTCTATTCTGCTTCTTCTATTTCTTCCCCTTCACGGGCGGGACTGATGACCGGAAGGCATCCTATCCGGATGGGTATTCACGGAGTCTTCTTTTCCGGTAGCTACACAGGTATGCCACAAAATGAAATTACCATGGCCAACGCTTTGCAGGAAGCCGGATATTATACGGGCATTGTCGGAAAGTGGCATTTAGGGCATATGCCTGAGTACCGTCCTCTGCAACGTGGTTTCCATGAATATTTCGGGATCCCTTATTCCAATGATATGAATCCCAGTATTTATATGGAGAACAACGAAGCCGGAAACCGGGTGGTTAATCAGGATTCCATTACTTACAACTATACACAGAGGGCTGTCCGTTTTATTGAAGAAAACAAAGAGCGTCCGTTTTTCCTCTATCTGGCTCATAACATGCCCCATGTCCCATTGGGGGCTTCTCCTGCTTTTAAAGGCAGATCTCCTCATGGTTTATATAGTGATGTCATAGAAGAACTGGACTGGGGGATCGGAGAGGTATTGAATAAACTGGATGAACTGGGGCTGGATGAAAATACAATTGTTATCTTTTCCAGTGATAATGGCCCCTGGTTGACAGAAGGGCCTCATGGGGGAAAAGCAACTCCGCTGTTTCAGGGGAAAGGAACTTCCTGGGAGGGAGGACAGAGAGTACCGGCCATTATCCGGTGGAAAAAAGAAATTAAACCAGGACAGGTGCATACAGATATGGCCTGCATGCTGGATTGGTTTCCTACCTTAGTAAATATCGGAGGTGGAAAAGTTCCCACAGACAGGATAATTGATGGAGAAGATATTTCTCTGGTTCTGACAGGAAAAGGAAAAAGAGCCAATCAGGATTTTGCCTACATTGAATTTGGAAACGTGTTAGCCTATCGCAGCGGAGACTGGAAAATGATTGTCCCGGAAGAGGTACGGAAAGGAAATTTCTGGGTAGAGGATGTACCAGCACATGGTACGGTGTTGTATAATCTGAAAACCGATATCAGTGAACAACATGATGTCAGGGATCAACATCCGGAAGTAGTTGAAATGCTGACGCAGAAGATGGAAGCCTTCAAAGAAACCCTGAAGGATTGTCCTCCTCCTTTATTTGTCATGGAGTGGTACACGGAGCGGTTCACATCCCAACAGCGCCAGATACTGATTGAAGAGGCGAGGAAGAATGGTGTCCAGGCTAAATCGGACGGACCTTCTTATTAAAGCAGTCCCAGGCTTTCTTTTTTAATATACTTATTAGCACTGGCTAATATACTTATTAAGTCTATCTAATAAGTATATTAAATCCGGCTAATAAGTATATTAGTAATTCGTCTGTTTAGTGGTGACTATTTTTCTGTTGTTTCTAAAAAAACAGATCTCAATCCCATTCCAGGAGTACTTTACCGCAATTGCCGCTTTCCATTACATCGAACCCTTTCTGGAAATCGTCGATATGGAAACGGTGAGTAATAACAGGCTCCAGATTAATACCCGTGATCAGCATTTGTTTCATCTGATACCAGGTTTCCCACATTTCACGACCGTAGATACCTTTCAATGTCAAAGCCTTAAAAATGATCTTATTCCAGTCTACATTTGTATTGTCCGGCAGGATACCCAGGAGAGAGATTTTGGACCCATTATACATATTGTCTACCATTTCATTAAATGCTTTTGGTGATCCGGACATTTCCAGACCGATATCGAACCCCTGCATATCCAGTTGTTTCATTGCTCCTCCGATAGATTCACCCTGAGTTGGGTTCACAGTGAGAGTGGCTCCCATCTGACGGGCTATGTTCAGGCGATATTCACTTAGGTCACTGACCACAATGTGTCTTGCTCCGGCAAAACGGCAGATGGCTGTTGCCATACAACCGATCAATCCGGCCCCGGTGATCAGCACATCTTCCCCAATCAAAGGGAAAGAAAGTGCGGTATGGGTCGCATTTCCAAAGGGATCCATAATGGCGGCCATATCATCTGAAATACGGTCATCGAGTTTGACTACGTTTTCTCCGGGAATAGCTACATATTCAGCAAACGATCCATCCCGGTTAACACCGACACCAATCGTATTCTCACAAACATGTTTTTTACCCCGGCGGCAGTTCCGGCAATATCCGCAGGCGATATGTCCCTCTCCGGTCACCCGGTCACCGACATGGACGTTCTCAACTCCTTTACCAACCTCTACCACTTCTCCGACATATTCATGACCGATCACCATCGGAGTTTTGATCGTACGTTGGGACCAGTCATCCCATTTATAGATGTGGAGGTCAGTTCCGCAGATAGCAGTCTTACGGATCTTGATCAATACATCATTAATTCCTACTTCCGGAACAGGAACTTCTTCCATCCAGATCCCTTTTTCAGGGCGCAGCTTTACCAGTGCTTTCATACACGTTAGATTTATTATAGCGACTTCTTGTATTTTTATGGGACAAATGTATGAAAGATTTCTTTTTATTATTCATCCATACAGGAGGAATAACATTATTTTTTACCTTTGCGCCCATCAAATAAATGATATTTTATTTATGTCGGGAAAACATGCGGAACTTTTCGGGCTTCAAATAGAGGAGGCCCGGAAGCGGTTGAAAGATGTAGTTTTAGAGACGCCTTTACAGTATATAAACTCACTTTCTCAACATTTTGGAGCCAATATTTATCTGAAACGGGAGGACCTGCAAATCGTAAGATCCTACAAATTACGTGGTGCTTACAATATGATCAGTAGCCTGGAACGAAGTGTTCTGGACAAAGGGGTGGTGTGTGCCAGTGCGGGAAACCATGCGCAGGGTTTTGCCTATAGCTGCAACCGTTTAGGAGTAAAAGGAGTGGTGTTTATGCCTAAAATTACTCCCCGGCAGAAGATCAAGCAGACGAAAATGTTTGGTAACGGCTTTATTGAGATTATTTTGACGGGTGATACGTTTGATGATTGTGCCATTGCTGCCAAAGAATATACCCGGACCCATGGTATGACTTTTATTCCTCCTTTTGATGATCCCCGGATTATAGAAGGACAGGGGACTATTGCTACCGAGATCCTGCATGAGCTTTCAGAACAACCGATAGACTATATATTTATTCCTGTTGGGGGAGGAGGTTTGTGTTCCGGTGTGGGAGCTTATTTTAAAGATCATTCTCCTGAAACTAAAATCATAGCCGTGGAACCGGAAGGGGCACCCAGTTTACGGGCTGCTTTGAAAGCGGGGCATCCGATCACGTTGGTGCATATTGATAAATTTATTGACGGAGCTGCAGTTCAGCGGGTAGGAGACCTGACTTATGATATTTGTTCCCGCGTAGTGGATGATACCTGTCTGATCCCGGAAGGAGAGGTTTGCACGACGATCCTGAAATTATATAATGAAAATGCTATTGTTGTGGAACCTGCCGGGGCATTGAGCATCACAGCTTTGAACCATTATGCTGATCAGATCAAAGGGAAAAATGTGGTTTGTATTGTCAGTGGCAGTAATAACGATATAGACCGGATGCAGGAGATTAAGGAGCGTTCCCTGATCTTTGAAAGGCTGAAACACTATTTCATCATCCGTTTCCCACAACGTGCCCATGCGCTGAAAGATTTTGTTAATAAGGTCCTGGGGGATACGGACGATATTGTACGTTTTGAATATATGAAGAAAAACGAAAAGGAGAGTGGCCCGGCATTGGTTGGTATTGAGCTGGATACGGTGGAGGATTACAATAAACTACTCCGCCGGATGGTCGACTATGGCCTGGATTTCACCGTACTTGAGCCGGATAGTGATCTGGGACGGTATATTGTCTGATCACTATTCAACGTTTTTATGATTTTCGTTTAAGATGCCTTTTCAGATAGGTGAATGATAACCAGGTTCCGGTAGCGGTCACGACTATACAGCCGCCAGTTAAGAACCAGATCACGATTGTCCAAACCACTGGAAAATCTGTCAAAGGTTTGAAATGAAAATAATGAAGCCCACTAAATAACCACTTCCTGACTTTACGGTTCGTATTCAGGTATTTGAACTCTCCAGTTTGCGGATTAATATAATACAGGCTCTGATCCGGATCATTCACTTCCACTTTATAGACAGGAAGCGCTAATTCCCGTTTCCATGGCAAGTAGTAATTCTCATAGGTTGTGATTAATTGTAACTGGTAAGTCATGGAGTCTCCGTGAATGGAACGGATTGCTTTTTCAATGCCTATAGCGGGGATCGTTAGGGGACAGATCTGTTCTCCGGAAGCATCGAAGAAATATTCTTTATTCCCTATGATTGCCTGATATACCGGAATGTCCTGGAAATGGCTCCAGCGGATCTCTTTTACCTCCTGGTATTGCTCCTGTATTTTCCGGTAGTCAGCGTGATAGCTATCTAATGATAATTGCTTTCCTTTTATTCGTGAAGAGACTTTATAGTCCGTGTGCGTTTTGGCAATCCATTGAGGTGTTTTTTCAGGGATAGGGCTCCACTGACTGTCCAGGTGATCAGGAAAAGAGAGAACCAGGTTCCCGCCACATGATGCCATTTCCAGGCTGTCTTCCGGTAGGGGGTAGTGTATATTCCTCTCTTTTTATAGGATTGGTAATACCTGTACCCTCCGGCAACACATCCGGTCAGGCACACCAGCAATGCGATCAGGGAACAAACAGTGATCGTATCGATCCAAAGTTGTGTATGCTTCCGCAAAGCGGGAATATATAATTTGTGAGGAATTGAACCGATCCAGGCATAAAACCTCTGTTTCGCAGTGGTGAACTGTTGCACTTCGCCGGTTTGGGAGGAGATATAAAGCTGATGTCTTTCCGGATCATCGAAATAGAATTTGTAGATGGGCAATTCTTTTCTGTATTTGGTGTACATGATCCATATTTCCAGGTCATGGAGTGTATCTACCTTCAGAATGGGAGCATCCACCCATCCGGCAGCTATGTTTTCGATAGTTTCATATGTCAGCGGTTGAATGTTTTCTGAAGAGTCTGTACAGATGGTATAATTG